>JANPKQ010000307.1:0-2271 GCA_031426115.1 Gemmatimonadaceae bacterium | reverse complement strand
CTGCGCCTGACCATCGACGGCGATCCCCATGCCCTTCACGTTGGCGAGGCCGCCCGACGAGCCGCGCACCGCGACTGCAACCTTCTTCGCGACGTCGAGATTGCTCTCGGGGCCGAGGTAGACGTTGTAGGCGACGAGCAGTGGCCGCGCTCCGATGGCGACCGCGCCGAAGGTCGCGTGGATGCGATTGGGCCCGTAGTCGGGAGTCCGCGCCGGATTCTTCCCGATCTCGTCCCGCAGTCCCTCGAACTGTCCACGCCGGACGTCCGCCAGGTTCGCGCGGTCGGGACGCGTCGCAGCGCGCTCGTACAGGAAGACGGGGATCTCGAGCTCGGTTCCGACGCGCTGGCCGAGGGTGCGAGCGAGGGCGATGCAGTCCTCCATCGTCGTGCCCTCGAGGGGAATGAAGGGGACGACGTCGGCCGCACCCATGCGGGGGTGCTCGCCGGTGTGGGCGGTGAGATCGATGCGATCGCGCGCGGCGCGAATTCCCGCGAACGCCGCGTCCACCGCGCGCTCGACCGGCGCGACGAAGGTGATGACGGTGCGGTTGTGCGACGCATCCGACGACACATCGAGCACCGCGACGCCGTCGACGGCGGCGATGGCAGCGCGAATCGCGTCAATGACGTCGGGGCGCCTGCCTTCGGAGAAATTCGGAACGCACTCTACGAGCATCGGATGAATTCGTCTGGAAGGAGAGGGAGCTAGGCCGGAGTCTCCGGGTCGTGCAGGAGCGACAGGAGCCATGCATGCATCACGGGGCTGCCGGCGACGACCGGTCCGTGGGTCAGCGGAACCGGCTGCCCCGCAAGGTCGGTGACGACGCCGCCCGCCTCGCGAACGATCAGCATGCCCGCGGCGAAATCCCACGGTGCGAGCCGCAGCTCCCAGAACGCCTCGAAGCGCCCGCAGGCGACATCGCACAGGTCGAGGGCAGCTGCTCCAGCGCGCCGCACACCGGCCGTCACCAGCATGACGCGCCCGAACTGGCGCTGCCATTCCGGGAGTGTCTCGGGGTGCTTGAAGGGGAAGCCGGTGCCGATGAGAGCGCGACCGGGATCGGTGATGCGTGAGACGCGGATCGGCTCATCGTCGCGCCACGCGCCTTCGCCGCGAAGGGCAATGAACCGCTCCCCCAACGGAACGTTGATGACGGTCGCGGCGACCAGCACGCCATCGCGTGCGACGCCGATCGACACCGCGTACTCGGGATAGCCGTGGAGGAAATTCGTCGTGCCATCGAGCGGATCGACGATGAAGGCGAGGCCGCTGTCGGCGATCGCCTCCGGCGAGAGCTCCTCGCCCACCACCCGCGCCGTGGGATAGCGATCGAGGACCACGGAACGGATGCGTTCCTCGGCACCCCGATCGACTTCGCTGACGAAATCGGCGGGGCTCTTCTCGATCCACTCGAGCGCACCGGGGTCGCGCGAGCGCTCCCGGATGAAGAGCGCCGCGGCATCGGCCGCGCTGGCCGCGGTATCGAGCAGCTCGCGCGCGTCGCGCCGACTTGCTTGCGACGCATTTTCACCGCTCATAGCTTGTCGTGATGTCACGGATCTTCAGCGGGATTCAGCCGTCGGGCGAGCTGCACATCGGCAACTACCTCGGCGCGATCAAGAACTGGGTGGCGTTGCAGGCGCAGTACGAATCGTACTTCTGCATCGTCGACTATCACGCGATCACGGGCAACTACAACCCCGATGAGCTGCGCGCACGCCGGCGCGAGATGGTTTTCTCGCTGCTCGCGGCCGGCATCGACCCCGAGCGTGCAGTGCTGTTCGTGCAATCCTCGGTCCCCGAACATACCGAGCTCGCATGGATCTTCAACACCATCACGCCCGTCGGGGATCTCGAACGACAGACGCAGTTCAAGGAGAAATCACAGCGCCAGGAGAGCGTTCCTGTCGGCGTGCTGACGTACCCTGTGCTCCAGGCGGCGGACATCCTGCTCTATCGGGCGGATCTCGTGCCGGTGGGCGAGGATCAGCTCCAGCACCTCGAGCTGTCGCGCGACATCGCGCGGAAGTGGAACGCGCGGTTCGCGCCCGATGGGCCCTTCTTTCCGGAGCCGAAGGGCCTGCTCACCCCGGCCAAGCGGATCATGGGGCTCGACGGCGGGGCCAAGATGTCGAAGTCGCTCGGCAATACCGTGGGCCTGCTCGAGGAGCCGGCGTCGAGCCCCATGATCCGCTTGGCTGGGGTGAGCAGGCCCTTCGGCTCCGGAAAGAAGGGCCCATCCGGCGCGAATCGCGCGTTCCACTTTCG
>JANPKQ010000306.1:0-1792 GCA_031426115.1 Gemmatimonadaceae bacterium | reverse complement strand
CGGAGCATGAGCTGCTTCGTGAATGCCTTGGACGTCTCGACCGCCGCGGCGGCGCGCGTTGGCCCGAAGATGGGGAGTCCGCTGCCCCTGAATCGGTCGACGATTCCGGCGGCGAGCGGCGCCTCCGGCCCCACGACGGTGATGTCGATCCCCTCGCGCGTCGCCAGCGCTGCAAGCGCCTCGACGTCGGTGGCCTGGATCGGAACACAGCGGGCAATGGTGGCGATTCCCGGGTTGCCCGGAGCGGCAAGAAGCTCCAGCGCAGAATCATCGCGCTGGAGCTTCGAGAGGAGGGCATGTTCACGGCCCCCCCCGCCGACCATCAGCAGCTTCATTTCGTCGGGCCGCGGAACGCCTCGCTGAAAGCGCCACGCGCCCGGTCGAACATCCCTCCGATGGAGCTCATCGCGTCGCGCGCCTGGTCGCCATAGTACCCGGCCGCGTCCACGTAGTCGTCGGAGAGCGGCTTCTCTCCATCCGCGCCGCGGCGCGGGTAATCGCCGGCGAGAATGCGGCCGTACTCCCCGCTCGCGACCCACCGTTGCAGCTCTGCTGCGCGCAGCGTCGCGAACGGGTGATCGCGAAACGCTGTCGCAATGATCTTGAGGATCGTATCCCAGGCGTTGTTGTCGAGCTCGTACTCGCGGGCCTGCTCCATGAACGCGTCGAGGTCCATCTTGTCACCCTCGCCGTCGCCGCCGGCCATCTTCATGAACGTGCGCATCGCGTTCCGCTCGTCCTGCACGCCGAGGAGACCTGCGCGGTCGCTCGAGAGCTCTGCCTTGCGATACCACTCGAGCAGCGCGAGCTCGAACGGCATCAGGGCGAGGCCGGCGAGGAACGGCAGGTATTTGACGCCGAACGTCAGAATGATGATCGCGAGCGTGCGATAGGTGGTGTGCCCGCTCATGATGTGCCCGACTTCGTGCGCAAGAATGAACCGTGTCTCCTCGCGATCGAGCACCGTCAGCGCGCCGGAGTTGATCACGATGAACGGCTCATCGAATCCGACCGCCATTGCGTTGAGCACCGGCGTCTGCGTGACGTACAGCTCCGGACGGCGCGGGCAGTCGAGCGTCTGGAGCACCTCGGCATAGAGGGCGTCGAGATCGGGCCGCTGCCGCGGTCCGACCTTCACCGCGTTGGCGAGAAACAGCAGGCGGATACCGCGTTCGCCGAGGAACCCGGCGACCTTGCGAACGACTTCATCAAAGCCGGGTAGCGCGCGCAGGGTGTTCAGGGCGGCGCGGTCGGCGGGGTGCTCCCATGCTCTCGAGGAGATCTGGGAGAGGGTAACGCGATCGGTCATCGATTCCTCCGGGAATCCGGGCAGGGTCGACCGGCCCTACGGCTGGGGCCGGGCAAAGGTGTCGATGCTTGCCTTAGAGGCCGTCGAATCCGGCCTCGAGGTCGGACAGGAGGTCCGCGACGTCTTCGACCCCACAGGAAAGACGAATGAGGCCTTCAGTGATCCCGAGCTTTGCCCGCCGATCGGGTGGAACCGACGCGTGGGTCATCGACGCGGGGTGACTGATGAGACTTTCGACACCGCCGAGCGACTCGGCCAGCGAAAACACCTTCATCCGATCGAGCACCCGGGCGGCCCGCTCCTTCGTCCCCATCTCGACGCTGATCATGCCACCGAACCCGCTCATCTGCCGCTTTGCGAGCTCGTGCTGCGGATGCGAGGTGAGTCCCGGGTAGATCACGGCCTCCTCGCCGACGCGCTCCACGAGCCAGCGCGCGATCGCGCGGCCGTTCTCGTCATGGCGGGGCATCCGGAGGTGGAGTG
>JANPKQ010000305.1:0-2372 GCA_031426115.1 Gemmatimonadaceae bacterium | reverse complement strand
GGGTCAGCGCCGTCATCGAGTGCGCTTCGCCTTCCAAGTCAAGTTGCCCGAGCTACAGCGTGTCAACGGCTTCCCCGACGCGTCGAAATAGTCGACACGGCTGCTAAACGTTCCTGACACAAGCCGAGATGTTCGAAATCGCCCCGCGAACCGGGCGGCAGCGTTTCCCCAGTTGCCGTCGGTGAGCTCGAACAAGTTGCTGCTGTTCAACATGAAGCTGCCGTCCCGTCCCGGAAGAATCGAGTAGTCAGCCGCGGCTTCTCCTTCCGTCGTCCAGTACATGCGGGTTAGCCCGGCACCGTTCTCGCAGCCAAGGTTCGCGAAGATCGTGTATCCGATTCGCCCCCCGTTGCGCGAGACGAAGATCCGTGCGACGGTTCCGCTCGAGGTCGTGCCAACGTATCGGGCGGCCTTCGGAATCAGCGGCGGGCTGGCACCCCCGGCGAGCGTGGGGAGCGCGGCGGCGATGGAACCCGCCAAAACGACGACCGCGACTCTCCGCACGGGCCACGACGCGCGGGGGTGTGCTACTCCTCTGTCGCCGGGAACGGGGTTGAGTTGGTCTACCGCTGGGTTCGGCATCGATCAGGGTCTCCCGTTCCGTAACCACGCCGGAACCAAGCAGCGCGTTGCCGTGGCGAGCCGTGGGCGCTCGGGTCGTTCGACGGCGTTCCGGGGACGTCACCGATGCGACGCGCGAGGCGAACTGCCTCCTCGATATCGCCAGGCTCGAGTAGTTGCCGAGCCCAGGTCGAGTACGCCCAGACTCCAGCGAGACAATCCGCCTGAAGTTCGATCTGGAGACTGGTTAGCTTTGGATTGGCGAGGATGCCGGTGACATGTTGAAGATGGTGGCCTCCCTCGTGCGCGACGATGTATGCGAGCGCGAAGTCCCGCGTCCGGAACTCGCTCCTCGGAAAGAGGAATTGCTTTAGCCATGACAATGGCAGGTAGACGGCCCCCGGCCCATCCGCATCGCAATAGAAAGGACCAATCGGGGTTGCTGCAGCCACCGGGCCAGCTAGGCACTTCGAGCGCGCGGTGTTGCCGGCCGCGATCTGCGTCGAGCGGGCTGCAACCCAGCGAAACCCTGCGGCGCGCATGCGCTTGCCCCAGAACTGGTTGACGTCGGCGCTCGTCCAACGGAGGAAGCCGGAGAGCGTGCGCCCGGCGGACGGCGTGAAGCAGTTGGGATCATCAGGCGGGCAGGATCGGGTCGGAGGGGGCTTGGCGATCGTCGCCTTGGCCGCGGATTGCAGGACGGACAGCGTCTGCTCCGGATTGGTAGAGGCGCGTGACGAGCCCGGTCGTGGCGAAGTTCCGGCAGCAGGCCCCACACTGCTCTGCACAGACGCGAGCGATTCATCGTGAGCGCCGACCAGAATCATCAATGCGCCGATGCCGGACGCGATCCATCTCATGACATGCCCTCCGAACTCACCGACACAGTCAATCCGCTCGATCCGCGCAACAAGATCCCAGCACGACCCAGCGGCGACGAGCGGAGCGCTCAAAGCCAGTGACAACAAGCCATCTACGTGCTTTCGCATTCACAGCAGACGCTGGCGTGACATGCTAACGCTCCCTCCTAGGCTCGCCGCACGAGAACTGAGTCAAGGCGTTTCGATCGCCGCGAATCGACCGCTGCCCAGGGCTCGATGTTCTTGAATACACCTCTGCGAGACCCTCTTCGACTTCGAGTCAACTCTGATCCTCGAGAGATAAGCTGTCAAGCGAAGTGTCGGGCTTTTGTATTGAAATGTTGGAGCCCAACACTTAAAGGTCTCGAGCGGGCACCTTGACGCCAGTCTCCACCGGATGGCGCCGCGCTTACGTCTAGAACGCTTCGTATCGAAGTTCGACCGCGCGGCGATGGACCTCCTCGAGGAGAATCGTCAGACGCGTCAAGTCGTCACCCTCAAGGAGCGAAAACTCTGCGCATCGGTGGGCGTCGTCGACGGCGTCGGACAGTGTCTCGACTAAACTCTCGACGAGCATCTGCGCCTGGACGTTGCGTGGGCTGCCGTAGTCAGACCGCCTACTCACGAGTCGAGCTTAACCTGCGGGAGGAACCGATCCCGCCAAACGTTCCCCCGACCCCCTGCAGGTCTACTTCTCGGTACACACGGCACGATCTGCAAAGCCGCGCGAACGGGGCTTTTCATAGCCTGGGCAGGGAATCTCACGCTCCGCACACGTGCTCATCCGTGCCAGCAGCGACGGCAAGTGCGCGGGTGGTGCATAACCCCAGTGATACCCACGTACCGTTGCCAAACGAGGCGGCAGATGGCCTCGTCTCGGCCCGCCGCTAGCGTCTAGTCTGGACACGGCCGAGCTGCTGTCAGACGATCTCCGGAGCCGCCTGGACGAGC
>JANPKQ010000304.1:0-8341 GCA_031426115.1 Gemmatimonadaceae bacterium | reverse complement strand
CGCACGCGCCTGGGAAGAGCACGCCTGCCGCGAACGGCCAGGACGGCGCCCGTGGTTCCGGGCGCGCAGCGAGTTGCGGGTGTCACGAGATCCGCGAGCGTCCGCGTGGTAATCGCAGCCCCGACGACTACGTGATTCGGCGGATAGGGGCCCTCCATCTGCGCCAATGGTTCGCGAGGCGTCCACAATGTGGTGTCTCCGCACGCCGGAGCAGCTCCCCATGTGCCCCATCAGCCCGTACTTCGCGCGGCGAACGAGCCTGAATCGCTGGACTGAAAGCGCGGCCCGGCCAGGCGCGTACGCCGCGTCACAAGTCCGAAACGGGCGCCCTCACACGGACGCGATGTCGGGTTTCGGCGTGTTTCTTCGTTACTGCTGGTGAAAGTCGGAGCGCGCTCGCGTCTGGCCCTTCCACCGTACGGCTGCGAAACCGCGCACGCCACGGTGCGGCTCCACTTCACCCCTTCTCGACGATACCATGAAACCTGCAACAGCCAATCCGCGGTCGCCGGCCCTGCGTGTGGCGATCGCCTCGCTTGGAAGCATCACCCTCGTCGCGTTTCTCGGTGCGTGCCAGGACGGAGGGCAGTCGACCGACCCCACTGCGGCCTCCGCGAACGGGCCGCAGCTCACCGTTGGAGCAGGCTCTCAATCGACGCTGCTCGGGCGTGCCACGTTCGCTGACGCGTTCAAGGTCAAGCGGAAGACGGGTGATTGGGAGTTGGACATCCATGCCAAGGACCCGCTGGACGTCGCCGTACAGAGCATCACCTTCCAACCTGGCAGCTACAGTGGCTGGCATAGCCATCCCGGTCCCGTTTTCATCCAGGTGGTGTCGGGAAGGATGACGTTCTACGAGTCCGACGATCCCGCCTGCACGCCCATTGTTCGTACCGCGGGCCAGGGTTATCTCGATGCTGGCGACCACGCGCATATCGCCCGAAACGAGAGCGGCGCACCGGCGACCAACCTCGTGACGTACTTCGCGCCGCGCGGAGCCGCACTCCGGATCGACGACCCTGCTCCGGGAAACTGCCCCTTCTGACTCGGCTTCCCCATCACTGGCGGCAACATCCAGGTGAAGCCGGATTGATTCGAAGAATGCAACAGCGTGACAGGCACGAGGGCCGGCTGGCGAGCGACTGCCAGCCGGACCCGCAGCGCCCTACGGTTTTCCGACCACCCGCCCCGGCACGGCGCGATCCTTCGCCAACCCGGTGCCGAGCTGCCCTGCCGCACCGGCCCCCCAGCAATACACGCTACCGGTAGCGGTGCGGCCGCAGGTGTGGCTGAAGCCGGCGTCGAGCTCGACGAACGGCAGTTCCCCTTTCACGCGGACGGGCTGCAACCTGTTGTTCGTCGAGGCATCGCCCGCCTGGCCGCGCTCATTATCTCCCCAGCAGGTCGTCACACCGCTGGACGTCACCCCGCAGGTGTGTCCGATGAATCCGCCGGCGACCAACCGGGCGAACGTGTACCCGCCCGACACTGCCACAGGCGCGGAGCTGTTCGACGTGTTGCCATTCCCGAGCGCGCCGAATGAGTTCTGGCCCCAGCACGAGGCAGTGCCCGCGAGCGACAGGGCGCAGGTGTGGCGGCCAAGACCCGCAGTGATCGCCGAGTATCTGCCATCTCCCGCCACCGGAGCAGGCACCGCGTGTGCGTTGAGGTCCGAGGTGAATTGTCCAAGCTGGCCGGCCTCATTGTCGCCCCAACAGTACGCCGCACCGTTGCTCGCCAGCGCGCAGGTGTGATCATTGCCCGGCCCGCCCACTCCCGCAAATCCTCCCGCCGTGATCGACCGGAAGGTGAGACCACCACTCACGGGCGTCGGCGACGAGCGGGCCGTGCTCATACCATCGCCAAGCTGGCCTCGCGTATTACGCCCCCAGCAGTACGCGGCACCACCACTCGTCAGCGCGCAGGTGTGCTCACCTCCAGCGTCGATGCTCGCGAACTTCAGCCCGGTCGCGACGGCCACGGGCGCAAACCGCGATGTGTTCGAACCATCACCGAGCTGCCCGCTGTTGTTCCGGCCCCAGCACCACGCCGATCCGTCGCTCGTGAGGCCGCATGTGTGAGCCCCGCCCGCCGTCAGCAAGGAGAAGGAGAGTCCGCCACCGACGGAGACCGGGTATGCGCTGCAGGCGAGGGGACCCACGTCGAGGATGCACTGTGTGGTGGGAGGGGGCGCGCCGAGTTGCCCGCTCTCGCCCCGCCCCCAACAGTATGCCGCGCCGCTCGATGTCAGTGCGCATGAATGAGCGCCGCCGGTCACGATGGATGCAAACGTCACCGGCGTCCCGGTTGGAACCGCAGCGGCTACCGAGACCACGGCACTTGCGCTGACCCCTTCGATGGTGGCCGTAATCGTGACCGAGCCCTCGCCCTCGCCTTTCGCCTCACCGACGTCCGACACCCAGGCAACCATTGGGTCCGTCGTCGTCCACACCACGTCGCGGCCCGTGAGTGTCTTGCCGGCGGAGTCCCTCGCCGTTGCGGTGAACTCCGATACCGTGCCGACGACGAGCGTCGCCGTTGTGGGGGAGAGGATGACCGACGCGACTGCTACGGGAGATGGCGGTTCGGTGGTCCGGCGTTCATCGCCACCGCACGCGACGGCGCCGAGCGTTGCAAGGCCAAGGAACGAAAGTGCGACGATCGGCTGCATGGCTCACCTCGGAGCTGGTGCGCGAACGTAGGATGCCCGCCGCCGACGCACAAGCGTCCGAAGGTTGGGGCTTTGCAAGGGCAAGCCTGCGCGGCGTCGCTACTCACGTCGCCTGCACGTGGCGACACTCCCGGCCTACGTCAGCGCCAACGCCGCTACGCACACTGACGTATCCGCATCGCCTCGGCTCCCCGATATTCTCCGGGTGACTCTGACTCGGAGATCCATGCGCCGTTCAATTCATCGCCCCGCCGGCCGCGCCGCTGTCATCGCGGCCCTCGCCCTCGCCACGTCAACCGCGTGTCTGCCATACACGGTGGGCAGCACCGCGCAGACCGTGGCGCCCGGAGAGGTGCAACGCGCGGGCACGATCTACATCATCCCCAACGCGATCGAGCTGTTCGGCGACAGCCTTTCAACATCACTCCGCGGCGCCGACGCAGAGGTTCGGTGGGGACTCACCGAGAGTACTGATCTCGGAGTTCGCATCCCGTCGTTCAGCGGCGCGGTTCTGACCGCGAAGCACCGCGTGTGGGGACCCGCCGAGCCCGGCGCGCCGGCATTCGCGGTCATGGGTGGGGCGGGGCTCGTCAACTGGGCGGAGCACGCGCACTTCGAGCTCTCGGTGCTGGCGTCGGGCCGGATCGCGCCCTCGTTCACACCGTACGGAGGGCTGCGGGTGATGCAGGTCGCGCCACTCTCGCGGAGCGCGTTACACGACTCCCCAACCGCCGGCGGATTCATCGGGCTCCGGATCGGTGACGGAACGAATGCCGTCAGCCCCGAGCTCGGAATATTTCGCGATCGCTCCGCGCTCGGCCTGCGCGAGAGTCGGATCATCTACGTGCCCGCGCTCACGGTGCACGGCGATTTCCTCAGGCGGATACTGAGGTGGCCATAGCGGAGTACCGCGTGGCAGGAGGCGAGCCTGGGTGCCGGCGCAACACTTGACGCATCTTCCAGGCGTCTGCATGATCACCCTCCACGCTCATGGAGGCTGGATATGCGAATCGCGACAAAGTCCTGGAGCATGCTGCCGGTGTGCGCGGTCGTCATCGCGGCGACTGCCCTGGCTTGCAAGGACTCGGTCACTCCGACCAGTGCAGGCGCGAGGCTTCCAGGCATGGAGGCGCCAAGCCTGGCGGCGACCGCGTTCACCGCAGAGGTGTGCGGCGTGATCCCCGCAACGCTGGTGATTACGGAGAACACGAGACTCATCTGCGACGTTCAGTGCGTGAACGCGACCGGGCCGTGCATTCAGTTCGGGCGGGACAACATTACGCTCTTTCTAAATGGATTCACCATGTCCGGCGCAGCCAGCCCGCCGACCGTGTGTGCCCCGTCTCCGGCCACTGGGACTTTCCCAAACCCCGGACCGTTCCCGTACGACGGGATCTCGACAGCGGGATTCGATCATGTCCGCATCCGCGGACCGGGCATGGTGCAGACCTTCCGCCGCCACGGGATCTTCATGTTCCAGACTGACGACGGCATCGTCGAGGGCGTGACGGTTCACTTCAACTGCTACAGCGGCATTTTCCTGGGACTCTCGAACGACAACTCCATCAGCGAGAACGTCGCGGTTCGCAACGGCAGCGCCTCGGCCGCCGCGCCCTGTGGGGGGAACTGCATCACGAACAGCAACGCCAACCGCGTCCGCCGAAATCACTTCTACGGCAACGGGTCGGTATTCGCGGGGCCGCCACTCGCAACACCCAACGACTTCGGTGTTGGTCTCGTCGGCACGAGCCGCGACAACATCATCGAGGAGAACAGCATCGGCGGCAACATCAACGGCATTCTGCTCTACCCGTTGACAGCGGGGAACCTGATTCGCCGGAACCTGATCGCCGGCAATCCACCGGTGCAGGTATCCGTTACGGCGGGCAGTCCCGTCGGTGCCGACATCCGCGATGCGTCGGCGCCCGGCGCGAACAGCTTCGATGAGAACCACTGTATCAGGTACGAGGGATCCACGACACCGCCGCCCTGTCCGAACTTCCCGCGCGCGAGAGGGCAGTACTGACGGACCAGGATCGCCCTCCCCCCGGAACCAGTAGCAGACATCCACCACGGATGCCGCGGCCCGGGCCGCTCGGGCCGCGCAGTCCGCGGGCCCCGAGTGCCACCGGCATCCTCAGCGCCTCCTTGTTGAGCAACAGCATTCCCGAGGCGGGAGTGTCGGCGGGCATACGACTGCCGTCGCTCCCGTCGTTGGTACAAACCAAGGCTGGTAGATTCCGCGAATGAAGCTGGAGGAGCTCGTTCGCGTCTCGGCCTCGGTGGCGGCCACAGCAGGGCGGCTGGAGAAGATCTCGCAGCTCGCGGCCTTGCTGTCGCGCGCTTCATCGGATGAAATCCCGATCGCCATCGGATTCCTCACGGGCTGGCCGCGGCAGGGCAAGCTCGGCGTCGGCTGGGCGACCGTTGCTGCGGCGCGCGATGGCGAACCCGCGACGACGGCAACGCTGGAGCTGGGCGACGTAGACACCGTCTTCGACGCACTGACGACGGTAAAGGGGAAGAACTCCGGCAAGGAGCGCGCACGACTCCTCGGCGACCTGGTCGCGCGCGCCACCGTTGAGGAGCAGGAGTTCCTCGGCGCACTCCTCATCGGCGAGGTGCGCCAGGGCGCGCTCGAAGGCGTGTTGCTCGAATCAGTCGCGAAGGCGTCGGGCATGCCAGCCGACCGTGTGCGTCGCGCGGCGATGATGGCGGGCGACCTCGGCGTCGTTGCCAGCGCGGCACTCGGCGACGATCCGATCACCGCGCTCGCCCAGTACCAGCTCGAGGCGTTTCGGCCGGTGCAGCCGATGCTCGCCGACTCCGCGCCGACGGTCCGCGAGGCGATGACCGACGGCGTGCCCGTCGTCGTCGAGTGGAAGCTCGATGGCGCGCGCATCCAGGTGCATCGGCGCGACGATCGGGTGGTGGTGTACACCCGCAACCTCAACGACGTCACGGAAGCGGTTCCCGAAGTCGTCGAGGCGGTTCTGGCGCTCCCCGCGCGCGAGCTGATCCTCGATGGTGAAGTCATCGCACTCGCGCGGGACGGAAGGCCGCACTCCTTTCAGGTCACGATGCGCCGCTTCGGCCGACGGCTCGACATCGAGCAGCTGCGTGCCGAGCTGCCGTTGACGGCATTCTTCTTCGACATCCTGCTGCACGATGGAGTGAGCGTCATCGATGACACGCTCGCCGAGCGTTTGACGCGACTGGACGGCGTCGCCCCGGCGGCGCTGCTGGTGCCGCGGATCATCACCGCCGATCCCGACGAGGCGGCGCGCCTCCAGTCGGATGCGCTCGCTCGGGGCCACGAAGGCGTCGTCGTGAAATCCCTCTCGGCGCCCTATGCCGCGGGGCGGCGCGGGTCGGCGTGGATCAAGGTGAAGGAGGCGCGCACGCTCGATCTCGTCGTGCTCGCCGTCGAGTGGGGCTCGGGAAGACGGAAGGGCTGGCTCAGCAACATCCACCTCGGCGCCCGCGATCCAGCCACTGGCGAGTTCGTGATGCTCGGGAAGACCTTCAAGGGGATGACGGACGAGATACTCGAATGGCAGACGAAGGAGCTCCTCGCGCGTGAGACCAGCCGCGACGGGCACATCGTGTACGTGCGCCCGGAGCTCGTCGTCGAGATTGCCTTCAACGATGTCCAGCACAGTTCGCACTATCCCGGCGGCATGGCGTTGCGGTTTGCCCGTGTGAAGGGCTATCGGCCGGACAGGACGGCGGCGGACGCAGATACGATCGACGCGGTCCGGGCGTTCCTGCCCCCGGCCTGACGGGTCACACGCCCTGACAGGCGCCAACGATTCAGGGAGTGAGCACCGCGCAGCGTAGGGTGGTTGCCGAGGCGCGTCGCGGCGCCGACATTCGATCCATCATGCCTCAACACAACATCACCCCGGCCCTGACGAGCGCCGAGTGGGCCGGCGTACTCGCCAACCGCGCCGGGCTCGCCGAGATCCGCGAGCAATTCCTCGACACGCCGTTCTCCGGCCATGCGCTCGCCGCGCTGCTCCTGTTCGAGGAGGAGTTCGGCTTCACGCCGCAGGACGTGGACGATGAGGTGCAGGTTGCGACGTACTGCGCCGCGATGGCCGATGAGCAGGAGCTCGCCGGCCGGGTGGACGCGGCGAAGACCTTCCGCCTGCTCGGCGAGCGACATCGCCACCGCGCGGCGAAGATCGCCTCGCTCCTCCCGCCGATGAATGCCGGCCCGGGCCCGGCCGATCTCCCGCGCTGACGTGCTTCCGCGGCTGATCCGCGCTCGGTCGGGGCGCGCGCGGACCTCGTCCTCTTCCGACGCGACCCCTGGGACCCGATTCGCGCGCTGGAAATGCCGATCGGAACCGTGCTGCGTGGCCGGTGGCATCCGCCGCGAGGGGCACAAATCCCCCGCCCCTACTGACAGCAGTTTTTGCGAGACCGTGACGTGCGCGCGGGGCCCGGCCGAGCTACAATAGGTCCCCACTTCGAACCGGAGGAACGACCATGGCTGCCACCACCACGTCCACCGACACCGCGACCGTCGCGCGCGAGCTCGTGTCGCTGTGCAGCGAGGGACGCAACGACGAGGCGATCGAGAAGTTCTACTCCGCCGACATCGTCAGTATCGAATCGTCAGGCAGCGAGGCAATGCCCGCTGAGATGCGCGGAATCGACGCCATCCGCGGCAAGAATCAGTGGTGGGTCGAGAACAACGAGGTCCACTCGGCCCGGGTGACGGGTCCCTTCATCGCCGATCGGCAGTTCGCCGTGAAGTTCGAGTACGACACGACCTTCAAGCCCACGGGCGACCGCGTCGTGATGACGGAGATGGCGCTGTACGACGTCGCGGATGGCCGGATCGTGCGCGAGCAGTTCTTCTACAACATGCCCGGCCAGTAGTCTTGCATCACTGACCGCGACTGCGCACGGACCAGCACTGCTTACTGGGCACGTATTGCGTACTGGCTACTGCGCACGGTTGCACACCGAGCCGCCGGGTTTCAGACATCGAATGGCCGCCCGATTGGGCGGCCATTCGTGTATTTCGTCGTGAACGGTTCAGCGCGGCGGCGGCGGACCCGGACGACGCATCGGGGCGTTGCCGGTGTCCATGTCCGAGTAGATCAGCCAGCGGCCACCGGGTCCCTTCCGCAGGGCGAGGATGAACTTGCCGACGTCCGGCGCCCCCCGCTCCATGGCGTATCCGCCGACGATCCAGGCGACCTTGCCTTCCGCCGCATACGCGATCGCGCGCAGCGCGAGCGGACCCTTGGGCCCGGCGTAGTGTGCGGCGAGCGCGGCGCGGCCCCGCGCGGGTGGCTTGCCTCCCACCGTGAGGACGGCGTCTTCCGTGAACAGCTTCACGAGCGAGTCGCCGCCGAAGCGCCACTGCGTCTCGTAGTCGGTGAGCACGCGCGCGAGCTCGGCCGGCAGCGTGACCGAGGGAAGCTGGGCGGGCTCGGCGGTCTGTGCCTGCACGCCCACGGCTGACAGGGCGAGGGCGAGGAGAAGGGACGTGGCGCGCATGCTGGAGCCTCCGGAGTGATGTCTAGTCGATCGGGAACGTAGCCCGATGCGCGGCTCGCGTCAGGTTGCACCCCGAGATGGGTGTTCGGGCGTAGGCGATGGTGTCGAGGATGACCTCGTGTTGGTCACGGGCCAAGGGGATCGGCGTTGCCC
>JANPKQ010000303.1:0-8086 GCA_031426115.1 Gemmatimonadaceae bacterium | reverse complement strand
GAAGAACGGCTCGTCGCTGACGATCCATCCGCCCGAGATCGCCGAGAAGGTTCCCCAGCGATTGTTCGGCCCGAAGCGTGACGACCCGTCGCGGCGAATGCTGCCCGTGATGAGGTAGCGATCGAGGAGCGCGTAGTTCGCGCGGAGGAGCATCGACCGGAGCACCGTGCGCCGGCGCGTACCGCTGTTGGTGAGGCTGGCCTCGCCGCCGGCGTTGATCGTCACGAGGTTCTCGTCGGTGAAGCCGCGGCGATACGCCGAGATGTCATCGGCGTTGTCCTGCTGCTCGGTGTAGCCCGCCACCGCGTTGATGCGGTGCATCCCCGTCCCGAACTGGCCGTCGTACGACAACAGGTTCTCGGTGAGCAGCGACGTGAAGTCGTTGCGGATCTCGGTGAGCTGCGCGAACTGGTTCGGCGAGCCCTGGCGGAGCTGTGCGATGCTCGAGAACTCGCTCCGGCCGTAGTTCTCGTAGTTGATGCCGAGATTGAGTCGATACTTGAGGTTCAGCGGCAGCGCGACTTCACCGAAGGCTGATCCGATGACCTGGTTCGAGCGCTCGGTGCGCGGCTGGCTCTGGAGCAGGCCGACCGGGTTGGTGCCGAAGGTCGGGTTGGCGCCGCTGCCGTAGCCGAATCCGCTCGCGTTGTTCGGATCGAAGACGGAGATCGTCGGAAGCATCCGGACGACGTCGATCAGCGGGAAGCCGGTGAGACCCTGCCGGAGTCCGCGGGAGAGCGCAATGTTCTCACCGAAGGTGAAGCGCTTGTGGGTCGCCTGCGAGTTCACACGGAGGCTGTATCGCCGGAAGCTCGTCTCGACGATCGCGCCGTCCTGGTCGAACACGCCGCCGCTGATGAGGTAGCTCGCGTTGGTCTTCCCGCCTGCTACGGACAGGTTGTGGTTCTGGATCTTTCCGCTCTGGAACACGGCGTCCTGCCAGTCCGTGTTGACGAGGTTCACCGGATTGGCCGACAGCGCGTTGGTGACGCCCGAGGGGATCGCGGTGATGCCGGCGTTGTCGTACGCCTGCTTCTGGATGACGGCCCACTCGCGTGAGCTCATCATGTCGATCTTGTTCGGGATGTCCTGCGTCCCGTAGTACGAGCTGAGGTTGACCTGGTTGTTGTCCCCAGCGCGCCCGCGCCGGGTCGTGATGACGATGACACCGTTCGCCGCCTGGGCGCCGTACTGCGCCGCTGCCGACGCATCCTTGAGGACGGCGATCGACTCGATGTCGTCCGGATTCAGGTTCGGGTTCTGGCGAAGGTACATCCCATCCACGACATAGAGCGGCGTGGAGGTGCTGAGGAAGTTCTGTCCGCGAATGAAGACCTGGGCCGGCCGGCCGGGCTCACCCGATGCGTTGATCTGCACACCGGGGATGCGTCCGCGCAGTGCTTCCTCCACGGTCGCCACGGCCTGCGACGCGATCTCCGCGCTGCTCACCGTCGAGACGGCGTCGGAGATGTCGCGGTTGGCCTGGGTCGTGTAGCCGACGACGACGTCCGAGAGACGGGCCGCCATCGTCGCGAGCTGGAAATCCGCGGTCGCTGTCCCGCCGTCGCTGACCGTCACCGTCACCGTCTGCGGGGAGAAGCCGATGCGCTGCGCACGGACGGTCCGCGTCCCGGCGGCAACATTGGGAATGGAGTAGCGGCCATTCTCGGTCGTCAGTGCGCCGAGGGAGGTCCCATCCACGACGACCTGCGCGCCGGGAATGGGGGCGCCCTGGTCGCTCGTGACGACGCCGGTGATCCGGCCGGTCGCCTGTGCGTCGAGGGATCGGGGAGCGAGAAGTGCTACGCTCCCGACTGCGCATGCGAGGGTGAGCGTCGCGATCAGGCGCGTGGCCCTTCTGATCGGGTGCTGAGATCGATTGCTCAAGGTGGAATTCTCCGCTGAAGCAGGGTTGGGGTGAGACAGAGTGAGCATCAGCGCGTTGGCGCCGGAGCACGATCCTGGAAGAGCATCGATGCGGGGACCTGCCGGCGTCGCACGCCGGGACCCTCGATGTAGAGCTCGAGTGCCCGCGGGCCGTACGCCTGGAAGAACGTCACGGTGATCGGGTGCAGTCCCGCGGCGAGCGCGATCTGCCCCGATGTTTCCGTGGTCTTGGGTGATTGTCCGAGTGACCAGAAGACGTTGCGGTCGCCGAACCACATCCCGGCTCCATCATCGGAGAGCGCGGTGAAGGTGTAGACACCGGCGCGCGGGACGCGGATGTAGCCGGTGTAGCGCATCCCGAACATCACGGCGGTGTCGGCCGGAGCGAGCGTCACCGTCGCGACGGTTCCTGTCCTATGAGGTGTAATGTCTTCGGGCTTCTTCTCGGGCCGCTCGAGCTGCCAGCGCACCGGCCAGTTCATTCGGATGTGTGGCTCGGGTGTCGTGTCGCGGAAGAACTCGTAGCGGAGCCCCGGTGCGACGGCGGCCGTTACCGCGGGACGGCCTGGGCCCTTCGTGAACTCGGTCCGTGTTTCGGCCGCCGCGGTCGGGCGCCCGTTCAGGAACGAGCGTGCTCGCACGGTGGTGTTCCGCCGCACGAGAAACGGTGCGCGATACAGCGGGCTCGCCGCCGTTGGCTCGCTGCCGTCCGTTGTATATCGGAGCTCCGTCGGCGTCCCCTGGTGGATCATCACGCGCACGGTGTCCGTGAAGTCGGTCAGCTCGGGCAGGATGTACGGCGCATGACCGCGGTTGGTCGCCGCCATGCGCGCCGTGTCGAACTTCAGGATCGCGCGGTCATAGGTGAAGAACCCGTTGAGCTCGACCTCGACATCGGTCATCTGCGTGTACACGCCAGCGCCAATGCCGTGGGTGTCACGATCGCGATACAGCCGCTTCATCAGGAGATCGTACCGATCGGCGAGCGCCTCGCGATTCTGAAAGAGCCCGCCGTATCCCCAGGCATCGCCCGCCCAGGTATGGCCGTTCTCCTTGTAGCCCAGCCCACCGAACTCGCCAACGACGGCGATGCGACCGTTGGCACCGCGCATCGCCTGAGGACCCTGGTAGCGATGGACGTCGATGATGTCGCCGACGTTCTCGTGCTGCCAGCCGCTTACATCGTTCACGAGGCGGCTCGAGTCCATCCCCTGGATGATCGAGACCATCCGCTGCACGTCGAACTGACCCCACTTCTCGTTGAACGGCACCCACACCACGATCGACGGATGATTGCGCAGGTCCTCGATCATCGCCCGCAGCTCGGCAACGAAGTGTTCCTGGGCCTTCGGTGAATCGTTCCAGCCGCTAGGCATGTCCTGCCACACTGGAATCCCCATCGAGTCGGCATAGTAATACCAGCGCGCCGGCTCGACCTTGATGTGTTTGCGGGTCATGTTGAAGCCGAGCGCTTTCGTCATCTCGAGGTCGAAGCGCAGCGCGGCATCGGTCGGCGCGGTGTAGAGTCCGTCGGGCCACCACCCCTGGTCCAGCGGGCCGACCTGAAACACCGGCTCGCCATTCAGCATGATCCTGCGGAAACCATTGCGATCGGTACCGACCGACACGGTGCGCATCCCGAAGTAGCTGTCCACGCGATCGACGAGCTCCTGGGCGGGCACGGTGTCGCGCAGCGTCACGCGCAACTTGTAAAGGAACGGATCACTCGGCCCCCACAACCGTGGCCTCGGAATCGGCACGCGAAGCTCCCGGCCGATCGGACCGGTAATGCGATACTCTCCACCATTGCCCGTCGCGACCGCTTCCACCTGCAAGTCGTCGCTCGGGCCCCGGCCATGAACGGTCAGCCGCAGCGCGCCCCCGGCGACGTCGGGCGTCATTGTCAAATGATCGATCCCCCGCGCGGCAACCGGCTCGAGCCACACCGTCTGCCAGATTCCGGTGACCGGTGTGTACCAGATCCCTTCCGGCTTGCTGACCTGCTTGCCACGCGGCTGCCCGAACTCGTCGGTTGGATCGAACACGGCGACGACGAGCTCCTGCTCGGCTTCAGGGCGGACATCGGGCGATCTCGCCGTCAGCGCGTCGGTGATGTCGAAGGAGAACGTGTCGTATCCGCCGGTGTGCGTTCCGACTCGCCGTCCGTTCACGTACACCGTCGTGTGCCAGTCCACCGCACCGAAGTGGAGCAGAAGCCGGGTGTCCGGTCCCACCGGTGGCGCGCGGAACTTTCGCCGATAGACCAACCCGTTCGCGTGCGAGCCGATCCCCGACAATGCCGACTCCATCGCGAAGGGCACGAGGATCCGGCCAGGGAGGTCGCGGCCGAACGCATGCGTCGGCGTCGTGTTGGTGTCGTGCCCGATCGACACCTGCCACAGCCCGTTCAGGTTCGCCCACACGGGCCGGACCATTTGCGGCCGGGGATACTCCGAATGCACCGTGGTCGGAGAGACATCAGCGGCCCACCGCGTCATCATCCGACCGGGCGCGGGCCGCCAGGTCGGCTCAGCGGGCGCCGGGGGCGGAACCGGAGCTGGCGCTATGTCCTCTATCGGCACGGCCACAACGACGTCGCGCGGCGGAGCCGGGGCGCGGGGCGGGCGGCATGCGGTGAGCACGGCGCCGGCGACGGCCACGGCGATAGTGAGAAAGCGCGAAGAGTTCATCGGATCGGGGCGGATTCCTGGTGGGGGCGCCGGGCGGCGCTGGCGACGCTCAGTCCCTGCACAGTTCCGTCGGTGGAGCCCGAGCCGCCTCTCGCGTGGTGGGCCCCGGTGCCATCCAGGCCGGCGCCACGCAGTGACCGCGTCGAAGCACGCACCATCAGTTCGGCGTCGAGATAGACCTTCTGCGGCGGGATCGCCGTCTTCGACTCGACGTGCTTGATCAGCATCTCCGTCGCGATCTCCGCCATGCGGAACTTCGGCACGCGTACCGTGGTCAGCGGCACCGGGAAGTATTCGAGCAGCGGGATGTCGTCGAACCCGATGACCGACACGTCCTCCGGCACGCCGAGCCCGAGCTCGCGCAGCGCCCTGCACACGCCGATGGCGACGAGATCGTTGTAGCACGTCACCGCCGTCGGACGCTCGCCCTCGGGTCGGTTGCGGAAATACTCGAGCGCCGCACGATACCCGTCGGCGAGATGCGCTCCCGCACGGACGATATCGAAGTCGGTGAAGACGAGGTGCGACGCGCTGCACGCGTGCCGAACTCCATCGATGCGCTCCTGGCTATGCATCGAATAGCTCGGGCCGGCGAAATGCGCGATGCGCGTGTGCCCCTGCTCGATGAGGTACTCGACCGCCTTCCGCGATCCCGCGCTGTTGTCCACATCCACGAGGCTCGCCGGAACGCCAAGCACCTCCTCGAGGAGCACGAACGGAAAGTTGCGCCGCTTGAGCTCGAAGAAGTGCGACAGGTCCGCGTGCTGGTCGAGCACCGGCGTCGCGACGAGCCCATCGACATCCTTCGCCTGAAGCAGCTCGATCGCCCGGCGCTCCGCCTCGAACTCACCCTCCGAGCTCGCCACCAGCAGCGTATAGCCGTTCTGGCTCGCGAGCGTCCGCGCACCAAGCACGATCTCGGCGTAGTACGGGTTGTCGATCTCCTTGATCAGCAGCCCGATGCTCTTGACCCGCCGCGCCGACGACCGGCCGGCGAGCTGCGTCGGCCGATAGTTCAGCATCTCCATGACCGAGACGACCTGGTCGCGCGTGCTTCCCTTCACCGAACCGGTGTTGTTGAGCACCGCCGAGACCGTGGCCTTGGAGACCCCGGCCTGGCGTGCGACATCATCGATCGTGGGGCGCTTGATCTTCATTCAGTCGCGCGGCGGATGAGCGGGTGTGAGCAGCCGATCTGAACCGTTTCGAGTCGTTTCGAACCGATTCGGGTGGCTAGCGTACGTCGGGCGAAGCACGGTGTCAAGAAGGAGTGAAGAGCGTGGAAACAAAGTGGACGGTTGTCAGTTGACAGTTCACAGTTGGAAGGGCGTTTCAGATCGGCGACCGAGAACTGACAACTGAACACTGAGAACCGTGAACTGCCGTGTCCGCCCTGATGTCTCCCCATCTTGACATCAGGGCCACGAAAGCGTACGACTGAACGCGCTGAACATACCCGAACCCGTTCAGTCCCCTCACTCCGACCCGATTTCTGCCAATGCCCCTCCTCGACCGCTGCCGCGCGCTCGCCCGCCCCGCGATCCTGCTCGTCCTCGCCGCCAGCATCGCCGGCTGCGCCAAGGAGAAGGCCGCCGACGAGTTCGTCGTCGGATTCTCCCAGATGGAGAGCGACAACCCCTGGCGCATCGCCCAGACGAAGAGCCTCCAGGATGAAGCCGCCAAGCGCGGCTACACCCTCGTCGTCACCGACGCCCAGGGCCAGACGGCGAAGCAGGTCTCCGATGTCGAGGATCTCATCGCCCGACGCGTGGACGTCATTCTCCTCGCCCCGCGCGAGTTCGAGGGACTCACCCCTGCCCTCCAGGCCGCGAAGGAAGCGAAAATCCCTGTCATCCTCGTTGACCGCGAAGCAGCCGGTGCCGCCGGCACCGATTTCGTCACCTTCCTCGGATCGAACTTCGTCGAGCAGGGGAAGCGCGCCGCCGAATGGCTGATCAAGGAGACGGGCGGCACCGCTGGGATCGTCGAGCTGCAGGGCACGCCCGGATCCTCCGTCGCCGCCGACCGCGCAAAGGGCTTCAATGACGAGATCGCGAAGCACCCGGGCATGAAGATCCTCGCCTCGCAGACCGGCAACTTCTCCCGCGCGACAGCCCAGGGCGTCATGCAGAACATCGCCCAGTCGCTCGGCAAGAAGATCACGGCGGTCTACGCGCACAACGATGAAATGGCGCTCGGCGCCGTGCAGGCGCTGAACGCCGCGGGCCTCAAGGCGGGCACCGATGTGCGCATCATCTCAGTGGACGGGCAGAAGGCCGCGCTCGAGGCGATCACCCGCGGCGAGCTCGGCGCGACGGTCGAGAGCAACCCGCGCTTCGGCCCGCTGGCCTTCGACACCATCGAGAAGCTCCGTCGCGGCGAGGCGATCCCGCCGAAGATCCTCATCACCGACCGATTCTTCGACAAGACGAACGCAGCGCAGTTCACCGCCGAAGCGTACTAGCGTCCCCATCACGGGCCGCGCGATCGAACCCGATCCTCTGCACGCGACCGCATGACGGCTGCCGCCGCGACGACCGAGCCCCTCCTCCGCATGGAAGGGATCGTCAAGCGCTTCGCGGGCGCGACGGCGCTCGCAGGCGTGGATCTGGTCATCCGCCGCGGTGAGGTCCACGCGCTCGTCGGCGAGAACGGCGCCGGAAAGTCCACGCTCGTCAAGATCATGACGGGCGCGTACCACCGCGACGGCGGGCGCATGTGGCTCGAAGGCCGGGAGGTGGACTTCAGGACACCGGCCGACGCGAGCGATGCGGGCGTCACCGCGGTCCACCAGGAGATCCACCTCATCGGCTACCGCACCGTGGCCGAGAACATCTTCCTAGGCCGCGAGCCGCGCCGCTTCGGGCTCATCGACTGGGGCCGGATGAACACCGAGGCCGCGACAGTCCTTCAGGGACTCGGCGTCGATGTCGATCCGCGCGCGACGGTCGCGTCGCTCAACACCGCACGCCGCCAGATGGTCGCGATCGCGCGCGGTGTCTCGCTCGGGGCGAAGGTGCTCGTCCTCGACGAGCCGACGAGCTCACTCGCCGAGCGCGAAGTCGCGGTGCTGTATGCGCTCATCCGTCGCCTCCAGGCGCAGGGCACGGCGATCGTCTACATCAGCCATCGCTTCGACGAGCTGTACGCCGTGTGCAATCGCGTCACGATCCTTCGCGATGGCAAGCTCGTCGGAACTCACGCACTCGCCGATCTCGAACGGCTCGACCTCGTCTGCCTCATGCTCGGCAAGGCGCGTGACGAGCTGCGCCTCGGCACGACGGGTTTCGGTGGACACGGCACGCCGGCAACCGCTCCCGACGGCGCGCCCCTGCTGAAAGCCGAGGGACTGCGGCGCAACCCGAAGTTGCAGGATGTGTCGTTCGTCGTGCGGAAGGGAGAAATTCTCGGAGTGGCCGGACTGCTTGGATCCGGACGGACGGAGACCGCGCGCGCGATCTTCGGGGCAACGCCGGCCGAGGGAGGTGCGATCGAATACGATGGGAAGC
>JANPKQ010000302.1:0-8076 GCA_031426115.1 Gemmatimonadaceae bacterium | reverse complement strand
CCGCTGGTGTGGCCCTTTGCGCTGATCTACGCGGTGCTCCTCGTCGGCTTCGGCTCGGTCCTGCTGATGCCCGCAGAGATCGGAACGGCGACGCCGCTCTGGCTCGGACTTCCGCCGCGCGCCGCGATCATCATATACGGGATCGGGATCCTTCCGCTCTTCCTGCTGCCCTTCGCCTACGCGTTGACCTTCGACTCGATGACGCTGAGCCAGGAGGATCTAGCGCGACTCGCCGCGATCAGGGCAGCTCGCGAGCAGCGGGCCTCGGCGCACGAGAATCCCGCATGATGCCGACGCTTGCGCTCGTCCAGACCGAGAGCCTCCCGCCGCTCACCCAGCCGGTGATCGTCGCGGTGGCGGTCGTGTACTTCGCGATCGTCGCCGCGATTGGCGTGTGGGCGACGCGGCGCACCCGAACGGCGAGCGACTTCTTCGTCGCGGGGCAGGGCATCGGCCTCTGGCCGCTTGCGATCGCCGCGATGTCCGCGACGCTCTCGGGGTTCGCGTTCATCGGCGGGCCGGGACTCGTGTACCAGCTTGGCATCGGCGCGGTGTTCATCATCCTGCCCGTGGCGCTGACCAACGCGATGGGCGCCTGGGTGCTCGCGAAGCGCATGCGGCTGCTGGCCGAGGTGCGCGACATGATCACCGTCCCCGACGCGATCGGTGCGCGCTATGACTCACGCGCCGCACAGGGGCTCGCGGCGGTCGCGATCCTCATCGCCGTCGTCGGCTACATGGCGACCAACCTCCTCGCGCTCGGCCTCGTCATCGACGCGATCTTCGGCGTCGGACTTGGCTGGGGCATCTGGATCGGCACGCTCATCACGCTGGCGTACTCGGTGAGCGGCGGGATCCTCGCGGGCGTCTACACCGACGTCTTCCAGGGCAGCCTCATGGCGCTCGCGTCGGTGCTCGTATTCGTCTACACGCTCCAGGTCGGCGGGGGGATGAGCGGCATTTCGACGACGATCCTCGCCGCCGATGCGGCCTTCCTCGGTCCATGGGGAAAGCTCACGCCGCTCGCCGCGCTGTCCTTCTTCTTCGTCTTCGGCCTCGGCTCACTCGGCCAGCCGCACGTCATTCACAAGTTCTACATGCTGAAGGATCCGCGGCGGCTGAAGTGGTATCCGCTGATCATGACGTCGGCGCTGTTCGTGACGCTGCTGCTGTACGTCGGTGTGGGCCTGGTCGTGAAGGCGCTCGTCGTGAACGGTGCGATGGAGCCGCTGGCGCGCGTGGATGATGCGACACCGTTCTTCCTCCTGCGCTTCACGCCGCTGCTGCTCGCCGGCATCGTCTTCTCCGGTGTCGCCGCCGCGATCATGAGCACCGTCAACTCCTTCATGAGCATCGGCGCGGCGGCGATCACCCACGACATCCCTGTGGCGTTCGGCACGCGCGTCGGCAACGAGCTGCGGTGGGGACGAATCTCGACGGTCGCGATCTCGGTCGTCGCCGGGCTCGTGGCGCAGGTCTCGGGTACGCTCGTCGCGTTCCTCGGGATCTTCGGCTGGGGGCTCTTCGCGTCCACGCTCGTCCCCGCGCTGGCGATCGGGCTCAACTGGGAAGGTGCGACGAAGGCCGGCGCGATCGCATCGATCGCCTCAGGCCTCGTCATCACGCTCATGTTCGAGACGCTCGCCTACTTCCGGGTCTACAGCTTCCCGACCGGCGTGACCGTCTCCGGCCTGTCGCTCGTTGTCGCGCTCCTCGTCTTCTTCGTCGTGTCGTGGCTGACGCGGAACGCCACGACGCCGGCCATCGACGCTGACGTTCGGCTCGTGATGGACGCCTGACGATGCAGATCAGTGAGCTGGCGGTCGGCATGAGCGCCGAGACGGCGAAGACGATCACGGAGGCCGACGTCATGGCGTACGCCGGTGTCGTCGGCGACTTCAATCCCGTGCACGTCGACGCCGAGTTCGCGGCGAAATCTCGGTTCGGTGGCCGGGTCGCGCACGGGATGCTCGTCGCAGGGCTGCTCTCCGGTGTCCTCGCGATGAAGCTGCCGGGGCCCGGCGTCATCTACCTCGGCCAGACGCTGCGGTTCACGAAACCGGTGCTCATCGGCGACACCGTCATTGCGCGCGTCGAGATCATCGAGGTCATCGCCTCGAAGAAGCGTGCGCGCCTTACGACGGTCTGCCGCAACCAGCGCGGCGAGACCGTCATCGAGGGAGAGGCCACGGTCCTCGTACCCGATGGATGATTCCAGTGCTGCGATCCCGGTGCGGCCCGGTCGATCGCCTTCGCACGCACCAGCCGCGCTCGTTCCATCTCCTCGTTGTTCCACCCCCCTTGGAGTAGGTGCCATGTCTAATCGAATTCGAACGCTGCTCTTCCTGCTTGCCGCGGCGCCTGCCGCCCTGCAGGCACAGACCGGCCGCATCGCCGGTACGATCACCGATGCATCCCAGGCACCCCTCGCCTCCGCAACGATCACCATTGCCGCGACGCGGCAGGGAGCCACCTCCGACGCCCAGGGCCGGTACGTCATCACCAACGTCGCTCCCGGCACCTATGACGTTCGTGTCCAGCGGATCGGCGATCGCATGCAGGTCTTCAGCGGCATCGTCGTCACCGACGGGCAGGAGACGCGGCTCGATGCAACGCTGCGTGCGGCGCCGCTGAGCCTCGCGGGCGTCGTCGTCTCGGCGTCGCGCCGGACCGAGAAGGTGACGGAGGCACCGGCGACGATCACCGTCATCACCTCCGACCAGATCGACCAGTCGGTGGGGAACAGCTTCGTCGGTGCGTTGAAGGAGGCGAAGGGAGTCGACTTCATTCAGACCGGTATGACGAGCATCGCGATCAATGCGCGCGGCTTCAATTCCTCGTTCAACAACCGCTTCCTCATGGTGGAAGACGGGCGCATCTCGGTGCTTCCCGAGAACGGCCTGCCGGTCGGCCAGTTCACGCCGACACCGAAGGTGGACCTCGCGGGGATGGAAGTGCTCGTCGGCCCCGGCTCGGCGCTGTACGGCCCGGATGCATCGAGCGGCGTGCTCTCGCTGACGACGAAGGATCCGCGGCAGTTCCCCGGCACGACGTTCGAGGTCACCGGCGGCAATCGCAGCTATGCAGACGTTCAGGGGCGCCACGCTGGCGTCAGCGGCAATATCGGCTATAAGGTCGCCGGCGAGTACCAGACGGCGAAGGACTGGGAGAACAATCTCGTCTACAACGCCAACGGCGGCATCTACAATCCCGCGGTTGGCGGCCCGAACGTGTCGGAGGCGAACCTCCGTGGCAATCCGATCGACTGGAAGACCGGCGTCGCTCGTGGAAGTGGCGCCGTCGTGTACTACGCAGGACAGAATCGCTTCGAGGTGAACGGAGGCATGAGCCGCACGGACGGCGTCGGCCAGACCAACGTCGGTCGCAACCAGCTCAGCGGCTGGCTCTACAATGTCGTGCAGGCCCGAGCGACGACACCGCACTGGTTCTTCAACGCCTATCGCGCGCAGTCGAAGTCGGGTGAATCGTTCGCACTCAACCGTTACGCCGGCGCGCAGCTCGCCGCCGCCAACGCCAGCGTCACCCCGGACTCGCTCCGCATGCTGTCGGATTGGCCGAGCGATGGACGGATGTACGCGGCGGAGATCCAGGGCAACTACACACTGCCCGTGCTGGGCAGCACCTCGAGCTTCCTCAGCAGCGTCTCGACCGTGTTCGGCGCGCAGTGGCGCAACGACGTCGCGAGCAGCAAGCGGCAGTGGCTCACCGATCGCATCACGAACGAGGATGTGAGCAACACGCAGATCGGTTACTACGCCCAGATCACCGCGCCGGTCATCCCGCAGCTCGATGTCGTCCTTGCCGGCCGCCTCGATGATCCCGAGTCGTTCGACAAGCAGTGGAGCCCGAAGGCGGGCGTCATCATCAAGCCGATCGAGGACCAGGCGTTCCGCGTCACCTTCAACCGCGCCTACAAGTCGCCGACGATCCTCCAGACGAACTTCTTCATCCCCGATTGGACAGCGGTGATCTCGATTTACGGCAACACCGGCGGGTTCACGACGCAGAACGCGGCGGGCACGACGATCGCCACCTTCAAGCCGGTGGAGCCCGAGTCGAACAAGACGTGGGAGTACGGCTACAAGGGCATCTTCATGGACCGCCTCTTCGTCGATGCGACGTACTTCAGCTCGAAGTACCAGAACTTCCTGAGCCCGCTGACGATCGTCGGCAATCCCTTCATTCCGGGTGCGCCGACCTACGCGGTGCCGATCAGCAACCCGGGCGGCAACATTCCAGTCAACGCTCAGGGCCGGATCGTCAACGCGGCCAACGTGACGCCGCTCGTGCTGACCTACTACAACCTCGGACGCGCCACGGTAAAGGGCGTGGATGCGGGCGTGAACTTCCTGCTCACCCCGCGGATCGAGTTGCGCAGCACCCTGTCCACCGTCAAGCTGGACTCGGTGACGGTGCTCGGTGAGGCGACCTCGCTCAACAGCCCCGGCACCAAGTGGACGGTCGGTACGACGATGAAGGACATCGGTCCGGTGTCGGCGGGAATGACGTACCGAAACGTCGTCGGATACTATTTCCGGTCGGGCGTGAACTCGGGGGTCATCCCGACGTTCGGGGCGGTCGATGCGAGTCTGTCGTTCCGTTTTCCGAACCTCAACAACGCGATGGTCAACTTCGGCGTCAGCAACCTCTTCTCCTGCACCTCGGAGGGGGTGACCTACTCGACGCCACCCGTCACGCCGCCGGCAGTCACCCGGCCGAACAGCGTCATTGCGACGCGGGACAAGGGCTGCGGCTTCAACCGCAAGCACAAGGAGATGATCAACATGCCGGAAGTCGGCACGATGGCGTTCCTCGGCGTGCGCTGGAGCCGATAGGCAGGTGATGGGGCCATTGGCAATGGCCGCGATCGTGGGTCTCTCCGCCGCGCCCGTCCGGGCGGCGGAGGACTCCGGTGGCGCCTCGCGCGATCCATCGGGCGGAAGCGCGCAGTCCGGCCATTGGATCGCAGGAAATTACTCGAGCACCGTGGGCAGCCGTCGCTATCAGCTCTACGTGCCAGGTGGGTACGACCCCACCCGGCGACACATGCTGGTCGTGATGCTGCACGGTTGCACCCAGGATCCCGCGGATTTCGCGCGCGGGACGCGGATCGCCGAGCATGCGGAGCGGGAGAAGTTTCTCGCGCTCCTGCCGGAACAGCCGGAGACGGCGAATCCGAAGAAGTGCTGGAACTGGTACGAGCCCGCGCACCAGGGTCGGAGCGCGGGCGAGCCGGCGATGATCGACGGCATCATCTCCCAGGTGGTACGCGGCCACGCCGTGGACTCGGCACGCGTGCACCTGGCGGGCATCTCCGCGGGCGCCGCGATGGCGTCGCTCATGGCGGTGGCGTACCCGGAGCGCTTCGCGTCGATCGCGCTCCATTCGGGGATGCCGTGGCGTCCCGCGACCGACGTGATGTCGGCGCTGGCGGTGATGGCGCGCGGCGTCACGGACGCCGACACCCTCGGCGCCGCGGCGCTGGCCGCGATGGGCGAGCGCGCGCGAGTGATCCCGACGATGGTCGTGCACGGCGCGAAGGATGTCGTGCTCAACCCGGTGAACGGCACGCAGGCCGCGCAGCAGTGGATCGTCACCAACACCCGTGCGTCGCGCGCCGCGCCGCTCGCGCCGACCGGGAAGGCGGGCGAGACGAAGGGTTATCACTGGACACGTACCTGCCACGCTGCGGCTGCGGGGCCATGCGTCGTCGAGGAATGGGTCGTGAGCGAGCTCGGGCACGCCTGGTCGGGCGGGTCGAGTGCGGGCACGTTCACCGACGAGCACGGGCCGGACATCACCGCCGAGATGCTCAGGTTCTTCGCGGAGCACCCGCTTCGAGTGCCGTGACGTCGTGACATCGCGTCGCGGAGTGTGAGCATGGTGACCGCGTTTCCCGGCTTTCCGAAGCGGGCGGATGTCGTGAGCTGGTGGGCGCAGATCCACCCTGGCCGCGTCGCGCTCATCGACCGGACGCGCGACCAGCGGCTCACCTACGAGGAGCTCGATATCGCATCCGGCCGGTGCGCTGCAGTGCTTCGCGCCCATGGCATCGAGCGGGGTGATCGCGTCGGCGTGCTCTCGGGGAATCGCGTCGAGCTGCTGGTGCTGTTCGGCGCCGCCCTGCGCACCGGCGCGGTGCTCGTCCCGCTGAACTGGCGGCTCGCCGCTCCGGAGCTCGCCGGTGTCCTCGCCGATGCGGAGCCCGCGCTTCTCATCGGCGAATCGCGCTTTCGCGTGCTGGCCGAAAGCGCGTCTTCGTCGAGTGGCGTTCCGGTGCGGTGGATCGACCTCGATGTCGAGCTGCCAAAGCTGATGCGCGACGCCAGTCCGCGCGGCGCGGCGGTCGAGGCAGAGCCCGATGCGGCGACGATGATCCTGTATACGTCGGGCAGCACCGGGGCTCCGAAGGGTGTCGTGCTTCCGCACCGCCAGCTCTTCTACAACGCGCTCGCCACGACCATTGGCTGGGAGCTCGGGCCGACGGACATCGCGCCCGTCGCCACTCCGTGCTTTCATACCGGCGGCTGGCACGTCTTCACGATGCCGTTGCTGCACGTCGGCGGCACGGTCGTGCTCTTCGACCGGTTCGACCCTGAGGACTTCCTCGCTGCGATCGTCGAGGAAGAGTGTACCGTTGCGTTCTCGGTGCCGACGCAGATCACGATGCTCACCGAGACACGCGATTGGGGGATGCCGCTCCCGAGCCTCCGCTTTCTCATCTCCGGGGGCGCGCCCTGTCCGCCGGCCCTGGCCGCCCGCGTACGCGCGAGCGGAATCCGCTTTCGCGAGGGATTCGGCCTCACCGAGTGCGGCCCGAACTGCTTCGCGATGAGCGATCTCGAGGCGGAACGCCGTCCGGGTGCGGTGGGTTGGCCTGCGCCCTTCCTTGAGATGCGCCTCGTCGGGACAGATGGCAGCGATGTGGCGACCGGCGAGCCCGGTGAGTTGCTCGTCCGCGGTCCGCAGATGTTCGCGGGGTACTTCAGGAATTCGGCGCGCACGGCAGAGGTTCTCGATGCGGACGGATGGCTGCACACCGGTGACATCGCCGCGCGGGATGTGGACGGCGCCTTCCGCATCTGCGGCCGCCGAAAGGACATGTACATCTCGGGAGGAGAGAATGTCTTTCCCGGCGAGGTCGAAGCCGTGCTGTGCGAGTGCGAGGGTGTCACCGAAGCCGTCGTCGTCGGCGTCGCTGATGCGAAGTGGGGCGAGGTCGGCCGTGCATTCGTCGTGGCGCGACCCGGTGCAGTGGTCAGCGGAGAACAGGTCATCGCCCATGCGCGATCGCGGCTCGCGGGCTACAAGATCCCCAAGGCGGTGGTGCTGCTGATCGAGATGCCGAGGCTCGGGTCGGGAAAGGTGGATCGTGCTGCCCTCGCACGGCTCGCCGCGGCGGCGCACCCGCAGCCCGCCGGGGCGTGAAGGGTCCCACGGCGAAGGGCTCGATCGTCCGGTCGACGCTGGAGTTCCTGCGCATCGATGCGGGACCCGACGCCGTGGGGGAGACACTCGCCCTGCTCGACCCCGACGTGCGCGCGCGTTGCGAGCGCGCGGATCCGACCGAGGAGCTTCCGTACGACATCGTCCGCGCGCTGTGGGAATGCGCGGATCGCGTCATGGGACCGCGCGACGCCTCGTGGATGGACCGGGCGGGCGCGTTCTCGATCGAGTCGGTGGGCGTGCAGATGTACAGCGGCATCCTCCGGAAGAGCAGCCCGCGCGAGTTCCTCACGCAGAGCGTCTCGCTCTTCCAGCTCTACTATCGTCCCGGCAACATGGCGGTGGTGTACGAGGCGCCAGGCCAGGCCGTGCTGCGGCTCACCGACTTCGATCCCGGCACGCGGCTGTTCTGTCGTCGGCAGACTGGGGGGCTGCGCTGCGCGTTGACCCTTGCCGGCGGCCGCCAGCCGCGGACCCGCCACGTCCGCTGCTCGCTCGAAGGTGATGCCTTCTGCGAATGGGAGCTGACTTGGGAGGCAGCCGCGTTCTAGGTGAGTGGGACTGACCGCGACTGCGTACGGATCTGCACTGCTTACTGCGCACGCACTT
>JANPKQ010000301.1:0-42814 GCA_031426115.1 Gemmatimonadaceae bacterium | reverse complement strand
GACCATCGCGGCGGCGCTCGCGAACATCCGGGCTGGCGCGGAGCCGTCCGGAGCAGCACGCGTCGTTTCGAACGTCTCGGGGGCTGCGCCGATGCCGGTCGCACCGCCGCCGGCCTCCGCCGCCGCGCCATCGATCGAATCGAAGTCCGCCCCCGAAGCTCCGATCCCGCCGATGCCGAAACCGTCGCCGCGCACGCTGTTCGCGGATCTCATCGGCGACGCCGAGCAGACGGTGCTGCTGCTCGACAAGGACGGGTTCGTGCTCGCCGGCCTGTATATAGACGGGGAGGGGAGCGACGTGGCCGAGGAGATCGGTGCGCAGCTCAGTGGCGTCAGCGAGGAGGCACGGCGTGCGATGCGCCATCTCGGTCTCGGGGAGTGGCATTCGATCACGTTCGAGACCGAGGCTGCCACGATTGCAATGGCGCCCGCGCCGCGCGATGCACTGCTCCTCGTTGCCGCCGCGCGCGAGCGCCCCCTCGGACTCGTCGCGAGGCTGCGCGAGAGCGCCGTTCGCCGGGCGACCGAGTGGATGGAGGAGAACTCGTGAGGTCTCCCTTCGCGGAAATGCTCGCTGGCCTCACTCGCCAGCGCGGAGTGCTCGGATCGATGGTCGTCGGCGAGAGCGATGGGCTCATCGTCGACTCGTCGCTGCAGATCGGGGTGAAGGGCCCCGTGGTCGCCGCCCTTGCCGCCTCGCTCTACCGGCGCGCGCGCATGTCCGCCGACGCCGCGGGCGTCGGGACGGCGACCTTCCTCCAGCTCGAGGCGGAGCGCGGGCGGGTCTGTGCCGTGGGGCGAAACGATCTCGTGCTCGTCGCCCTGGCGGAGCCGAGAGCCAACGTCGGCATGCTGCGCATCGAGATGCTGCGCGCGCTCGAGGCACTCGGGTGACCGTCGCCGTCGCCGAAGAATGGGTCGAGCGCCCGCTGCGCGACTTCGTCGGGGAGGCGCGTGTGCTCCTCGCGCTGCTGCTCCATCCGAGCGGTCAGGTGCTCGCCCAGCATGGCTTCACCCGGGCGGTGGATGTCATGTCGGCGTGCGCGCTCGCCGCGGCGATCCATGCATCGTCGGGAGAGCTTGGCAAGCAGCTCGATGGCAAGCCATTCAACGTGCTCCACCATGCCGGGCGGGAGCGGCAGATCTTCCTCGCGCCCGTCGCCACGGCGCAGAGCCGATACATCCTGCTGGCCGTGTTCGACCAGCAGAGCTCACTCGGGCTCGTGCAGCTGTACTTCGAGGAGTTCCGCGCGGCACTGGGGAATGCGGCCCCGACCGCCGTCGTCGATCGTCCACCCGCGCTCGCGAGCGACTTCGAGGGGGAGCTGAACCGCAATCTCGCGGCGCTCTTCGGCCGACCATGATCTCACGCCGGATTCAGAGGGCCGGGGCACCGGGGGGAAACAGCTTCGTTACTTCCCTGTCACCCATGGCAGTCAGTATCCAGCACCCCGACGGCGCGAGCCGTGGCGAGGCCCTCGGGCCCGCCGCGCGCTGGCGGCGCGTCTAACCGTTCCGCCTCGCACGGCACCTTGTCACTCGTCAACTACTCCACCCGTGAGATCACGTGCAAGATCGTCTACTACGGCCCAGGGCGGTCGGGGAAGACGACGAACCTGCACTACATCTACGGCCAGGTGCCCGAGGACCGGAAAGGCACGATGGTATCGCTCGCGACGCAGACGGACCGCACGCTCTTCTTCGACTTCCTGCCACTGGACCTCGGTGCCATCTCGGGTTTCTCGACCAAGTTCCAGCTCTATACCGTGCCCGGCCAGGTCTACTACCAGACCACCCGGAAGCTCGTGCTCCAGGGCGCGGATGGCGTCGTCTTCGTCGCCGACAGCCAGGCGCGACAGCTCGAGGAGAACATCGAGAGCTTCCAGGATCTCCACGCGAATCTCGCGGAGCATGGCATCAACGCCCGTGAGGTACCGCTCGTGATTCAGTACAACAAGCAGGACCTTCCGAAGGACCTCATCCTCTCGGTCCCCGAGCTCGAGGATGCGCTCAACTTCCGCAACGTCCCGCACTACGAAGCCGACGCCCTGCACGGCCCCGGCGTGTTCGAGACGCTGCGCGGGATCTCGGAGCTCGTGCTGAAGCGCCTCAGCGCCGGCACGAGCGGAGGCCGCTGATGAGCCACAGCGACGCACGCTACCGCTTCGACAACTTCATCGTCGGCTCGGGCAATCGCCTCGCCGTCGCGGCGGCGCGTGCCGTCGCCGAATCGCCGGGCGCGACGTACAACCCGCTCTTCATCTACAGCGGGTCAGGCCTCGGCAAGACTCACCTCGTCGGTGCCCTTGGACACCTCGCGCTCGAGCTCCAGCCCGAGCTCCGCACGATCTACCTCTCGCTCGATGAGTTCGTGGAGCAGCTGCACGCGTCCATTTCGGCGAGCGAGACCGAGGCGTTCAAGAAGCGCTATCACACCGTGGACCTGCTCATCCTCGACGACGTGCAGTTCCTCACGGGGCAGCGCGAGACCCAGAGCGAGATGCTGCGCCTGTTCACAGCGCTTCAGGGTAGCGGCCGGCAGATCGTGATGACGAGCGACCGCCCACCCTCGGAGATCGCCGACGTCGATGAGCGGCTGCTGACGCGGCTCGCCGGTGGCCTCATCGTGGACATCGGCGCGCCCGATTACGAGACGCGCATCGCGATCCTGCGCAGCAAGTGCGAGGAGCGCGGCCTGCACTTCCGCACCGGCGTCATCGAGGAGCTGGCACGGGTGGAGTTCGGCAACGTGCGCGAGCTCCAGGGAGCGCTGAACCGCCTCGCGGCGTATCAGGCGCTCGGCCAGCAGTCGATCGGCGCGCCCGACGTGCGGATGATCGTGGGATCGCAGGGGACGTCATCGATCACGATCCCCATCTCGAAATCGTCGGGCGAGTTCCAGAGCTTCCTCTCGGATGTCGCCGTCGCGGTCGCCCAGCATGTCGAGGGGTGGAAGGCGCGCATCGGGGAGGCGATCGCCTACTGGGGTGGCGAGGGCTACCGCACTGCACTGCTCGAGCGCGCCCTGCAGCTGGAGATCGCGCCCGACGTGGACCAGCTCATTGCGGGCTACTCGGCGGCGGTGGATCACCTGCGCACGCTGGAGCAGCGCGCAACGGCGGTCGATGCCGCGCTTGGCGCCAACGAGGTGTTCCGCGATCCCGAGCGCGTCAACGATGCGGAGGAGCTCACGGAGCGGGCGCTCGCGGGTCATACGCCGCCCGTCGGGCCGTCACCCGCGTTCGCCCGCGAGTCGTTCGAGGTCGGCGCATCCAACGAGATGGCTGTCCGCGTCGCCGACATGGTGATCGCCGATCCCGGCCGGAAGTACAACCCGCTCGTGCTGCACGGGTCGAGCGGGGTGGGGAAGACCCACCTCGCCAATGCGATCGGCAACGAGATGCTCAACCTCAGTGGCGGCGCCATGACGGTGTCGTGCGTCGGCGCGCAGACGTTCATCGATGAGCTCATCGAGGCGATTCAGGACGGGACGCTCGAGCGCTGGCGTGCGCGTTATCGCGCCGCCGATGCGCTGATCATCGACGACGTGCACTTCATCGCCGGGAAGGAACGCACCCAGGACGAGCTCTTTCACGTCTTCAACGCGTGCTACGACGCGGGCAAGCAGATCATCCTGACGAGCGACCGCCCGCCGCGCGAGCTCGGCGATCTCGAGGAGCGCCTGCGGTCCCGCTTCGACGGCGGGCTCGTCGTCGAGATCGCGCAGCCCGACCGCGACCTGCGCGCCAAGATCTACGCGCGACAGTTCCTGCAGCGCGAGCGCACGGCGACCGATGATGTGATTGGATACCTCGCCGACCGACCGGTGTCGAGCGTGCGCGAAATCATTGGAACCGTCCATCGCATTTGTGCTGCCGCGGACGTTGCCGGCGAAACGATCTCGCTGTCGTTCGTGCGGCTCGAGCTCGAAGGCGCGGCGACTGCCCCGGCACCAGCCCGGGCGCCCTCCGACGAACGAATGGACCCGTTCTTCCTCGACGACGAAAAGATCGTCTGGGACTGGCCCGACATCACGGCACGGCTGATCGAGGAGATGCGGTAATGGCGATCAAGGGAAGCCTGAAGGAAGCGAGCCTTCCGGACGTGCTGCAGCTGCTGGCCATGGGGAAGAAGACAGGCTGCCTCAGCGTCACCCATCGCAACAACTTCGGGTACATCTACTTCGACAAGGGGCGCATCGCCTACGCGTCGATCGTCAACCGGCGCGACCGCATCGGCGACATCCTCGTGAAGGGCAACCTCATCTCCCAGCCGCAGCTGGAGGACGCGATCGCCTTCCAGTCCAAGGTCCGCGACAAGCGCCTCGGCGAGATTCTCCTCGAGCGCGAGCTCATCACGCGCGAGGACCTCCACCGCCACATCCGGATCCAGATCGAGGAAGCGGTCTACTTCCTGTTCACGTGGACCCAGGGAACGTTCAACTTCGAGCCCGATATTGTTCCCGAGGAACAGGATCTCCTCGTCTCGATCAATCCCGAGTCGCTGCTGCTCGAGGGCGCGCGCCGGATCGACGAGTGGAGCCTCATCGAGAAGAAGATCCCGAGCTTCGATGTGGTCTTCGCGCTCGACAAGCCGCGTCTCGATGAGAGCGACGCCGAGCTCACCGCCGAGCAGGACCAGCTGATTCCGCTGATCGACGGGCGCCGCGACGTCACGGCGCTGATCGACGAATCGGGGATGGGCGAGTTCAACGTCGGCAAGGCGCTCTACGGCCTCCAGACCGCGGGCTTCCTGCATCGCGTCGGCAAGTCGAAGCAGGCATCGACCGTCGCGCCCGACGGCAAGATCGAGGAGCATCGTAATCTCGGCATCGCCTTCTACAAGACCGGGATGCTCGAGGAGGCGCTGCGCGAGTTCCGGCGCGTGCTCGAGCTGCGCGAGGGAGATCCCTCCGCCCAGTTCTTCCTCGGCCTTGCCTTCTCGCGTCAGGGCAAGTGGCCGGAGGCGGCGGAGGTCTTCCGTGCCGCGTCGGCGCAGCCGGGCGCCAAGAGCACGGTCTTTCACAATCTCGCATTTGCGCTGGAGCGTCTCGGTCGCTTCGAGGAAGCGCGGTCCGAGCTCGAGGAAGCGATGCTGCGCGGCGGCAGCGAGGATCCGCGGATGCACACATCGCTCGGCGTGCTCACCCTGCGGCTCGGCAGCGCCGCCGGCGCGGATGAGATCCTCACTGCCGCGCGCGGGTTGTGGGGAACGCGTGGGCCGTCAGCGGCGTGGTTCCACTATGCCGCCCTCACCGCCGCGCTGACTGGCGACGTCTCGCGCAGCATCACGCTGCTCACCGAAGGCACGACGAGCCATCCGCACGCGGCGGCGCTGTTCAACAACCTTGCGGCGGCGCACGAGCGCCGCGGAGATCTCCAGGAAGCGGCCGCCAACGCCGAACGCGGCGCCCATGAGGACAGTGGCATCGCCCAGGTCCACAAGAACATCGGCGACTACTACTACCGCGCGTCGCAGTACGACGAAGCGCTCGAGTCGTACCAGCGCGCGGTGAAGCTCAACCCCTCGCTCGGCGAGGATGTGTTCCTCAAGCTCGGCAACATCCGCCTTCGCCGGCGCGAGACCGAGGAGGCCGTGCGATGCTGGGAGCGCGCGCTGGAGCTCGATCCGGGCAATGCGATCGTCCGCACCAACCTGAACGCAGTTCGTGGCGCGGCATGATCGCCGAGCCCGGTGCGGATGCCGAGTTCACGGCCCTGACGGACAAGATCTCCCGGGAGCGCGGCTTCGGATGCGCGAGCTACAAGGAGAAGTGCCTGCGCCGCCGCATCGCGGTTCGCATGCGCGCGACGGGCGTGCTGACCTATGGTGCGTACGCTGATGTCCTCGACCGCGACACGCGGGAATACGAGCGCCTGCTGGACGCGCTGACGATCAACGTCACGAAGCTCTTTCGCAACTGGGAGACGTACGAGACCATCGGCAACACGATCATCCCGGCGCTCTGGGCGCGCCCGGAGCACGCGATCAACGTCTGGAGCGCGGGCTGTTCCTCCGGCGAGGAGCCGTATTCGCTGGCCGTGCTCTTCCACCGGCATGCGGAATCCGTCGGCGAACTGCACCGCCTTGGGCGTGTGCGAATCGTCGGAACGGACATCGACCGAGAGAGTCTTGCTGCCGCGGAGCGCGGCACCTTTGCCGAGGCATCGTTCGCCGACACGCCCGCGGCCATCCGCGCGCGCTACTTCTCCGACGCGACACCGGCGACAGTCGATCCCGGCGTGCGCTCCATCGTCTCCTTCGAGCGGCGCGACCTGCTCAGTGACGGACCGCCGCCCGGGGCGCTGCATCTCATCACCTGCCGCAACGTGATCATCTACTTCGACCGCGTCACGCAGGAGCGGCTCTTCGAGCGCTTCCACGCGCTGCTGCGTCCCGGCGGCTTCCTCGTGCTCGGCAAGGTCGAGACGCTGCTCGGACACGCGCGAACCCTGTTCTCATCAGTTCGCGGCCGCGAGCGCATCTTCACGCGCGAATGACCGAGATCCGGGTCAAGGTTGCGGATTACGCGGTCTCGCAGGGCGATGTCATCCTCTCCTCCGTGGGACTGGGCTCCTGCATCGCCATCGCGCTGTACGACGCGCGCACCGGGGTCGGCGGCCTCGCGCACATCCTCGTGCCGAGCCCCACGCTGTCCCGCGACACGTCGAACCCGGCCAAGTTTCCGTCCACGGCGGTGCCCCTGCTCGTCGAGGAGATGCGGCGCCGCGGTGCCAGCCAGTCGATCACCGCGAAGATCGCCGGCGGCGCCAGCATGTTCGCCTCGCTCATTCCATCGGGTGGCATCAACATGGGCGAGCGGAACGCCATCGCGACCCGGCAGGCGCTGACCGATGCCGGACTTCCGCTCCTTGCCGAGGACTGCGGCGGGGAGCATGGCCGCAGCGTCTACTTCCACCTGGGGGATGGCCGGCTCGAGATCCGGTCGCTGAAGATCGGAAACCGTGTCCTCTAAGCGCACGGTGCTCGTCGTCGATGACAGCGCGTTCATGCGGAAGCTCATCTCGGAGATCGTCGATGGCTCCGACGAGTTTCGCGTCGTCGGCACCGCCCGCAACGGGTTCGATGCGCTGACGCAGATCCACGCGCTCGACCCGGCGATCGTGACGCTCGACCTCGAGATGCCGGAGCTCGATGGCTTCCAGGCGCTCGGCTACATCATGAGCGAGACCCCGCGCCCGGTAGTCATCCTCAGCGCGGCGACATCCGGGAAGGGCGATGACATCACGCTGCGGGCACTCGAGCTCGGGGCGGTGGACTTCATCCGAAAGCCATCCGGGCCGATCAGCCTGGATCTCGCCATCGTCCGCGAGCCGCTACTCCGCGCGCTGCGCGCCGCGGCATGCGTGAACCTCGGCGGCGTCCCGATGCTCGGACGACAGGATCCGGCGCGTCGGACCGTCGGACCCGTGCCTCGCGGGGGAGCGAGCTTCATCGTCGCCATCGCGGCGTCCACTGGCGGGCCGCGGGCGCTCGCCGAAGTCATCCCGAGGCTGCCTCGGAACCTCGACGCGGCCGTGATGGTCGTGCAGCACATGCCTAGCGGGTTCACCAAGAGCCTCGCGGCGCGCCTGAACATGCTGAGCCCCCTCGAGGTCACCGAGGCGGAGGACGGCGCCCCGATCGTCCATGGGCACGTCTACGTGGCGCCCGGTGGCCGCCACATGCGCATCCGTGGGCACGATGGCGTTCCGGTAATCGCCCTCGACGACAGCCCGTCGATCTGGGGAGTGCGCCCGTCGGCCGATCCACTCTTTCGATCGGTGGCCGAGCTGTTTGGCGCCGCCGCCGTCGGTGTCGTGCTTACCGGGATGGGACGCGATGGCGCGGCGGGGCTCCGCGCGATTCGCGAAGCCGGTGGCGCCGGGGTCGTCCAGGATGCGGCGACCTCGATCATCTACGGGATGCCCCAGGCCGCGCTCGCCGCTGCCGGCGCCGATCGGATCGCCCCCCTTGGCGACGTGGCCCCGGCAGTCGTGGAGCTCGTGACGCGACGCCGGGGGAGCGCGTGATATGGGGAGGATTCATCCCTCACCGACGTCCGGTGAACCCGGACTGGCCAAACACGAGGAGCATCGCCTGTCGCTGATCACGCACCCCGACTCCACACCGCACGGTCACGATGCACGGCCGGCGCGGCCCTCCACGGCTGTCGGCATGCCGTCGTGGCGCGAGCGCGTCCGCGCGCGTGTCGGCATCGAGGAACTGCTGACCTTTCACGTCGGTCAAGAGCGCTTCGCCACGTCGCTGGCGTCGATCGAGGAGGCCGTCGAGCGGCCGGATGTCTATCGCGTGCCCGAGATGCCGGAGACGATGCTCGGCGTCTTCAGCCTGCGCGGGCGCCTGATTCCCGTCTGCTCGCCGATGCGGGCGCTCGGTGTCGAACTGGTGGCCGTCGAGCCGACGGTGCTGCTCATGAGGGCCGGAACGCGGCGGGTCGGTGTCGCCGTGGACGACGTGGACGATGTCATCACGCTCAACCTCGCGAGCATTCGACCCGCTCCGGGCACCGAGGATTCGGATGGCGTGCTGCTCGGCGTCGTGCGCCAGGGCAATGAGCTCATCGCCATCGTGGACTCCGATGCGATCGTCGCCACCTGCCTCACCGGCCACGTCGTGGAGACCGTGCCATGAGTCCAGTCGCCACCGCCGCACAGATCGTGACCTTCCGGCTCGGCGAGGACCTCTTCGCGGCCGACATCAACGATGTCGAGCGCGTTCTCCGGTACACCGAGGCCACCCCCGTCCCCAACGTTCCCGACTGGGTGCAGGGTGTCATCGAGTACAGGTCGCAGGTCGTGCCCGTGATCGACCTTCGCGTTCGCTTCGAGCTTGCCGCAAGCGCGCCCACCGGGATGACGCGACTCATGGTGTTGTCGTCGGACGGGCAATGGATCGCCGCTGTCGTGGACGCCGTGCTCGAGGTCGTGCCCATCACTGCGACGCAGCTTGCGCCGCCGCCGCCACTCTTCAAGGGACTCTCGGCGGCGTTCCTCCGCGGCATTCTCCGGCGCAACGACAAGCTCATCATCGTTCTCGACATTGCGCGGCTGCTCGCTGCAGGCGATCGGCTGGCATTCGACCGGGCGATGCTCGTCGATCTGGCGAAGCCGCCGGAGGCCCAGGCGGATCCGGTGTCGTCCCCGCCGTCGGCGGCGGTGGAGTCGTCATCGGTGCTGGCGCCGGCGCCCGATGCCGCGAGTGACCTGCTCATCATCCGGGGCAGCCTCGATCCCGCCGTGGCGGGCCCGCTGCACGACCTGCTCGGCACCAGCGACGATGCCTCTCGTCCCGACTCGACCACGCTGCGCGGTCCCGGGCTCCCGACGACGCCCGACTGGGGGGCGCCGGCGCAGGCGCCGCGCACGGGCAATCCAGGTGCTGATGACCCGCAGGGCGGCCAGTCGGATGGCTGACAGCGTTTCGGAGGGACGCAGCCGGCACGCGGCGATCGCCGCGCGGCTGCAGGGGATGACGACGCAGGGCGAGCGCGACGCCGTGAAGGCGGACATCGTGGCGCTCTACAAGACAGTCGAACAGCAGATCGCCGAGCTGGGAGCGTTGAAGGAGGACGTCAAGGCGCTGATCGAGCGCTGGAAGACGACTCCTGTCTCGGGCGGTTCGAATGGCGCGCCGGCTGTTGCTCCGCGCGCCGTCGCCCCCTCGAACGCCCCGCAGTTCGTCGGCGAGAAACCGATGGTCCACGCCGATCATCTCGGCGCATCGACGTTCATCGAGAAGGGATGGAGTCGCATCTCGCTCGGCGACTACGTCGGCGCTGAGGCCGCGCTGAACAAGGCGCTGTCGCTCTCGCCGAACGATCCCCAGTCGGAATCGCTGCTGGGCTGGGCGCAGATGTATCAGGAGAAGTACGACGACGCGTTGCTGAACTTCCAGAAGGTGCTCATGCGCCAGCCGGGCAACGCGCTCGCGCGGATCAACGTCGGCTACATCTGCCTGAAGAAGGGCATCTTCGGGGAGGCGATCGAGCATCTCTCGAAAGCGATCCGTCTCGACAACGATCGCAAGGCGTCGCTCTACGCGCACTTCTATCTCGGCCTGGTGTATCTCGAGCGGGAGATGTACGACGACGCGCAGACGTTCTTCCGGAAGACGATCGCGCTCGGGCCCAACCTCGCCGAGGCGTACTACGAGCTCGGTCGTGCTCACTGGTTCAACGACGAGCGCAACGAGGCGATTCAGGCGTGGCGCGACGGGTTTGCCGCGAACAAGTTCAGTCCATGGGGAAAGCGATGCGCGGAGACCCTGGCAACGGTCGAGGGAGGAGGAGCACCGCCGCGCGCGCGCTAGTTCGCCTCGCGCGGCCGCTGACGCGCCCCCTCGCTGCACTGCTGCTCATCGCCGGCTTCGCCGCTGCGCAGCCCCCGACGGAAAATGTCGTTCGCATCATCCGCGGACGTTTCACGATCCTCGCGCATCCGGGCGACACGGCCCTCGCCCGAGCCATGGTCGAGTCGGCCGAGCGGAACGACTCGTTCCCGGGCCTTCCGCGTCCGCGCGCTGCCGTGCACATCGATGTCGCCGCCGATGTGGCTGCCTTCCGCGCGCTCATCGGTCCTTCCGCTCCCGAATGGGGGGTTGCGGTGGCCTTCCCCAGGTCGCAGCGCATCGTGATGCAGGGTCGCTACGCGGGAGCGGAGGAGGGGAACCCGCAGGAGATCCTTCGTCACGAGATCGCGCACCTCGCCCTCCACGAAGCGCTCGGTGAGCTGCCGCCGCGGTGGTTCGACGAGGGCTACGCGGCCTACTCGGCCCAGGAGTGGGGACGGGAAGACGCACTCGCGACGAACCTCGCGCTCGTGCTGCGCGGCGTGCCGTCGCTCGACTCCCTCGACCTCGGCTTCTATTCCGGAGCGCAGCGCGCGACCGGCGCGTATGCCCTCGCGTACACGGCGGTCGCCGACCTTGCTGCGCTGGACCGGCAGCGCGGGCTCTCGCTCTTCTTCCAGCGGTGGCGGGAGAGCCGCACGATGGACTCGGCGGTGCGGACCGCGTACGGCATGACCCTGTCGAGCTTCGAGTCCCGGTGGCGGTCGCGGACCCGGCGCCGATACGGGGCCCTGGCCTTCATTACCGACGTCGCGATCGTCGGTTCGGGGGTCATCGCCCTGCTGCTCCCGCTGCAGCAACTGCAGCGCCGGCGCCGCAGGCAGCGCCTGGCGGAAATGCACGCCGCCGAGGCAGCGTCCGAACGAGCGCAACGAGAGCAGGCGCTCGAGGAGATTCTCCGGAGCACGGCTGGCCCTGACAGCCGGTGACCGGGCCAGCGGCACCGTAACTTGACACCGTACTTCGACTTGCCTACACTACCCCCCTTATGGCACCCCCCGAATCAACACCCCGCACGCGCGCCCGCTCCGGGATCCTCTGGGCCGTCGCCCTGGTCACGCTTCTGGTCGGGTTCATCGACCTGGCGAGGGGCGGAGAGACGCTGGCGCCCATCCTGCTCGTGGTGGGCTACTGCGTCCTCGTTCCGCTCGCGATCCTCAAGTAAAGCAACGGCTTGGTTTCTGCATTCGGGACCTCTATCGCCGAGGGCCCGATCGTGACGTTCCAGCGCCATGTTCCCTGACATCTCGGGCGAATAGCTCAGTTGGTTAGAGCGCCTGTCTTACACACAGGATGTCGGGGGTTCGAGTCCCTCTTCGCCCACTGTTGCAGTGGTGGACCCCCGGGGTACCAGCGGTGTACGGAAGATCAACCTATTAGAGGCTAGCACAGTGAAGGCAACGCATCAGATCGCGCTCGCATCGGGCTTCGTCGCGGCGCTCGCACTCGGAGCCGCCTCCCCGCTCGCTGCACAGGCAACGCGGACGATTACACGGAATCCCGAGGCGAACGCCATCCTCGTGGTCACCTTCCGCAGCCCCGACAAGAAGCTCGGCGCGGAAGCGGGAGAGGCGCTGCGCACGCGGATCCCCAAGGACGTCCCGCTCAAGCAGCTGTGGGTGATCCCCACGGCGGACATCAAGGCGAACCTCGAGCCGGCTGGCTTCAAGTACGAGGATCCGCTCAGCACGAATGATGCGCGGCTGCTCGCGCAGAGCTTCCGGGCGGATGAATTCGTCGAGGGGCGCGTCGAGAACGTCGGCGGCAACATTCGTGTGAACGCCCGCATGGTGTCGACCACCGATGCGAAGATGGCGCAGCCGCTGCCGCAGGTCGAAGCCAAGCGCGTCGACCACGCGATGACGCAGGTCTCGGCGCACCTCAAGGCGGCGCGCGCACAATTGCCCGCCGAGCGAAAGTGCGAAGCCTTCATGCGCGACAACAAGTATCAGGAGGCGATTGCCGCGGCGCGTCAGGCGATCGCGGCGTATCCGCAGTCGACACTCGGCCGCGTGTGCCTCGCGTCGGCGTACGTCGGCCTCAAGTATGCACCCGATTCGATCCTGCCGGTGGTGACCGAAGTGCTGGCGATCGATCCGCGCAACTACCATGGCCTCGCGATGGCCGCCGGCGCCTACAAGGCGAAGGGCGACAGCGCCAAGTCCACGGAGCTGCTGGTGACGCTCCTCTCGACCGACCCGACCAACGTCAACCTCCAGCTCAGCGTCATCAACGACATCGCGGCAAGCAAGCAGTTCGACATGGCGCGCAAGATCATCAAGGAAGCGCTCGAGACGAGCCCGGGCGATGCTGACCTCATTCGCCTGAACTTCTCGATTCTCGTCGCAACCGAGAACTGGAAGGAAGCCGCAGCCGCCGGTGAGGAGCTCATCCGCACCGATACGAGCGCGACCGATACCCTCTTCTTCCCGCGTCTCGCGGCGGCCTACAAGGCCGACAGTCAGCCGCAGAAGGCGGCCGAAGCGATTGCGCGCGGCCTCGCGAAGTATCCGAACAATGCCCGCTTCCACCTCCTGCACTCGCAGTTCCTGCGTGAGGCGGGTCAGCTGCCGCAGTCGATCATTGCCGCGCGTCGGGCGATCCAGATGAACCCGAACATGCCGGAGACGGGGATCGCGTACCTCACGATTGCCCAGACATACCTCGACCTCAAGCAGAACGACAGCATCGGTCCGGTGCTGCGCACGGCGGCCGCGGCGGCGAAGAACGCCACCGACTCGACCCGTGTCGCGAGCTTTGCCCTCCAGCAGGGCCAGCGCGCATTTGCCGAGGCACGTGCAGACACCGCCGACGCAAGCCGCGCAGTCCAGGCGCGCGAGGGCCTCGAGCTGTCGATCCGCTGGTTCGCGCTCGGCGACTCGCTCGCTCCGTCGGCTTCGGCAAAGTTCCAGCAGGGGTATGCCGCATACCTCACGGCCGTGAGCATCTCGCAGCGTGAGATCACGCCCAACGCAAAGACCATGGGCAACGAGGCCATGTGCACGCTCGGCAGGCTTGGCCAGAGCTATGCGAACATGGCGCAGCTTTCGATGCAGCGCGGTGGTGGCCAGTCCAATCCTCAGGCCGCCGGCCAGATCATGAACGGCGCGATGGGCATGGGATCGTACTGGGATGCCGTGATCAAGCAGGCCTGCAAGACGACGACGACTCGATAGATCGGTCGAACCACGACGAAGGCCCGCTGCCGGATTCCGGCAGCGGGCCTTTTTCGTTTCCGGCGCGCGCGACTCCGCGCGATCGCATGTGCCGCGGATCGGGACGACGAAACCTTAATCGTCCTCGCCCGGTAAATGCGGAAGGTGGATGCGCAGATCGCCGCGCCGGGCCCGGTACTTCAGCTCGTGCGCACCCGACGGCTCCCCATCGACGTTCACGCTGATCGACTCCGCCGCGCGGATGTCGATGGATGGAACCTGCAGGTAATGCACGCCCTCATCTCCCAGATGCTCGCCATGCCGCAGGTGGAGCACGAGCTTCGCGAATTCCGCGCGATTCATCGCCTCGACGATGCAGACGTCGAGCAGCCCATCGACAAGGCTGGCCTTCGGCGTGATGACCGTACCGCCACCGGTGGTGCGGCCGTTGCCGACAGCGAAGAGGAGGAAGTCCGTGTCGAGGTCGAGGCCGGGGGCGGTGAACCGGGCGCGGCGTGGCTCGAGCTCGACGAGCTTGCGAACGCCGGTGATGGCGTACGCGAGCATCCCCAGCGCTTCCTTTGCGTCGCTCGGCGTCTCGGCGGTTGCCTCCGCGCCGACGCCGCCACTCGACACGTTGAGGAAGCGCCGATCGTTCAGCGACGCCGTATCGATGCGCCGCGGCTCGCGCTGAAGGATGACGTCCATGGCGTGGTCCACGTCGAGCGGGATTCCGGTCTGCCGCGCGAAGTCGTTCGCGGTCCCGATGGGAATGATCCCGAAGGCGACATCGCTGCCATCCAGCCCGTTGACGACCTCGTTGACCGTTCCGTCGCCGCCCACGGCAACGACGACGTCCGCGCCGGCCGCGGCGGCGTCGCTCGCGAGGGCTTCCGCGTCGCCCGACTCCCAGGTGACGCGCACCCGAACGTTGTGACCCTTCTCACGAACCCACGCGACGAGATGCCGCAGCGGCGGATGCTCGGCGCGCGCGCCGTGGATGATGAGGGTGATATCCTTCGTCGAGGCCATGCGTCCAGGAACGTGAGTAGGCATTCGGGATCGACAAACATCGCACGCTTGACGCTCTGCGGCGAGGGTCGCTAACATGCGCCCTCCCGTGGAACCCGAGGCGCGGTGGAGCTCACCGTACCATGCACCGGTGCTCGTCGGTGAGGTGGTGGGGCTGCTCGGCGGCGCCCGGACCGTGCTCGATGGGACGCTCGGCGGCGGCGGCCACTCCGCGGCGCTGCTCGAGGGGGGCGCGTCGGTCACCGGGATCGATCGGGACCCTGACGCCATCGTCACCGCGAGGGCGCGCCTCGCTGAGTACGAGGCCGAGGGTCGCTTTCAGGCAGTTCGCGGAAACTTTGCCTCGATCCACGAGATCGAGCCGCTCCGTGACGCAACATTCGATGGAATTCTTCTCGACCTTGGCATCTCCTCGCATCAGATCGACACCGCGGACCGCGGATTCACCTTCCGCGAAGGCGCGCCACTCGACATGCGAATGGGAGGGGAAGCGGGCCCCGACGCCGCGGGGCTGCTCGAGAGCGCGGACGAGGATGAGCTCACGCGGATCTTCCGCGAGTACGCAGACGAGCCAAAAGCTGGCCGGATCGCGCGCGAGGTCGTTCGTCGCCGCCAGAACCGTCCCTTCGTCATCAGCGATGACTTCGTCGGCGCGATCCGCGGCGCCCTGGGTGCACGGAGTGGCCCCGGTGACTTCGCCCGCCTCTTCCAGGCGCTTCGCATCGCGGTCAATGAGGAGCTTACGGGTCTCCGCGACGCGCTGCCCGCGCTCCGCGACCGGCTGCGTCCGGGCGGGACGCTTGCGATCATCGCCTATCACTCCGGCGAGGACCGGCTGGTGAAGCTCGCGTTCCGGGAATGGAGCGCCCAATGCATCTGTCCCCCGCGGGTGCTGCGGTGCGAGTGCCGCGGTCGCCCGCTCGGCGAGCTTCTCACCCGAAAGGGGCTCACCGCATCTCCCGAGGAAGTGGAATCCAACCCGCGCGCACGAAGCGCGAGGCTGCGCGCATGGCGAAGCGCGCCGTGAAGCTTCGCGGCCGGTCGATCGCCGCGTTGCTGCTCGCTGGTTTCGTTCTGATAGCCACAGGCGTCATCACAAGGCGCAGTTACGGTATCGTGCAGCAGCAGGAGATCGAGCAGCTCAAGCGCAGGCTCGATGGACTTGCTTCGGAGCGTGAAACGCTCGAGAGCGCGATTCGCACAGCGTCCAGCCGGGCCCGGCTGGCATCGATCGCCGAACAGCGCCTCAAGCTTTCCGTCGCCACCGGTTCACAGCTCGTCATCCTGCCGCGCAGACCCACACGTGATACGCCTTAGCCGCTTCGGGATCGTCCACGGAGCCCTCGTCCTCTTCGCCATCGCGCTTCTCGTGCGCGCGGCACACGTGCAGATCTGGCAGGGGGCCGAGTGGGAGGCGCGCGCGAAGCGCCAGCACTTCGCCCAGGCGAACGTGCCCGCGCCGCGCGGCGACATCCTCGAGGCCGGAGGCACCGCGCTCGTGGAGAGCCGGGCCCGGGTGAGGATCAACCTCGCCCCTGGCGAGCTCCGCGCGAAGGATCGGAAGGCGGTGAGCGCGACGCTGACCCGCCTCGGCGTCCCCGCGGCGACACGTCGCCGCGCGATCGACCGCCGGCTCAAGTGGGTGCCTATCCCCGGGCGCTATCTCGCGGTGGACATCGAGCAGATCGCACGGATGCGCGGCGTCTACGCCGAGCCGGCGATGGAGCGGGTCACCTCCGCGTCCCGCGGTACGCTGAGCCTCATCGGGCGGGTCGATGCTTCCGGTGTGGCGACCGATGGTCTCGAGCGGGCACTCGATCACCTGCTGCGCGGCGAACAGGGCGAAGCCCAGCTCGCGCGCGATGTCACCGGCAACACGTTCGCGTCGCCGTCAGCCTCGAAGCTCGAGGCGCGGCCCGGCAACACCGTCGTGCTGACGATCGACCGGCGGCTTCAGGACATTGCCGAGCGTGCGCTCGAGAGCGCGGTGACACGCCTCGAGGCGCGCGGCGGCGACATTGTCGTGCTCGACCCGAATACCGGTGAGATCCGCGCCCTGGCCAGCTACCAGGCGGACGGGCGCTTCACGTCGAGCACTCCGCTCACCGAACCGTTCGAGCCCGGCTCGACGATCAAGCCGCTTCTCGCCTCGCGGCTCATCGGACGCGGGCTCGCGTCGCCCGATGAAGTGATCGAGACGTACGATGGGACGTACGCGGTCAATGGCCGCACGATCACCGACGACCATCCCGCCGCGAAGATGTCGCTGCGCGACGTCATCTCGCAGTCGAGCAACATCGGGATCGTGCGGTTCACGGAGCGGATGACGCCCGGCGACCAGTTCGAGACGCTGCGCGACTTCGGGTTCGGCATGCCGACGGGATTACCGTATCCCTCCGAGGCGTCCGGGCGCCTGTATGCGCCGAAGCAGTGGTCGAAGATGTCCGGCGCGTCGATGGCAATGGGCTACGAGATGTCGGTGACGTCCGTTCAGCTCGCGGCCGCATACGCGTCGATCGCCAACGGAGGCGAGCTCCTCGAGCCCGCGCTCGTGAAGGAGATCCGCTCGTCCGAGGGCGCGACGCTCTTCCGGCACGAGCGTCGTGTCGTCCGCCGGGTGATGGACGCGCGTGTCGCCGCGCAGGTGCGGGAGATGCTCGTTGGCGTAGTCGAGACGGGCACGGCAAAGGATGCTATCACCACCGCCGGCATCCTCGCGGGGAAGACGGGCACAGCCCGCCTGACGCTCGCCGGCCGTGGCTACACGGCGCGCGAGCACCTCGCGTCGTTCGTCGGCATGTTTCCCGCCGACAAGCCGCAACTCGTGATTCTCGTCAAGCTCGTCAACCCGAATGGTTCGTACGGCGGCCGCACCGCGGCCCCGGTGTCCAAGGAAGTCGTCGAGGCGGCCGTCGCCGCGCGGTCGATCGCACTGGGCCGCCGCGAGCCGGAGACCTCGAGCCTTGTCGCGATGCGCGACGCCGAGGAGGAGCTCCTGACCGAGGAGGTCATCGAGAGTGCGGAGGGCGGAGACGTCGGAAGCGCGGCTTACGTCATTGCGCTCGACTCGCCCTCGACCGCGGTGCGTCCGCGCATCGATGCGCGACCGGTGCCCGTCGTGACCGGCCTCCCCGTGCGGACCGCGGTGTTCGCGCTGCACCGCGCCGGCTTCCGCGTGAGACTTGCCGGTGCGGGCCGGGGCACGTCGCCCGCGGCGGGCACACTCCGGAGGCCGGGAACGATGGTTGACCTGTTCAGCCAGCCGTGAGCGTCGTTCCCGTCGCACGGCTGATCCGGGCCCTCGAGCGCGAGAGCCTCCTCACCCAGCAGTACGGCGCACTGCCTGCGTCGGTCGCCGCGCTTGCCGACGACAGCCGCGGCGTCGTGAAGGGCGGGCTCTTCATCGCCGTGCGCGGCTCCGCGGTCGATGGACACGACTACCTTCCAGCCGCAGAGCGTGCCGGCGCATCGCTCGCGATCGTCGAGCAGCCCGGGCGTACCTCACTGCCGTCGCTGCTCGTGACGGACGGGCGCCGCGCGGCCGCCGTGGCCGCGGCGGCGGCATACGACGAGCCGGCGTCGGAGCTCTCCGTCATCGCCGTCACCGGCACCAATGGAAAGACCACCACGGTCGGCATCCTACGCCACCTGCTCGACACGCCGGGCGGCGCGTCCGCCTCGATCGGCACGCTCGGTGTGCTGCACGGCAGCGAGGGGTTGCCGGTGCCAGGCGGCAGCGGACTCACGACGCCCGGGCCGATCGAGTTCCAGCGAGTGCTCCGCACACTTGCCGACAAGGGTGTCAGGTCGGTTGCGATGGAGGTGTCATCGCACAGCCTCGACCAGCGACGAGTGGAAGGCGTCGCGTTCGATGCTGGTGTCTTCACGAACCTCACGCGCGACCATCTCGACTATCACGGCTCCATGGAGCGGTACTTCGAGGCGAAGGCGCGCCTCATCGAATACCTGGCTCCCGACGGCGTGGCCGTCGTCAACGCCGATGATCCCGCGTGGAAGGCGCTGCGCGCCGACCGCATCACGACGTTCGGCATCACGGCCACCGACGCCGACATGCGCGCGACGGATGTCGTGTACACGCCGCGCGGGAGTGAGTGGATGCTCACCGGGGGCGGCGAGCGCGCGAGCGTCCTCCTCCCGCTCATTGGATCGTTCAACGTCGCCAATGCGCTGGGGGCCGCGGCCGCGGCGTGGGCACGCGGACGGTCGGTGTTCGAGATCGCGGAGCGGCTCGCACTGTTGCCGCAGGTGCCTGGCCGACTCGAAGTCCTGCACGACCAGCCGACGGTTCTGCGCGACTACGCGACCCCGCCCGCCGCGCTCGTGCGCGCGCTGGGCGCGGTGCGCCCGTTCACGCCGGGCCGGCTCTTCGTCGTTATCGGCTGCGGCGGCGACCGCGACCGGGGCAAGCGGCCGCTGATGGGCGCGGTCGCCGAACGTCTCGCTGACGTCGCCATCGTCACGAGCGACAATCCGCGGACCGAGGATCCCGAGCGCATCCTCGACGACATCATTGCGGGAATGAAGGGCACCGCGCACGAGCGCATCGAGGACCGGCGCTCCGCCATCTCGCGCGCCCTCGCGCTCGCCGATCCGGCGAGCGACGTCGTGCTGCTTGCGGGGAAGGGCCATGAAACCTACCAGATCCGGGGGACGACGCTGTTGCCATTCGACGAGCGCGAGATCGTGACCGAGATGCTCGGGGGCGTGGCATGAGCGCATCGCCAACCGCGGATGCGCCACCGACGAGGCGCTCCCCCGACGGCTTCTGGACGCTCGACCGCGTGTCGAGCGCGCTCGGCGGCGGGCCCCGGGGCACGAGCCCGCTGAGCGGGGTCGCGACCGACAGCCGTACGATCCCGTCCGGCAGCATCTTCGTCGCGCTGCGCGGGGAGAACTTCGATGCGCACGACTTCCTCGATGCGGCAGTCCGCGCCGGCGCGGCGGCACTGGTTGTGTCGAGGCCCGATGCGGGCCCGACCGGGGACCTCCCTGTGTATGTCGTACCGGACACGCTGGTCGCGCTCGGTCAGCTCGCGCAGGTGCGTCGTCGGGCGTGGGCGAAGACCGTCATCGGAATCACCGGCACGAACGGAAAGACGAGCACGAAGGAGCTCGTGCGCGCCGCGCTCGGCAGCGTCCTGTCAGTGCATGCGACCGCCGGCAACCTGAACAATCGCATCGGCGTGCCGTTGACTCTCCTCGCGCTCACTGACGCTGCGGATCTCGCCGTCGTCGAGATGGGGACGAGCGAGCCGGGCGAGATCGCGACGCTGCGTGCGATCGCCGAGCCGGACGTCGCGATCATCAGCTCCGTGGCGGAAGGTCATCTTGAGGGCCTCGGCGACATCCACGGCGTGCTGGTCGAGAAGGCGAGCATCTACGACGGCGTGTCCATCGCGATCGCTCCCGCGGGGCAGCCCGAAATCGGCAAGGCGGCGCAGAGTCGCGCGCGACGGACCATCACGGCAGGGCTCGATGCGGGCGATGTGCATCCGCGGGCCTGGGGGATCGACGCCGCGGGTCTTGGATGGATCGAAATCGACGGCATCACCATCCGCCCGCCGCTGCGGGGCGCGCACAACCTGCGCAACGCCATGCTGGCGCTGGCCGCGGCCGGCGAGTGCGGCGTTTCCATCGCGGATGCGGCGCGCGGGATCGAGTCGATGCCGGTTCCGGCAATGCGGCTCGCGCTGCAGGCGCTGGGCAAGGCGACGCTGATCAACGATGCGTACAACGCTAATCCCGGCTCGACACGAGCCGCCCTCGAGCTGCTTTCCCACGCCGGCAATGACCGTCAGCGTGTCGCGATTCTCGGGACGATGCGCGAGCTCGGCAAACACTCGAAGCGGCTGCACGAGGAGATCGCGCGCGAGGCGCTCGCCTCCTCGATCGATCTGGTCGCCGGCTGCGGCGAGTTCGAGGGTGCGCTCGCGGCGGTCGGTGGCGGCGATGCGCGCATCGTCGCGGCGCCGGATGTGGACGAGCTCTGGGCGAAGCTGGCGCCGCGACTCCAGCGCGATGCACTGATCCTCCTCAAGGCGTCCCGCGGCGTGCGACTCGAGCGGCTCGTCCCCCATCTCACGACGTGGGCCTACCGCTAGTGCTCTACGAACTGCTCTATCCGCTGCGCGAACATTTCGGCGCCTTCGGCGTCTTCCAGTACATCTCGTTCCGCGCGGCTGGCGCTGCGGTCACGGCGCTGCTCGTGGCGTTCATCGTCGGCCCGCCGATCCTGCGGCGGCTGCGCGCAATGTCCGTGCACCAGGGCGTGCGTGAGGGAACGCCGGATACGCACCTCGGGAAGCACGCCACGCCGACGATGGGCGGGTTCATCATTCTCGTCGCCACCCTCGCTCCAACGCTGCTCTGGGCGCGGCTCGGCAACCGCTTCGTGCTCATCGCGATGTTCACGATGGTCTGGATGGGGTGCATCGGCTTCATCGATGACTATCTCAAGCTGAAGCAGAAGCGGGAAGGGAAGAAGAACGAGGGGCTGGTCGAGCGGTACAAGCTGGCGGGCCAGATCTCGCTCGGGCTCGTGCTCGGGTGGTACCTCTGGAAGTTCCCGATCACATCACTGCCCGGCGCGTCCACGACGCTGCCGTTCTACAAGTACGTCCTCGTCGTTCCGTTGTTCAGCTGGCTGGCGTGGCTCTACGTGCCCTTCGTGACCTTCATCCTCACGGGGTGGAGCAACGCGGTGAACCTCACCGACGGACTCGACGGGCTCGCCGCCGGACTCACTGCGATTTCCGCGGCCACGTTCGCGCTGTTCGCGTACGTCATGGCAAACGTGAAGATCGCGAACTACCTGCTGATCTTTCACCTCCCCGGATCCGGCGAGCTCGTCATCTTCTGCGCCGCCATCTTCGGCGCGTGCATTGGCTTTCTCTGGTTCAACACGTATCCCGCGCAGGTGTTCATGGGCGACACCGGCTCGCTGGCGCTCGGCGGTGCCATGGGCATCGTCGCGATCCTGCTGAAGTCGGAGTTCCTCCTGCTGTTGATCGGCGGCGTATTCGTCGCCGAGACGGCGTCCGTGATCATCCAGCGCAGCGCGTTCAAGTTCCGCAAGAAGAAACACGGGGTGGAGTACGCACGGGCGCATCGGGTCTTTCTCCGGGCACCGCTTCACCACCACTTCGAGATGAAGGGGTGGAGGGAGACGCAGGTCGTGGTTCGCTTCTGGATCCTCGGCATCCTCTGCGCCTTCATCGCGCTCACGACGCTGAAGCTGCGATGATTCCCGCTGCCTGGCGCGAGGGCGAGGTCGCGGTCATCGGACTCGGAAAGAGCGGACGCAGCGTCTCGGCGCTGCTCCGACGGGAAAAGGTGCGCGTGTATGTCTCCGACGCGGGAAGCGGTCCCGCGCTGGAGCAGGCTGCCGCGGCGCTCCGAGCGATGGGCGCCGAGGTGGATGTCGGCCGCCATGACCTCGAGCGGATCGCGCGCGCGACCGTCGTCGTCGCGAGTCCCGGCGTTCCACCGACGGCGCCCCCGCTTGCCGCGGCGCGCGCAGCGAACGTCCTCATCGTCGGCGAGATCGAGGTGGCGCTCCATTTCCTCCCGAACACCCACTCGATCGCGGTCACCGGGACGAACGGCAAGACGACGACGACGGCGCTGATCGGGCATCTCCTGCGCACGCTCGGCGAGGACGCAGTGGACGCCGGCAACATCGGGACGCCCCTGGCCGAGGTGGCACTGCGGGAGAAGCATCCCACATGGACGGCGCTCGAGCTGTCGTCCTTCCAGCTCCACGATACGCCGAGCATCCGTCCCGATGTCGGCGTCGTCACCAACCTGGGGCCGGACCACCTCGACCGGTATGCCAGCGCGGACGACTACTACGCCGACAAGGCGCGCCTCCTGGCGAACGCGAACGCCGGCTCGAAGTGGGTGTTCAACGGCGATGATCCCGAGGTCCTCGCGCTGCACCGTCGCCTCCCCGGCGCGTCGAAGGTCGCGAAGCTCAATGGCCAGCAGTGGACCTTCTCCCTGAAGGACCGGAACGCATCGGCCTGGTACGACCGGGAGCGCGATGTGCTGATGGCGCTCGGCGCCCCGCTTCTCCCGCGCAAGGAGCTGGCGCTGATGGGAGACCACAACGTCGCCAACACGCTCGCCGCCGCGCTTGCGGTCATGGTCGGCGATCGCGGTCGGCAGAACCCGCGCGCACGCATGGCGATCGCCGCGGGGATCCGAAGCTTCCGCGCGCTGAAGCACCGGCTCGAGGTTGCCGGCGAGCCGGGCGGCGTACTCTGGATCAACGACTCGAAGGCGACGAACGTCGGCTCGACCCTCGTAGCCGTGCAGGGAATGACCCGGCCGACGATCCTTCTCCTCGGTGGACGCCACAAGGGGGAACCGTATTCCGCGCTGGCCGAGCCGTTGAAGCGCGTCGGCAAGATCGTTCTTGCCTACGGTGAGTCGGCCCCGCTCATCGAGAAGGATCTCGCCGGGCTCGTGCCCATCGAGCGCCTCGGATCGTCGTTCCCCGACGTGATCGCGCGCGCGCGCGCGCTGGCCAGGTCGGGGGACGTCGTCCTCCTCTCGCCGGCGTGCTCGAGCTACGACATGTTCAACAACTACGAGGAGCGCGGCGCGGAGTTCAAGCGGCTCGCGCTCGCAGGCACCTGACCCCGAGCCGGACGAGCAGCGAAGGATGCAGCAGCACGCAGTGACACGACGGGAGATCGCCCAGTGATGGAGACGGCGGTGGTGCGGGAGCGGTGGGCGATGAGCGTCGAAGCGAGAGCGATGGTGCTGCTCGCGGCGACGATGCTCTCCTTCGGGCTCGCGGTGCTGTACAGCGCCAGCGCGGTGCACGCGCTCGAGACCAACGGCTATGCGTCGGCGTTCCTCCTGCGGCAGCTGGCTGGCGCAGCGGTCGGCATCGTCATCTTCATGATCGCGGCAAAGGTGGACGCCGAACGATGGAATGGATGGGCGTGGCCGATCATGGGGCTTTCCATCGTCCTGCTGCTGCTCATCGTCCTCCCGTTCACCGAATCGATCGCCCCGCGCGTGCATGGGTCACGACGGTTCCTGTTCCGGACGGCGATCCAGCCGTCGGAGCTCGGGAAGCTCGCCGTGATCGTCTGGACCTCGATGCTCGTCGTGAAGAAGGGAGAGGCGATGCGGCGGCTCACCAAGGGGCTGCTGCCCTTTCTCATCGTCATCGGCGCCCTCGACATCCTTGCGGTGCTCGAGCCCGACCTCTCGGTGGCCATGATGTACACGCTGGTTGCGGGCATCATCCTGTTCGCCGGCGGCGTGCGGGTCGGTCACTTCGTGATGCTCGGTGCGCTCGCGATCCCGCTGCTGTGGAGCCAGGTGCAGCGCCTCCAGTACGCCGCGCTCCGTCTCGTGTCGTTCCTCGATCCCGGCGCCGCTCCGGAGACGATGAGCTACCAGCTCAAGCAGTCGCTGATCGCCGTTGGATCGGGACAGATTTTCGGTCAGGGATTCGGCGAGGGGCGCCAGCAGCTCGGCTTCCTCCCGTTGCCCTACAACGACTTCGTCGCGAGCAACATCGGTGAGGAATGGGGCTTCCTCGGCCTCGCCTTCCTCATCCTCCTCTTCGCGGCATATGGGTGGCTCGGCTTCCGCATCGCGCGCGAGGCGCGCACGCCCTTTCAGCAGCTCGTGGCGATCGGCCTCACGGTGACCGTCGTCATCACGGCGTACGTGCACATCGGGGTCGTGATTGGCCTCCTTCCGACGACGGGACTGACGCTGCCCTTCATCTCGTATGGCCGCTCGAACCTCATCCTGACGTGCCTGATGACCGGCATTCTCGTGAACATCGGGAGTCGTCGGGAACAGGTCGTTGCGGCGCGGGCGCACGATTCATACGCGATGGCGACGTCGTGAGCGCCGCGTGAAGGTCATCTTCGCGGGCGGCGGCACAGGCGGACATCTCTATCCCGGGCTCGCCATCGCGCGAGCCCTCGTCCGTTGTGATTCATCCGTCGAGCCGTTTTTCATAGGCGCGAAGCGGGGGATCGAGCGGGAGGTGCTTCCCGGCACCGAGTTCCCGCATGCCCTGCTCGACCTCCATCCGCTCTACCGTACGCGCCCGTGGGACAACTGGCGCACGGTGCGCGGCGCGGCGACGGCGTGGCGCCAGATCGGACGACAGCTCCGGTTCGGAAAGCCACGTCTCGTCGTCGGCACGGGCGGGTACGCAGCGGGCCTCGTGCTCGCCTACGCCGCGGTGCATCGGCGCGCGTACGTGCTGCAGGAGCAGAACAGCCATCCGGGGCTCACGATGCGCGCCTTCAGTCGCTGGGCGCGCGAGGTATACCTCGGCTTTCCCGAGGCGGCAGCGCTGCTGCCCCACGGCGCCGGAACCGCGATGGTGAACTCCGGCAACCCGATCGAGCCGCCGCCATCACCACGTCCCGATCCGATAGACGCGCGCGAGCGCTGGGGTCTCGCCCCCGGCGGGAGGGTGCTGCTCATCGTCGGCGGCAGCCAGGGCGCGCGCGCGGTGAACGACGTCGTTGCCGCGTGGGTGCGCGCTGGAGTGCCCGACGGGTGGCAGGTCATCTGGGCGACGGGCAAGGGAGGCTTCGACGCATACGCCTCGCTCGAGAGCGAGCGCGTTCGTGTGCGACCGTACCTCGCGCCAATCGCGCACGCGTACGCAGCTGCAGATCTCGCGCTCTGCCGCGCAGGCGCAATGACGACGGCGGAGCTCTGCGCCTGGGGCGTTCCCTCCGTCCTCGTGCCGCTGCCGACGGCGGCTGCTGATCACCAGACGGCGAACGCGCGCGCGCTCGAGGCTGCGGGCGCATCGGTGTTTCTCGCGCAGGCCGAGTTCACGCCGACGCGCATCACCGAGACGCTCGCGTCGCTCGCGAGCGATCCCGCGCGCCTCGCGCGTCTCGCTGCCGCCGCCGCTGCGCGCGGGCGGCCGGATGCGGCGGAGACCATTGCTCGGCGCATACTTACCCTGCTCGATGTAAAGCAGATTCGCTCTTGAGTGGCCTCTGCGCGCGGCCTATATTCCCCGCGCCACCATGCCTCTCATCGCGCCGAACGATCGCCGACCAGTCCACTTCGTAGGCATAGCCGGCGCCGGGATGAGCGCGCTTGCCGAGCTGTTCGTTCGCCGCGGCGTCGTCGTCACTGGCTGCGATGCGAATCCAGGGGCAACCGATGACCTCCGCCGGTCCGGGATCGAGGTTACGACCGGCCACGATCCGAAACACGCCGAGCTGGCGCGCGCCCTCGTCGTCACGTCGGCGATGCCGCGCGATCATCCCGAGCTCGTCCGTGCGCGGGATCTCGGCATCCCCGTCATCCGTCGTGCGGAAGCGCTTGGTGACGCGGGGTCCGGGGGGCGGCTCGTCGGCATGGCGGGCACCCACGGCAAGACGACGCCGACGGTGATGACGACCGAGGCGCTCGCCGCGGCCGGCCTGATGCCGACGGGGATCGTCGGCGGTCGCGTCGGGTCGTGGAACGGCAACATGAAATCGGGCAGCGAGTCGCTCTTCGTCGTCGAGGCGGACGAATACGATCGCTCCTTCCTCGCGCTCGCACCGACCGTCGCGGTGGTGACGAACGTCGAGGCGGATCACCTCGACATCTACGCCGATCTCGATGACATCCGCGGTGCGTTCGCGCAGTTCGTCGGCGGGGCGGAGACGATCGTGCTGTGCGGCGACGATGCCGGTGCCACGTCGCTTGTCGTCCCGCGAGGGGCGCGCGTCATCCGCTACGGGATCAACGGCTCGGCCGACCTCCGGGCGCGGGATGTCGTCGTGAATGGCGCCGGGCAGGAGTGGGATACGGTGTTCGAGGGGCGCTCCCTGGGGCGCGTCGCGATCGGCGTTCCGGGCGCCCACAACGTTCGCAACGCGCTTGCGGCAATCGCGGCGGGCCTCGCGCTCGGTGCGCGCCTCGAGCAGATGGCGCCGGGGCTCGCATCCTTCGGCGGGGTCGAGCGTCGCTTCCAGCGTCTCGGCGAGCGCCGCGGCATCAGCGTCGTTGACGATTACGCGCATCATCCCACCGAGATCCGCGCAACGCTCGAGGCGGCGCGCGCCGCGTTCCCCGGTCGACGGCTGATCGCGGCGTTTCAGCCGCATCTCTTCTCGCGCACGCGCGATTTCGCCCGGGAGTTCGGCGAGGCGCTGGCCGGCGCCGATGTGGTGTTCCTCACGGAGATCTATCCCGCGCGCGAGCAGCCCATCGCTGGCGTGACGTCGGATCTCATCGAGCGGGCTCTTGGGGATGCGGGCGGCGCCATCGGCTGGCGCGGCGAGCGCGCGCTGCTCGCGGATGCGCTGGCCGATGCGGTGCGCATGGGCGACGTCGTGCTGACGATCGGTGCAGGCGACATCACGCGCACGGGGCCGGAGCTCCTCGATCGCCTGGACCGCGCGTGAGCGACTGGGACGACGACGAGTTCACCGCGCCGACCGCCGCGTCGCCACGGCCGGGAGCGCGGCGTGCTCCCGCGAGCCCGCCTCCGAACCGCTGGCGTCGGCGCGCGCGGATCGCCGGTGTGATTGCGGTACTCGGCGTCGTCGTCGCGGCGCCGTGGTGGGGACGTCGTGCCCTCTCGGAACTTTCGTTCTTCCGGATGCGAAAGGTCGAGATCGAAGGATTGCGCTATCTCGCGCCCGACGAGGTCGCGGCACGCATGAAGGTCGATACCTCGCAGTCGATCTGGATCGATCTCGGACCGGTTGCCGCGCGCGTCGCGGCCCACCCGCAGGTCGCCGATGTACGCCTGCGGCGGAAGCTGCCCGGGACGCTCGTCGCCCGTGTGACCGAGCACCTCCCGGTCGCCATGGTCCCGACGCGGACGGGATTCTCGGTGGTGGATGCACGAGGGGTCGTGCTTCCGATGGATCCGAGCCGCACCGCGGTCAACCTACCCCTCGTCGCGCAGCGCGACACGACCCTCCTTCGCCTGCTCGCGGGAATCCGGGCGGCGCAGCCGGCGCTCTTCGACCGGATCAGCCAGGCGCGCCGCACCGGCGATGAGGTGCGCCTCGAGCTCGCGACGCTCACCATCATCGCAATGGCGGACGTGACGGTGCAGCGCCTCGCGGACATACTTCCGGTGGAGCGCGACCTCGCGAACAAGCAGCTGCGCGCGGCGGAGCTCGACCTTCGTTATCGTGAACAGGTGATCGCCAGACTTCCATGACCTCTGATCGCATCGTCGCCGGTCTCGATATCGGCTCGGCAAAGACCACCGCCATCCTCGCGGAGGTCGTCGGAGACCTTCCGCGACACCCGACGATCAAGGTGCTCGGTGTGGGCCAGGCGCGGACCACCGGGCTCCGCCGCGGTGTGGTTTCGGACATCGAGGAGACGACGCGCTCGATCCGGAAGGCGATGGAAGATGCGGAGCGCATGGCCGGCGCGCGCGTCGACGCGGTGTACGCGGGTATCGCGGGCGAGCACGTGCGCGCGATGACGAGCCCGGGCGTCGTCGCGGTCAACGGAGATGAGATCTCCAGGGCCGATGTCGATCGCGCGCACGAGGTCGCGCGCACGCAGTCCATCCCGCCCGACCGCGAGCTGCTCCACGCCATCCCCCAGGAGTACAGCGTCGATCGGAACCGCGGCATTCGCGATCCGATCGGGATGACCGGCATGCGGCTCGAGACCGAGATGTACCTCGTGACGATCGCCAGCTCGCCAGCGATGAACCTGCGCAAGGCGGTCGAACGCGCTGGCTACGGCGTGAAGGAGCTCGTGCTCGAGCCGCTGGCGAGCGCGTTCAGCGTGCTGAGCGAGGACGAGAAGGAGCTCGGTGTCGCGCTGGTCGAGATGGGCGCCGGCACCACCGACATCGCGGTGTTCCAGGAAGGAAAGATCCGACACCTCGGCACGGTGAATTACGGCGGCAACAACGTCACGAACGACATCGTGCAGGGACTCGGCCTCACCCAGGCCGATGCCGAACGGCTGAAGGAACGCTATGGCTGTGCGTACGAGCCAATGGTGGACTCGAACGAACAGCTCGAGCTGCCGAGCACGCCCGCGCAGGGTCGCCGGCAGATCCCGCGCGAGCTGCTCGCCCACATCATTCACCAGCGGATGGACGAGATCTTCGACCTCGTGCAGCGCGAAGTGGACGCCGCGGGCTACGCCGGAAAGCTCAGCGCGGGCATCGTGCTCACCGGCGGCGCGGCGATGATGCAGGGCGCCGCGGAGCTCGCGAACGATGTCTTCGGCACCGGGGTTCGAGTCGGCTCGCCCGCGGAGAATCTCGGAGGCCTCGCCGACTCCGTCGACGCGCCGCGCTTCGCGACGGTCGTGGGGCTGGCGCAGTATGGCGCGCTTCGGCTGGCGCTCGGTGGCGTGTCTGGTGCGAAGCGCACCGGTGCGGGGGGGAAGACGCCGGCGAGCGTGGACAAGATTGCAGACCGGGTCAAGACATGGCTGCAGGACTTCTTTTAACTCCGATCCTGGGCGGGGTTCCGTGTCTTGTTCCGGGTGGGGCGTTGAAGGCTACGGCGTCGACGGCGACATCGGGCAAAATTGAACGGCGGTAAACAGTACGTAGAACAGAAGAGCGTGAACTGCGTCAACGTCGTCAACGCCGGCAAACGGTTTAACGGCGTGGGGGAGTTCACGCTGTTCTTTTCTACGTACGTTGTGCCGCCCTCCGGTTTGCCCGATACCGCTTCCCGACGCTCTGGCCTTCGACGCCCTGGCCTTCCCGAAGCCGCTGTTCGGAAACGTGACCCCGGTTACGAAGCCCTGTCGCACCCAGCCCACACCTCGGCGTCGCCTCCCGCGACCTCGGGTTTCGCCCCTGAAAACCGCGGGCCAAGCCCACTCCTGCGCACCGGCCCACCCCCTCGCTCCCTATGAGCCAGCGGGGCACCCATTACAAAGCTGCCTCATGCAATCGAAGTGTGGATAACCACTCGACTTGCCGCTTCGTAATTTTTTTTCCCATGGGTCGTCAAATGTGTGGTCGATCGGACGAAAGACATTATATTGGGCGAGCTTTTCAGAGTCGCGCTGATGATTCTCCTCTCGTCCGCGAGTCGGCTCGCCCCATCGAAGCTGGTCGCCCACCGCTCGATCTCATCACAACTCTCGTCGTACTGGAGTCCCACTCGCAATGATCTTCGAGCTCGAGGAGAGCGCATCGTCCGGCGCCCGGATGAAAGTCGTGGGCGTTGGCGGTGGCGGCGGAAACGCGGTCAACCGGATGATCGAGGAGCGGCTCGAGGGTGTCGAGTTCATTTCCGTGAACACCGACGCCCAGGCGCTCCTCAGCTCCAAGTCCGACGTGAAGATCCAGATCGGCAAGAAGCTGACGAGAGGGCTCGGCGCCGGCGCGCGCCCCGAAATCGGGCGGCAGGCAATCGAGGAAAGCCGCGAAGAGGTGCTCAACAGCCTCTCGAAGGCGGACCTCGTCTTCATCACCTGCGGGATGGGCGGCGGCACGGGCACTGGCGCCGCCCCGATCGTTTGCGAGCTCGCGCGCGAGGCCGGCGCCCTCTGCGTCGGCATCGTGACGAAGCCGTTCCTCTTCGAGGGACGCAAGCGCATGCGGCAGGCCGAGCTCGGGATCGCCGAGATGCGCAAGCACGTGGACACGATGATCGTCGTCCCGAACGAGCGCCTCCTCGCCGTCGTCGGCAAGGGCATTCCGTTCCAGGACGCGCTCAAGAAGGCCGATGAAGTGCTGCTCCACGCGACGCAGGGTATCTCGTCGCTCATCAGCGTTACCGGCCTCGTGAACGTGGACTTCGCCGACGTGCGCACCGTCATGCACTCCGGCGGCGCGGCGTTGATGGGCACCGGCATCGGGCGCGGCGAGAACCGCGCGATGGAAGCGGCGCAGCAGGCGATCTCGAGCCCGCTGCTCGACAACGTCTCGATCTCCGGCGCGACCGGCGTCCTCGTGAACATCACCGGTGGCGCGGACCTCACCCTCGGCGAGGTTCACCAGATCAACGAGATCATTCACGACGCCGTTGGCGATGACGCCGAGATCATCTTCGGCGCCGTGCACGAGCCGGCGATGCAGGGCGAGATTCGGGTCACCGTCATCGCGACGGGTTTCGACCGCCAGCCTGGCAACACGCAGCCGATGGTGCAGGAGCCGGTCGTCACGAAGAGTGCGCCCGTGCTTCCGTTCCCGACGCCCCGCGCGCAACGGAACACCGGCTCGGTCGCGCGGATCAGCCCCACCGACGGCGTCCCGCGCCGTATCGGGCCGCAGAACTCGATCATGCCTCCGAAGGAAGCGCCGCCAAGCCAGGATCTCAGCGACATGGAGATCCCGACCTTCATTCGGAGACAGATGGATTGACCGACGCGACCGCACGCGGCATCGCCTACTCCGTCATCGGCGTCCTCGCCATCGGGGCACTCCAGCTCAACCCGCCCCTCCCGCCCGCACGCCCGCCCAGCATGAGCGCCGTCGAAGTGCGACCGCTCTGGTTCCGGCAGTCCGACACGCTGGGCAACGGCGAGACGCTGTCGGCGCTCCTCGCGCGGCAGGGCCTCGGTGGTCAGTCGGCAGCGGAGCTGCTGCGTGCGGCAACGGCGCTGGACGCGCGCCGCGCTCCCGCGGGCATGCCAGTGCTGGTCTCACGCCTCGATTCGGATTCGGTACCGTCCACGGTCGTTTTCCAGCTCGCCGTCGACCGCCTGCTCACGGTGCAACGCACGGATAGTGGCTGGGTCAGCCGCGAGGATCGTCTTCCGTGGCAGACGGACACGCTCGTCATCCGCGGCCGCATCACCTCGACGCTGTATGGCGCGATGGACGTCAGCGCGCTCGAGATGCTCCCCGCACCTGCCCGCGCGGAACTCGCCGGCGAGCTGGCCGACATCTACGAGTACCGCGTGGACATGAGCCGCGATCTCCAGGTCGGCGACGAGTTCCGCGTGCTCTTCGAGCGAGCCACCGGACCGCAAGGCATTGTGCGCATCGGGACGATCCTCGCCGCGTCGCTGAAGCTGTCCGGCAAGGAGACCGAGGCAATCCGCTTCGAGACCGCGAGCGCCACCGGCAAGTACTTCGACCAGAGCGGCAAGGCGATGCGCACCGGGTTCCTGCAGGCGCCGCTCCAGTTCCGCCGCATCTCGAGCGTCTTCGGCTCGCGACGGCACCCCGTGCTCCAGACGATGCGTGCGCACAAGGGCACCGACTACGCGGCCGCATCGGGGACGCCAGTTCGAGCGATCGGTGACGGCACCGTCGTGTACGCGGGGAGGAAGTCGGGCTACGGCAACGTCATTGACCTTCGCCACCGCAACGGCTTCGTCACGCGCTACGCGCACCTCCGCAGCTTTGCAAAGGGCGTTCGCACCGGCTCTCGCGTCAACATCGAGAATACCATCGGCTACGTCGGAATGACGGGTCTCGCGACCGGCCCACACCTGCACTTCGAAGTGCTCGTCGGTGGTGTGCAGCGGAACCCGAGCACCGCACTGCGCGGCCAGGGTAACGCCGATCCCATTCCCGCGAAGGAGCAGGCCCGCTTCGCCGTGGTGCGCGATCGCATGCGGATCTCGCTCGATCGCCCGGATGGTCTCGTGAGGTTGGCCGCGCTCCAGTAGCCCGGAGCGGGGGGGCACGTCGCCCGCTACCATTCTCCAATGCTCACCTGGCTCCTGGCCGCGGTCGCAGGCATCGCGATCGCGGTCGTCGCATATGGTTGGCGCAACGCGCGCCGGATCCCGGAGCGCGCACTCCCGGCGGCCCTTCGCGCGGGAGCGCTGACCGCCCTCATCGCGGCGCTGCTCGATGCGCCCGCCGGGCCCTCCCGCGTGCCGCCGCCACTCGTCGCGCTCGACGTCTCCGAGAGCTGGCTGCAGGGTGGAGACAGCGCTGCCTGGACGAGTGCCCTGACCCAGGCGCGCGCGCTCGGCGGTGACTCGGTTCTCGCGTTCGGTGACTCCGTTCGGCTGGCAGGTCAACGTGCTGTCCCGAGCGACCGTGCCTCGCGCGTGCGCGCCGCGATCAGCCGCGCAGGCGCCGCGGGACGACCGCTGGCGATCTTCACCGATGGCCGTACGGATGACCCGGAAACGCTGGCGCAGCTTCCCGCGGGGTCACGCATTGAGGTCGTTCCAACCCCGTCCCACACCGACCTCGCCATCGTGGCGCTCGCGCTTCCGCGGAGCCACACGCGCGGCGATACCCTCGAAGCGCGCGTCACTGTGAGCTCCGGAGGCGCGGGCTCCGGGCCATCCAGGGTCGTCCTCACCGCCAACGACACGCCGGTCGCGGAGACCACCATGGATTCGCTTGCGCCGTACACGGAACGCAGCATCGCACTGCGCGGCCCCCTGGCGCGGGGGGATGGCCAGACGATCATCCGTGCGGTCGCGGTCACGGCGCGAGACGCGGAGCGGCGCAACGACACGCTGCTCGCGGTGATCGACGTGTCGGAAGCGGCCGGTGCCGTGTTCGTCTCGACCTCGCCCGACCTCGATGCACGCTACGCCATCGCGGTGCTGCGAGGCACCCTGTCGCTCCCGACACGCGGCTACTTCCGCGTCGCGCCGGGACAGTGGCGCGTGGACGGTTCGCTTGCCCCCGTGAATGAGGCGGATGTGCGCCGCGCCGCGCGTGCGGCCCCGCTGCTTGTGCTCCACGGCGACACGACGGTTTTCGGAGCGCCGCTGACGGCCACGCCCGGCGCGCTCGCACTGATGCCTCCCGTTGCGGAACGGGGCGACTGGTATGCGACAGGCGCTCCGCCCTCGCCGCTCGCGGCGGGCCTGTCGGGAGTGCGGTGGGACAGCCTCCCGCCGATCGATGTCGCGCCGCGCCTGCCGACGGGGGCATGGGAGGGGCTCGAGACGAAGCGGGCGCGCCAGTTCGAGCGCCGGCCCGCCATCGTCGGGCTCGAGCGGCCGCGACGCACGGTGATCGTCGGCGCGTCGGGCCTGTGGCGATGGCAGTTCCGCGCCGGCGCCAGCGCCGAAGCGTATGCCGCCCTGTGGGGCAGTATATTCGACTGGCTGCTGCAGGACCGGACGTCCCCGCGCCCGATTTCCGTCGCCGAGCCGGTGCTGCGCGCGGGAGATCGGATCAGGTGGCGGCGCGGCATCGGCTCCGACTCCGTGATGACGCTCGCGATCGTGCCGCGCGGTGGTGCCGCCGGAGCGATTTCGGTGACGCTCCGCTTCGCCGACGGGGAGAGTGTGGCAGAGTCGGCGCCGCTGCCGCCTGGCGTCTACGATGTGAAGTACGGAGGCGGTGACGCAGTGCTGGCGGTGAATCCCTCGCGGGAACTGTTGCCGCGTGCGGCGAACGTTTCTGCCGGCGAAGTCGGCGACGCGCCGGCGACCGGGGATGCCCCGCGGCTCCGCGCATGGCCGTGGATCTATGCGCTCGCGCTCGGATTGCTGTGCGCGGAGTGGATCGTGCGACGTCGCCGCGGTTGGCGATGACCGGGGCCATTCCGCGCGCTGCGTGCACCGCTACGAACGCCGGGCCGCGACCCGCTCACGCTCTGGATGGACTGACCGAATGAGAATCGTGCGACGCGTGGAGGATGTTCCGAAGCGCTCCCTGTGGCAGCGCCTCAAGGACATCGCGCTGACCGACGTCGGCGTGCTGGTGAAGGGCGTCGATCCCGGCTCGATCGAGCGGCTCGAGGCGCTCCTGCTCGAGGCCGACTTCGGCGTGCCGACGACGATGCGGCTCGTCGCCGACGTCGAACGGCTCGCGACGCGTGGCGACATCCGCAACCAGGATGAGTTCCTTGAAGCGCTGCGCGTTGGTGTGGAGGGCGCGCTGCGAGCTGGCAACAGCGATCCCACGCTCGCGGTGGCCGACATCGCCCCCACCATCGTGCTGGTCGTCGGCGTCAACGGCGCCGGCAAGACGACCTTCATCGGCAAGCTCGCGCAACGCTATCGCTCCGAGGGCAAGCGCGTCCTCCTCGCCGCCGCCGACACCTTTCGCGCGGGGGCGACCGACCAGCTTCGCCTCTGGGCGGACCGTGCCGGCGCCGACTTCGTCAGCGGGAAGAACGACAGCGATCCCGCCGCTGTGGCGTTCGACGCCGTTGATGCAGGGATCGCACGGAAGCTGGACGTCGTCATCGTCGACACCGCCGGCCGCCTCCACACCAGCGACAGCCTCATGGACGAGCTGCGCAAGATCGCGCGCGTCATCGGCAAGCGCGCGCCCGGCGCCCCGCACGAGACGCTGCTCGTGCTCGACGGCACCATTGGCCAGAACGCGCTCGTCCAGGCGAAGACGTTCACCGCGGCGGTTCCCGTGACGGGACTCGTCGTCACCAAGGTGGACGGGAGCGCGCGCGGCGGCATCGTCGTCGCCGTGCACGAGGCGCTCGATGTTCCGGTGAAGTTCCTCGGGGTCGGTGAGAAGATCGGCGACCTCGAGTCGTTCGACGCGGAGTCGTTCTCGCGCGAGCTCCTGGCCGAGTAGCGCGGCCGCGCGTGGCAGACGACCCGAGGCGACGTCCGCCGAGCTCCGGGACCGTGCAGTCGCGGCTGCGGCTCGACATGCCCGTGACATACCTCAAGGGCGTTGGCGAGCGCCGCTCCGACATGCTGCGGAAGCTTGGCATCGTCACCGCAGGCGACCTGTTGTACCACATCCCGCACCGCTACGAGGATGCCAGCACCGTCTCGCCCATCTCGTCGCTCGAGACGGGGATGGATGCGACCATAATTGGCACCGTGATCTCGAAGGGCATCATCCCGACGAGGAAGGGCCTGCGAATCTTCCAGGCAGTCGTCCGCGACGACTCGGGGATGATCGAGGTGGCATGGCCCGGACAGCCGTATCTCGATCGGACGATCTCGAAGAACGACATCCTGCTGCTGAGCGGCCAGGTGCGCTTCTACCACGGCCGGCAGCTTCAGCCCCGGGAGTACATCAATCTCGGCGACTCCGACGAGGGGACGAGCGAAGGGCGTGTTCTCGCGGTGTATCCGGCGACCGAGGGACTCTCGTTCAAGGTCATCCGCACGCTCATCGAGACACATCTCGACGCGCTGCTGCCCCTCGTCACCGAGTACCTGCCGGCGCATATCCACGAGGCGGCGGGCGTCCTCCCGCTCCCCGAGGCACTGCGCGCGGTCCACCGGCCCACGAGCCTCGCGAATGCATTTGCGGGCCGCGCGCGCCTCGCGTTCGAGGAGCTGCTGTTCGTCCACCTGCTGCGCCGCCGCGCCAACGCACTCGCCCGCAGCCGGCGCGATGGCATCGCGTTCGTGAACCAGCGCCGGTTCACGAGCGCGTTGCGAGCGGCACTGCCGTACGAGCTGACATCGGCACAGGTCCGCGCGACGCGCGAGATCATCGCCGACATGTGCAGCGACCGGCGCATGCACCGCCTGCTCCAGGGAGACGTCGGCAGCGGCAAGACCATCGTCGCGCTCTTCGCCGCGCTCCTCGCGATGGAAAACGGCTATCAGGCCGCGATGATGGCGCCGACCGAGCTCCTCGCCGAGCAACACCTGCGCACGGTGAGCGGGCTGCTCTCGCCGCTCGGCATCACCCCGCTCCTCCTCACCGGCAGCATGGCGACGCCGGAGCGGCGGCGCATCGCCGAGGAGCTCGCGCGCCCCGAGCCGGTGCTCGTCATCGGGACGCACGCGCTCGTGCAGGAGAGCACGACCTTCGCGCGGCTCGGGTTCGCCGCGATCGACGAGCAGCACCGGTTCGGCGTCGAGCAGCGCGCCGCGCTTGCCGGGAAAGGAGAGCGGCCCGACATGTTGCTGCTCAGCGCGACCCCGATTCCGCGCTCGCTCGCGCTTACCATGTACGGCGACCTCGACGTCAGCACGCTCGACGAGCGCCCGCCGGGCAGGCTGCCCGTGGCGACGGCGCTTCGCCCGGAGTCATCGCGGGAGCGGGTGCTGACATTTCTCGATCGCGAGATCGGCAAGGGTCGTCAGGCGTACATCGTCTACCCGGTGATCGAGGAGTCCGAGAAGACGGACCTGCGCGCGGCGACGACAATGTTCGGGGAGCTTCAGGCAGGTTCGCTCGCGCACCGACGGCTCGCGCTGCTGCACGGGCGAATTCCGGCAGCGGAGCGCGACATCATCATGCGGCGCTTTCGCGATGGCGACATCGATGTGCTCGTCGCGACGACGGTGATCGAGGTGGGCATCGATGTCGCCAACGCGACCGTGATGCTGGTCGAGCATCCCGAGCGGTTCGGGCTGTCGCAGCTCCATCAGCTTCGGGGCCGGGTGGGGCGCGGCGCCGACGAAGCCTTCTGCATCCTCCTCGGCGACCTCAGTCCCGATGCGGCGGAGCGGCTGCGGGTGTTCGCCTCGACGGATGACGGCTTCGAGATCGCGCGCGCCGACCTGCGGCTTCGCGGAATGGGAGACCTCTTCGGCGAGCGGCAGAGCGGTGTCCCCACCTTCCGTGTTGCGGATCCCCTTCGGGACGAAGCGCTGAACGAGCTCGCCCGGGATGCCGCTGAGCGCGTCCTTGCGAGCGATCCCGAGCTGGACAAGCCGGTGCACGCGGGACTGCGCCGCGTGCTCGGCGAGCGCTACGCACGCGCGCTGGAGCTATTCCGTGTCGGGTAGCGGCGGCGGAGTGGCTGGCGGCGGTGCGAGCCGCTTCTTGATCCGCTCGAGCTCCGCCTTGGTCAGTTCCAGCTCGTCCTTCAGCGCCTTGATCTCCGCCTCGCGCGTTGGGTCTGCCACGACGCGCGGCGCTGGTGCCGGCGACGACGCGGCCGCCTCGCGGGCGCCCAGCGTCTTCGCGATGCGCTGCAGCACGGTGGCCTCGGAGCGGTGCTGGAGCGGAGCGCGCGACGCGAGGTAGCGATCGAGCAGCGACGCCGCCTCGCGCGGAGTCGCGACCGTATTCGCGGGATCCAGCATGAACACCGCCCGCCAGTACGTGCTCTCGACGGCCTCGGTCGTCCGGGCGTACTCGGCGCTGAACTCGCGCAGTCTCCGGTCCGCGTCCGCGTGATGGCCTTGCTCGATGTCGGCTTGCGCGGCAATGAGCACGCGAGGCCACGCGCCGGGGGCCTCGGTCGCCGCGCTCTCAGGACGCAACGCGCTCCCTCGCGAGAACGCACAGCCGCCGCTCCCGACGACGAAGAGCAGCGCGATAGCGATGGCGAGGCCGCGCCGCACGATTGCCGTCTCTCGCACGCAGCTGCGGCTACGAAGGCGAGCGAGCGCGAACGAGTACGTCACGACAGCGCTCCGGCGGCCGGACGCTCGACGACTGATGCTCCGCCCTCGGAAGGCGCCACGGGGAGTGTCAACGAGAATCGAGTGCCGACGCCTCGGGTGCTCTCCGCGGTGATCATCCCGCCATGGGCCTCCACGATCTGTTTCGCGATGGCGAGTCCAAGGCCGGTACCCTTCTGGTCGGCCTGGGATTGATTGCCCGCCTGGTAGAACTTCTCGAACACGAACGGCAGCTCCGCGGCCGTGATCCCGGCGCCGGTATCGGACACTTCGATCTGCACGACATCCGCCGTGCCTTCGGCGGTCAGCTCCACCGTGCCACCGCGCTCGGTGAACTTGAACGCGTTGGAGATGAGGTTTCCCATCACTTCGTTCATGCGATCCGCATCCCAGTCCACCTGCTCCGGCAGCTCGGCCCCGCGAACGACGCGAAACGCGATGCCCCGCTGCCGCGCCAGCACGTGGAACGCGCGCTCCAGTTCCTCGAGGAACTGCCCGAGATCCATCCGGCGAACGTCAATGCGGCCGCCGCCGGCATCGAAGCGGCTGACATCGAGCAGCTGCTTCACCAGTCGTGACAGCGCCTGGGCCTGGCTTTCGAGGGTACCGCAGATCTCCCGCTGCTTTGGTGTGAGCGTCCCATAGACTCCTTCGTCGAGCAGCTGGAGGTAGCCGATGACGACGTTGATCGGCGTCTTGAGCTCGTGGGACGCGACTGACACGAACTCCGCCTTGAGCTTGTCCAGCTCGACCAGCTGTCGCGACATCGTTTCGAAGCTCTGCGCAAGCCGGCCGAACTCGTTGTCGGTGCCGCCGGTGATGCTGAGCTGGTGTGCGAAGTCACCGCCCGCGATGGCGGCCATCCCGCGCTCGAGCACTCGAACGGGGTGACTGACCGATCGCGTCAGCCCGACGGCCACGGCGCCAGCGAGCAGGGCGGCAAGGACGAGGGCGACCGCGGACAGCCGCCGCGCGGCGCCACCGGCGTCTGCCGTCGCCTCGACGCGGCTGATCGTGCGCGCGCGCAGCGACCGCTCCGCATTGACCAGCGTCCGCTCGATGCGGGTGATCGCCGGAAGCATTCGCTCCTCGGAGGTTCTCTCCGCATCGGTCGCGCGGCCGGCCAGCGCATCCGCGTACTCGACCGGCGCGTGCTGCGCGACTTCCTGTACGGCGTTGCGGACGCTGCGGGTCGCGCTGTCGAGCTGATACTGCGACAGCGAGTCCGTGAGCGCCACGAGGGTGTCGATCTCCGCCATCATGCCCGCATTCGTCGTGGCGGTGGGGACGAGGAGCAGCGCGGTTTCCGCCTGCCGGAGGTCGTCCGTCGCCGAGCGCATCCGCCCGAGCAGTAGCGACGCCGCGAACTCGTTGTCGCGGAGGGCGATCGTCTCGTCCTCGAGTTGCTCGAGCGCCCGAAGCGCCACGATCAACGGGAGGACGAGGATGATCGCCACCGCGAGGAAGCCGAGCCCGAGGCGGGTACGGATGGTCATCTAGAAAATGACCGTCGCAAGCACGAAGTTCGCGCTGTTGCCACGGCCCGGATAGGGAATCGTGGTCGGCGTGCGATCGTCGCGCAGGTCGTAGATGAACAGGCCGACGCTCGCGAACAGCGTCGCCTGCCCGCCGAAGATTCCGAACTGCGCCTGCCGGTCCTCGGTCACCGCGCGATTGTACAGGCCCTCGGCGGCGCTATCGGCGTAGCGGCCGCCGTCGTGCGCGCAGCGAGACGGTGCCTCGAGGCAGATGTCACGCAGCTCGGCGTACGCATCCTCGGCACGCGTACTGTGCTGCAATGCATAGAGCCCCAGCCCGCCGGCAACGCCGAGCAGCCCCCACTTCGCGAACTTGACGACGGGGGGACCCTGCCGTGGCTGCGCGGGCGCTCGCTGCTGAGCGCCGGCGGCGCTGGCAAGGAGCGTCATCGCGACGAGCGCGATCGGATACACTCTTTTCATCGGAAGCTCACCACGTCGCCGAGTACCGGTGCGATCACGATCTGGCCGTTTTGGACGATGGGGGGATGCCGGAGATCACCGCCGACACTGACTTTCCATTCGCGGCCCGCTCCGGAACGTTGGTGGAACAGGAGGTCTCCAGCGACTGTTGCAACGAGCACGCCGTCACGTAGGATGGTCGCTCCTGTCCGCGTGCGACAGGGGAGGGAGAGGCTGGTCGCGGCACTGGGCGCCGAACTCGGGATCTGCCAGAGCCCGCACGCGTTGGTGATCGCGAACACCGTGTCACCGTGAACGGACGGCGCGCCCGGAACGGGATCGGAAGTGTCCACGGTCCACGCGACCGTCCCCTCCGGGAGCGTCAGCGCGAAGACGCCCCCGCCTGGAGAGGCCGCGACAGCGAGGCTGTCCCGAATCATCGCGAGCGGCGCAGTGACGCCGCGCGGTAGCGCGCTGCGCGTCAGCGGGCGCCCGCCATCCACGGCGAAGACGAACAGGGAATCGCTCAGCGATGGGACGGCGACGAAGCTCACGGTCACCAGCGGTCCCGCGCGGCTCGCGCCAGCGACTCGCGACCAGCGCGTGGCCCCCGTCCGCGTGTCGAGCGCGACGAGCAGGCCGGCGTTCGTCACCGCGTACAGCGTCGAATCGCGCAGCACCATGGGGGCCGAGACGAGGCCGGCGCGCATCTGCCAGCGCCGCTTGCCGGTGTACAGGTCGATCGCGGTGATGAAGCCGTCGCCGGTCTCGGTCGCGACGTACACCGCACCGCCTCCCATGACCGCGCCGATGCCGAATGCATCCTGCCCGCGATATCGCCAGAAGAGTTCCCCCGAGCGCGTGTCGAGCGCGTAGACCCAGCGATCGACGGACGTAACGATCGTGACGCGCTCGCCGACGGCCGCGGCGCCCGTGACACCGCGTCCTGTCGGCGCTGCCCATGCGAGCTCAGGCGCGGCGTCGAGATGTTCGAGCGCCGCGGGTGTCCGAGTCGGCGTTCCGAGGTACTCGCGCACCTCGTTGACGCCGGCGCGGGGAACGTCGCGAAATGTCACCGCGCACGCCGTCAGCAGCAGCGCCAAAGCGGCGTTGACAGCCCCCGACGGTGCCTCTAGCTTGCCGCGCCACTGTTGTATCCTTCGATATGCCAATGCAAAACCCCAACGTTTCAATATCCCGGCTCCGTGACCACGTCGGCTCGACGGTCACCGTGCGCGGCTGGGCCGCTCATCTTCGTTCGTCAGGCAAAGTTGCCTTCGTCGTCGTGCGTGACGGTAGTGGTACGATGCAGGCCGTGGTGGTGCGCTCCGCGGTTCCCCCCGAGAGCTGGGAAACCTTCGGCGCCCTCACCATCGAGAGCTCCGTCGCCGTGACCGGAGAGGTGCGCGCCGACGCGCGTGCACCCGGTGGTTTCGAGCTCTCCGTCGTCTACCTCGAACAGCTCGGACCGAGCCCCCTCGACTACCCGATTCAGCCGAAGGAGCACGGCGTCGATTTCCTGCTCGATCACCGGCACCTCTGGCTGCGCAGTCCGCGACAGCGCGCCATCGCACGCATCCGCCACGAGATCGAGCAGGCCATTCGCGACTTCTTCTACGACCGCGACTTCACGCTCGTCGACACGCCGATCCTCACGGCGGCAATCGGAGAGCGCAGCGGACTGTTCTCCACCGAGTACTTCGACGAGGGCAACGCATACCTCGCGCAGACCGGCCAGCTCTACGGCGAAGCGGCCGCTGCCGCTCTTGGACGAATCTACTGCTTCGGACCGACCTTTCGCGCGGAGAAATCCAAGACGCGTCGCCACCTGAACGAATTCTGGATGTGCGAGCCGGAGATGGCGTTCTACGACTCCGCCGACAACATGCGGCTCCAGGAGGAGTTCGTCTCCTACATCGTCCAGCGCGTTCTCGAGCGTCGCATGCCCGAGCTCAAGGAGCTCGATCGTGACACGAGCAAGCTCGAGCCGATCGTGGCCCCCTTTCCACGACTCAGCTATACCCAGGCGGTCGAGCGCCTCCAGGCCAAGGGCTCCTCGATCACGTGGGGCCTGGACCTCGGGGCCGAGGATGAATCGCTTCTCGTCGCCGATTACGATCGCCCCGTCTTCGTGCACGATTATCCGAAGGAAGCGAAGGCGTTCTACATGAAGGAGAACCCCGCCGACCCGCGCACGGTCCTCTGCGATGACCTGCTGGCGCCCGAGGGATACGGCGAGATCATCGGCGGGTCGCAGCGCGAGGACGACTATGACCGGATCCGCCAGCGGATCCTCGACGAGGGCCTCTCGCTCGACGCCTACGGCTGGTACCTCGACCTGCGGAAGTACGGCACCTTCGTGCACTCCGGCTTCGGCCTCGGCCTCGAACGCGTCGTTGCCTGGGTCTGCGGCCTTCCGCACATTCGCGAATCGATCGCGTTCCCGCGCATGATGAATCGCCTGCGCCCCTGACGGACGCGAATGGTGTGACTGAAACTGCATGCGTGCGCCGCGGGTTGACGCGGACTCACACGGACAACCGCAACGGCAAACCGCAACCACGGATGCCACGGAGGCCACGGAAGGGGCGAACTGCACGGGACGTTGCTCTCGAACCCGGCCCGATGCCCCTGTCCCTCGGCGCACATCCTCCGCCGCCCCGCCACCGCCATCGCACGTCCGCCGTCGAGCGACCAGCAATCAGCGTCTGTCAGCGGTCGGCGCGCAGCGCGCTCCTGAGCCCATATGTACCGGCAGTTCGACCTCGCCGAGGTGCCGCTCCCATCACCGATCTAAATCTTCTCCCCCGCCTTCACCTCGTCCCAGATCGCATCCAACGCGTCCAGCCCTGCCGTCCCGACGTCGATCCCCCGCGACACGGCCACGGCTTCCATCCTCGCAAACCGCTCCGCGAACTTCGCATTCGCCCGATCCAGCGCGAGCGACGCGTGCACGCCGGCCTTTCGGCACAGATTGACGCACGCGAAGAGCAGGTCGCCAAGCTCGGCTTCGATCGCCGCGTGGCGCGCATCGAGAATCGGTGCCCCGGCGGGACCAACGTTCACCGGCCCACGCGCAATCTCCTCTCGCACCTCGTCAAGCTCCTCGGCAACCTTGGCCATCGGACCCTCGACATC
>JANPKQ010000300.1:0-1576 GCA_031426115.1 Gemmatimonadaceae bacterium | reverse complement strand
GGCGGTTGATCGAGAACGATGCGCGAACTTCTTCACGGTATGGCTTGAATCGCGACGTGTCGCTGAGGATGCTCCCCTGGAAAAGGGAGTACGTCGCACCGAAATCGAGACCAGGAAGGAGGTCGGAGCGCGCCGTGAATCCGAAACGCTCGTTGGTGAGGCCCGTTCGACCGGTGACGCGTGCGCGCTCGAAATCCCAGGACAGCGGCTGGAAGGTCAGCGCGAGCAACGTCACCTTCGATCCCGTGCCCTCTCCGTCGGTGGACCCCGCGGTTGCCGCGACTGCGGCAGTGTCGCCGCGGTTCCTGAGCTTCGCCTCGATGTTCGTGGACAGAGAGAGGCTGACCTGATTCTGCGCCAGTGAGCCGAGATAGCCCTGCTTCGTCCGGCCAAGCGCGGCCAGGAACTCGTCGGACACCTTGGCGGTCGGCGAATAGGAATAGCTCATCGTCGTCGTCACGGCGTGCCTGAACCGCGTGTACGGACCAAACCCAGGAAACAGCCCGAAGAACGTCGGTGAGGCGCTGACCCCGTACTGCAGTCGCTTGGACTGCCGCACGTACTCTCCGCCGGTTCGCTCGTTCCGTATCCACAGGCCCGACGGATCGATGTTCACGACCGAGACGGACGGCGCGATGTTCCACGTCCCCTGCGCGATGGTGGGCAAGGAGATTCCGGTCTGCCAGTCGATGTCGGTGCGGAAGGTTCGGCTGAAGATGCGCGTGCTGCGGATCGTCGTGTCGTTGACATCGATGATCTCGCGCGTATCGGGATAGTTGTTCTCGATGTCCGACACGCTGATCGAATTGCGCCACGTGAACGTGCCGATTCGAAGCGGAGTCTCGAGCGACAGCGTTGACCGACGGCTGTCCTGGGTCGTGGACACGCTGTCGATCGCCCCGCCGACACCGGGGAGATAGCGGAAGGACAGCGGCCCGCTCCCTGGCGCGTTCAGCGTCTGGCTATTGTTGATGGAAAGCGACGGGGACCAGTTGAGCCACCGCGTGATGTCGATCGGCTCGCTGCTGAGACTCAACGTCGGGAGCGTCTGGTCCACCTGATCGCGCCCGGGATACTGCGTGCGCGCTCCGCCAAGGCTCATCGCGAAGGGACCGAGCTTCTGCTGGTAGTTCAGCCGGGACGCGATGGTGGCGAGCGCCCGGTACGGCACGAACTCCGTCCGCCGCTGGATCTGGGTGCTGGTGACGTAATTGATGTTCGCGGTGAGGTGGCTCGTCTGCGAAAAATCCTGGGAGTGCAGGATTGTCACCGATGTGTTGGTTGCGCCATCCTGCTGATTCAGGTAGGAAAGTCCGACGCTCCCGCTGACGAACCGGTCGAGCCACCGGTACCGCCACTCCCCGTTGTAGCGCATGTAGCCTGGATCACCCTCACGCGGCCGGGCCCCGCTGCGCCAGTCGACGGACACCGTGGCGTCCATGTAGTCGTTCACCGCGAAGTAATAGCCGAGGTTGTCAACCGTGCGCCGATAGGTAGGGCTGTTGCGCAACAGCTCGGCGATCCCGAAGCGCGGCGTCGTGATACCGCTCCGCCGTCCCGAGCGCAGGTCCTGGAA
>JANPKQ010000299.1:0-2220 GCA_031426115.1 Gemmatimonadaceae bacterium | reverse complement strand
CCCTGCTGACCGAGGAAGTCACAACGTCGCTGCGGTGTGCATTCCCTGACGAGCCCGTGCACGCACTCGACGAAGCGCTTGCCGTCATCACCCGAATGCTGGAGCAGGCGGAGGAAGTGAGCATCCGGGCACTCGAGCGCGCCGCGCTCGCGAATGGCGTTTCGGGTGCGGCCGGCGAAGAGCCAGGAAACGCGACGGGGTAAGGCTCCGGGTCGAGATCATTGTGCTTTTCAGGGCTCCGCTTGGCGGCTGGCTTTCCAAAAGCCTGGAAAGGAAGAGCATGAAGGACATGAAGGACATGAAGAAGGTCAACGACATTGCTTGTGGGCGTGGCGCTATAGACTCGGCGCCGAGATGCCGCCAATGCAGTTGCCGATTCCGTGGCCTCCGTGACCTCCGTGGTTGCACTTTGCCGTTGCTGTTGCCGTTGCTGTTGCCGTTGCCTTTATCCGCGTGAGTCCGCGTTCGTCCGCGGCCAATACATGCAGTTTGCAGTAGGCCGTTGATCGATCCGCGTCGTTTCCGCGAACTCCGCGGCCGCAGTTGCCGTGGCACTTCTGAAGCTTCTCGTTCACAGCATCAGTGCCCGTGCTCATCGCTCTCCGCGGCAGCATGTGACTGGCCCGTCGCACCTCGCCACAGGTGCAGCGTGGCATAGCTCCGCCACGGACGCCACGGCTGGGAAAGCTCCTCGGCCTCCGCGGCCGTGACGTCACCGAGCCGCTTCCGCAACGCGACGTCTTCCTTTGGAAACGCATCGGGCCACCTGAGCGCGCGCATGGCGATGTAGTGCGCAGTCCATGGCCCGATGCCGGGAAGGGCCGTGAGCTGCGCAATGGTGCGATCAGGATCGGCGCCTGGATTCAACAGCAGCCGACCCGCGGCGACCTCGCGAGCGAGCGCGATGATGGTTCGTGCGCGCGCACGGACGACTCCGACGGCGGAGAGATCGTCCTCCGATGCCGCTGCCATCCGCGGCGCCGTCGGGCACAGGTGAGTGAGCACGGGGTCCGGAGTCGCGAGCGGCTCGCCGTACCGCTCGACGATCCGTCCCGCGAGTGTCGTCGCCGCTTTCACGGTGATCTGCTGGCCGAGGATTGCGCGCATCGCGAGCTCGAATCCGTCGAAGGCGCCCGGGACGCGCAGGCCGGGATGGCGTGCGGCCGACGGCGCGAGGAGGCGATCGCGGCTGAGATGGGCGGCGATCACATCGGGGCGCGCGCTGAGATCGAAGACGTGGCGCAGCCGCCCCAGGAGCGCAGGGAGGACAGGAGTGAGCGCGTGGGGGAGCTCGACGAGGAGCGTGTTGCGGTCGGGCCGGTGCCGCACGTGAATCCAGCCACGGTGCGCCCCGAGCTGGATGGTTCGCAAATACGCATCGTTCGCGATGTGTTCGACGCCGATGAGCGCGCGCATCGCCAGGAACTCGAGGAGGCTGCCCCAGTCGAAGGGCGGACGATAGGTGAGCTGGAGCGTGAATGTCCCGTCAGCGCCTTGCGCACTCGCCGGTCCGTCGGCCGCTTTCCGGAATCGCGTCGGCGGCATGCCGTACCGCGTGCCGAAAGCATCGTTGAACCGTCGCAGGCTCGAGAACCCGCTCGCGTATGCCACTTCGGAGATCGGCAGCTTCGTCTCCGTTAGCAGCTGCTTCGCGAGCAGCAGGCGACGGGTGAGTACCAGCTCCATCGGCGAGACCCCGAGCTCCTGGCGCAGTATGCGGCGGATCTGTCGTGAGCTCCATCCGAACTGCGTCGCGATCTGCTCGAGTCCGGCGCCATCGTCGAGCATTCCCTCGTCGATGCGGTGCGCAATCATGCTGGCGATGCGATGCGCGTCGTCGACCGGGGCGTTGCCCGGCGCGAGCTCCGGCCGGCACCGCAGGCAGGGACGGAAGCGCGATTGCTCTGCCGCCGCGGCGCTGTCGAAGAAGCGGCAGTTCGCGGCCTTCGGCGTCTTTGCGGAGCAGATCGGCCGGCAGTAGATCCCGGTCGATGTCACACCGATGTAGAAAACGCCATCGAATCGCGGGTCGCGCGAGGCGTAGGCGGTGTAGAGTGCGGTGGAGTCGTGGGTCATCGCTTGAATGTAGCCCGTTCTACGGGACCGTCCGGCCCATTTCGGCCCACCAAAGGCGGCGGCGTCGGGCGGCGAACCAGTTGGGGTTCCCCGACCAACAAGCTCCCAGGTCGAAGGCCGAAAAAGGCCGGACGCGGCGCCCAC
>JANPKQ010000298.1:0-69310 GCA_031426115.1 Gemmatimonadaceae bacterium | reverse complement strand
CGGCGCCGGTTGTGCCAGGGCACGTGCGTCTGCGCTCCGCGATCGTGGGCGCATCGCCGGCCTCCGAGAGGTCCCCGCAGAACGACCCGCTGTCCTAACTACAGGGACATGCTCGACGCCAAGGCACGGCCGCGCGCTCACACCGCGATCGAACCCCGCCCCGCGCGCACGCGCGGCCACGGACGCCCAAGCGTCTCCGTCGTGTGTGTCGCATCCTCGGATGCAACGACGGTCTTCCGCGATCTTGCCGAGTGTTCCGCCCGGTGGCAGCGGATGGGTGTCGAGCTGCTCATCGTCTGTACCACGCGCCCCTCGGCGGCGGCGTTGGCGCTGATGACCGCGCCCGGTGCCCGAATCATATACGCGCCCGCGAGCGCCACCGACCAGCAGTTGCGGGCGATGGGCCTCGCGGCGGCCGCGGGCGATGTCGTCATGCTCGTGGACGAAGCCGCCGAGGCCGATGAAGGGTGGATGGAACGCTTGTGCGCCGGCCGCGGCTCGGGTGTTGACTCGGCGCGCACCGAGGAGGACGCCCATCTACAGCCCTGACCCGCTCGCGGTGACGTCAGAGACAGGGATCGCTCCATCGCCCGGACATGTCTCCTGACCGTCGTGGCCAACACACGGACGCCGGCGCCCCCCGACGAACCTCGCCTTCGAGGACGCTGTCGGTAGTCGTTCCGGTGCATCAGGGTGGCGAGCATCTGCGCGATGTGCTCATTGCGCTTTCCGGCGCGGATCTCCCGCGCGAGAGCTGGGAGCTCATCGTCGTGGATGACGCCAGCACCGATGACTCGACCGAGATCGCGGCGGCACATGCCGATCTCGTCGTCCGCCTGACGGGCCGCCCGCGGGGTCCGGCCTATGCCCGCAATCGCGGCGTCGAGGCGTCCCGGGCCCCCTTCATCGCCTTCGTCGACGCCGATGTGCTCGTCCATCAGGATGCTCTCGGACTACTGCTTGGCGCGATCCGGGCGGACCCAGGTATCGGCGCGGTGATCGGCGCGTACGATGCCGGCCGCACGTCGGGCAAGTTCATATCCGAGTACCGCAACCTGCTCCGGCACGTCGAGCACCAGAGTAACGCAGGCGACACGGATGCTTTCTCCGCGGGCCTCGCGCTCGTGCGCCGAGATGCGTTCACTCGCGCCGGGGGCTTCGACGAGTGGCGGTTTCCGCGCCCGCAGGCGGAGGCGCTCGAGATCGGCGATCGACTCCGGTCGCTTGGCTACCGAATCGTTCGGGTGCTCGACGCTCAGGGCACGCACCTGAAGCGATGGACGATCAGCCAGTGGCTCCGCGTCGATCTCGTCGACCGAGGCATATCGATCGCGCGATTGAACCAGCTCCCGGATTTCCGTACGCGCGCGGACCGGATGTATCTGGCGAGCCGGCTCGACGCCGCACTCGCGCTGACGACGATCGCCGCCACGGCGCTCGCGGTCTGGCGGGCGAGTCCGGCGTTCGGCATCGTCGGCGCACTCTGCATGCTCGCGCTCGTGGCCCACAACGCGCGGTTCTTCGCATCGCTGTTACGCGCCCGAGGGGTGGTCTTCGCGCTGGTGGCAGTTCCCCTGCACGTGGTGACCTGCGCCGTGTATGGGGTCGCCTCCGCAATCGGGCGCGCTCTGTATCACGCCGTCGGCGAGCCCCAACCCGATCCCGTGGTTCAGGCGTACTCGGAAGTGGGGATGCAAACGTGGCCTCCGGTTCCGGCGCCGCGCGCTCCCTCCGCCCTCGACGGCGCCCCGCCCACCGCCAACGGCGCCCCTGGAGACCAGGGCGCGCGCATCTCTTCGTAGGAGCCCGGGATGTCTGGATGCATGCTGCTCGCCCACGGGTCGGTTGCGAGCGGGCTTGAGGCGCCAGCGCCGCAGCAGGGCAAAGGCCGTCATGAACCCGTTCCATCCAGTCTCTCGAGTCGATGGACATGACCGGACTCGCCCTGACGCTGATCGCGATTCCCCTGACCGCGCTGGCCTACGCCTACGCGCTCTATCCCGCCGGACTCTGGCTGCTATCGCTCCTCCGGGGTCATCGGCCCGACCAGCCGCGCGATTCGGCGCTCCCGATGGTCACGCTGACCATTCCGGTTCACAATGAGGAACGCATCCTCGGCGCAACGCTCGAGCACGTCCTCGCGCTCGATTATCCGCGCGACCTGCTCCACGTGCTGGTCATCTCCGACGCGTCCACGGATCGCACCGACGCCATCGCCACGGAGTTCGCGAGGCGAGGCGTCGAGCTGATCCGCCTTCCTGAGCGCGGCGGGAAAACTGCCGCGGAGAACGCGGCCGCCGCGCACATCCGTGGCGAGATCGTCGTCAACGTCGATGCGACTGCGAGGCCCGGCCGCTTCGCATTGAGGGAGCTCGTCGAAGCGTTCACCGATCCAACGGTGGGCGTTGCGTCCGGCCGTGACATCAGCACAGGCACCGGGGACGAGCAGACCCGCGCCGGCGAATCGGGCTACGTCGGGTACGAGATGTGGACACGAGGCCTCGAAACGTCACTCGGCTCGATCGTTGGGGCGAGCGGCTGCTTCTACGGGATTCGGAGCTCACTCTACCAGGACCGGTTCCCCGACGCGCTGAGCCGCGATTTTGCCTCGCCGCTCATCGCGCGCGAGCATGGCTACCGCTCGGTCTCGGTGGACGCCGCGGTATGCGCAGTCCCGCGCGCGAAGTCGCTCGACGCAGAGTTCCGACGGAAGGTGCGCACCATGCACCGCGGACTGGAAACCCTATGGTATAAGCGCGCGCTGCTCAACCCGGTTCGATACGGCCGCTTTGCCATCATGCTATTCAGCCACAAGCTCTGTCGCTGGCTGGTGCCGCTGACCATGCCGCTGGGAGCGCTCGGCATGATCATCCTCGCCGCTACATGGGCGCCCGCGGCATGGCTCCTCGGCGCCGTCGTGCTCGGACTCATTGTCAGCTGGCTTGCTGCCCGCCGCAGCGCGGCCTCGCCGATGCTGAGCATGCTCGCGGTGCCGAGCTATGTCCTCATCAGCAACCTCGCCGGCATCGCGGCCTGGTGGGAGACGGCGAGACAGAAACGGGAAGCGATGTGGGAGCCGACCCGTCGAGATGCCGCCGGTGGTGACCTGACGGTGGGGGCGCACCCATGAAGCTCCTTCATGTGGTTGGGGCGCGTCCGAACTTCCCGAAGCTGGCGCCGGTCCATCGCGCCGGGCGTGCGGCCGACGGCGTCGCGCAAGTCGTCGTCCATACGGGACAGCACTACGATGAAGGCCTCTCGGGAGCGTTCTTCCGGGATCTCGACATACCGGCACCCGACATCAACCTCGACGTCGGCTCAGGGAGCCACGCGCAGCAGACCGCCAGGATCATGGAGCGGATCGAGCCCGTGCTCGAACGGGAGCGGCCGGACTGGCTGCTCGTCTATGGGGATGTGAACTCCACCGTTGCGGCCGTTCTCGTCGCGGCGAAGCTCGGCGTGCGCACCGCACACGTGGAAGCGGGCCTCCGGTCGGGTGACCGCACCATGCCCGAGGAGATCAATCGCCTCGTCACGGACCGATTGGCTGACCTGCTTCTCACCCCCTCCCGCGACGCCGACGACATGCTTCGCCGGGAAGGCGAGCCGGACGAGGAGATCGTGTTCGTGGGCAACGTGATGATCGATACCCTGTTCCACACGCTCGGCGCTGCGCGCCGGACGGGGTTCCGCGCGGGCCTCGGCATCAATGGAGATGCGGTGATCGTCACGCTGCATCGCCCGTCCAACGTGGATGTTCCCGAGCGGCTTGCAGGTCTCGTCCGTGCGCTCGAGACCGTGGCGGAAGACCGGCCGGTGGTGTTCCCGATCCATCCGCGGACGCAAGGGCGACTCGCGGCTGCCGGCCTTCGGTTCTCTCGAGTGCAGACTCTTCCCCCCGTGGGATACCTCGAGATGCTCGATCTCGTCGCGGGGTCGCACGCCGTCATTACCGATTCCGGGGGTCTCCAGGAAGAGACCACCGCGCTCGGCGTGCCGTGCCTGACGGTGCGGGAGAACACCGAGCGCCCCGTGACGATCACCGAGGGCACCAACCGACTCGCGCCGGACCCCGCGACGCTCCCGGGGCTGGTGCGAGGCCTGGTGCGTCCGGAAACCGCGCCTCGCCCTGAGGGGTGGGATGGTCGGGCCGGTGAGCGCATCATCGCCGCGCTGCTCTCGCGACGCAGTTGATCGGAGATGCTGAACGCGGCGCGACTGTCAGAGTCGCGCCGCGTCATCCACCGTCACGCTGAGAATTGCGGAGCTGGGTGGCTCCGTCAGCAGGCGCCTCGGCCGAACAGAACCACGGGGATCGTGCGCGCCATGATGCGCAGATCCTCACGCATTCCCTGCTGCTCCAGGTATTCGAGGTCGAGCTGGACCTTGCGACGGACATCGTCGAGGCAGGAGTCGTAGCTCTGGTTCACCTGCGCCCAGCCGGTGATCCCGGGACGCGCCTGCTGCCGCAGCGTATACTCCGGAATCGAGGCGCGGAGGCGTCCGAAGAAGCTGGGACGCTCGGGACGCGGGCCCACGATGTTCATCTCGCCTCGTACGACATTAATGAGCTGCGGGATCTCATCCATGCGCATCTTGCGGAGCAGCCGTCCGATCGGCGTGACTCGCGGGTCATTCGCCGTGGCCCACACCGCGCCGGACTTCTGTTCGGCGTCGACGCGCATTGAGCGGAACTTGTAGATGCGAAACACCTCGCCACCGAGGTCGCAGGCACGTCGGTCGTACAGCGTCGTCGCCCCGTCCACCCGCCGACGGCGGCGGTCCACGCCGACGCGGATCTGCCGATAGCAGATCGGGCCGGGCGACGTGACCTTGATCGCCAGCGCGATGACCAGCAGGAGCGGCGACAGGGCGATCAGTGCGATGAGTGCAAGCGTCACGCTGACGATCCGGTTCAGCGGCTCTGACCGCGTGCGCGGTGTCACGCGCCGCTCGACTGGTGCGCCATCCGAATGCGGCACGCGCTCGATTGGACGCGACCGCTCGAGAGGAGCACGTGACTCCCGCAGCGCTCGTCCATCGGCGCGACGGACTGCGGATACTCCGGTCACGGTTGCCGTGGGCAATTGAGGAACGATGGTTTCCATTGTCCTGGGGTCAGAAGTTCCCGAGCACCGTCACGATTCCGACGATCACCGAAAGGCCGATGCCGACCGCCTGGATCGTCGTCATGGCGTTGAAACGCTTCTTTTCGCCGATCACGATCTCATCACCCGACCGAATATCCAGCTGGTCGAGCGTCATCCCATCACTGAGCGCGACGCTCACGTCGCGCTCGCGCAGCAGGCGCTCGGTTCCCCGCCGCACTGTCGACTTCGCGAGATCAGCGTCGGGATTCGGGCCCCCCGCCACCATCACGGCGTCGCTCAGCAACGCGTCAGCGGGAAGCGCGTAATAGCCCGGGCGGCCGACCTTGCCGAGCACGGCGACCCGCATGAGAGGAACAACGCGGACCTTTGGCTCGCGTACGAAACGCCCGATCTCGCGCGTCAGGTGACTCTGCATCTCCGATCGAAGCACCCCCATGAGCGCGATCTCCGGGAGATCTGGCAGTGTGAGCAGCCGTCCCGTGCGCACGCTGAATGTGTCGCTCAGCATCGGGTGGCCCTCGACCACCAGCGCGATGCGATCACCCGGGTGGAAATCCCCAACGCGAAGACGCTCCCGTAGCATCCACGCCTCGGCACGTTTCGACTCGCGAAGCGGCTCCGCGGTCGCCGCCGCCGAGGCATTCTCAGCCGCGACGGCGTTGGCTTCGAGCGTCGCGCGCACGGCGTAGTGCGGATTCGAGACTCCACCGGATGCCTGTGCGCGCATCGCGCAGGGCGCGACGGCGATGAGCAGGAAGGCACGGAGGAAATTCATCGACGGATGGAAAGGAGCCGTGGGCGTGTGAGACCCCGGCCCTATGCACTCGTCGTGCTACATTTGTCAGCGGCGGCACATACTTTCAATGGGTTGCAGAACAACGACTTGCACCATGCAACGCGCATCGCGCGACTCACTCCCGTCGAATAGTTGTTGCGAGCGGGCGACAGACTGCGCTCCCATGCGACACCGCCGCCGCACCCATGTCGACCGCTTCGTCGTGAAGGCGCGCATCACGGCTCGCGGCGCGTCTCGGAGACCCATCGGTTTTGTGGCGCTTGCGCGTCAATCCGTGAGGCGCGCGCCCGATGGATATTCCCAAGACCTTCCACCGGAATGACTTGGCGTGCGCGCCCGCCCCGCATGAGTCCTGCTCATGCGCTGGTGGTCACGAGACTTCAGCATCTCGAGAAGAGATTCAGGTGCCATTCCTCCACGAGCGAGACCGCAATGCCAGGTCACGACCCGTCGTTGCCCCCCCCGCGAGTCCTGGTTGCGAATGACCACGAGTGGGCTTTGCGGTCGATCGAGAGCATTCTTGCGCCGCGTGGCTACGCCGTGCTCCGAGCGTACACCGCGCGGCAGGCGATGGAGTTGGCCCTGTCGAGCCATCCCGATGTGGTGATCCTCGACTGTCAGATGCCGGACATGAGCGGCATCGAGATCTGCCGGAAACTCAGGGCCGACCCGCAGTTCGGCGATACCACGGCGATCATCCTCATCACATCTGGTGCTGCGGCGCGGACTGAGCGGCTCGAGGGGCTGAGGGCGGGCGCATGGGAGTACTGCGCCCAGCCGCTCGATGCCGAGGCGCTCCTCTTGAAGATCGGGACATTCGTTCGTGCAAAGCACGCAGCCGATCGGTCGCGGGAACAGGGGCTGATGGATGAGGCGAGTGGACTCTACAGCCTCCACGGCCTCGCCCGGCGTGCACGGGAGCTCGGCGCGGAAGCCGGTCGTCGCCGTGATGCGCTCGCGTGCATTGCCTTCGCGCCCGATGCCGAATCCATCGACGCTCGTGAGCGGCTCTTCCACGAGGCGTCGGGGCCGGTTGCCGAGCATCTCGGCAACATCTGTCGGCGCACCGGGCGCGCATCGGATGCGATCGGGCGGCTTGGTCCGATGGAGTTCGCCATCATCGCGCCGGCGACGGAAGCATCGGGAGCGCGCCACTTCGCCGAACGTCTCATGACCGCGGTCCAGGAGAGCCGGATCGATATCGAGGGCCACTCCTTTCCCCTGCAAATTCGCGCAGGCTACGCCGCGGTGGCCAACTTTGCCGAAGCGTCGATCGATCCCGTCGAGCTGCTGTTTCGCGCGAGCGGCGCGTTGCGCCTCGCCCGGTCCGAGCGCGACGGAAGCTCGATTCGCGCTTTCGACGAGGCGTCGGCCGCAGCGGTGTAGTGGCGCGATGGCGGGGCGGCGACTGCCTCGATGAGACGGCGGCCACCTGTCGGAGCTGGAACTGCTACGCGCCCCGCGCCGCTGGGGTAACGCGCTCTTCCTCGTCGCTGCCGTACCCCGGGAGATACGAGTAGTACTCGTAGGCTCCCGTCGCCGGGACGTCATTAAGCACCGCGCCGACGAGGCGGATCGGCAGGCGATCCACGAGCTGGAGCTTCGCCTCGGCCAGCCGCCGGTCGGTCTCTCCCGAGCGGAGCACGACGACCATGTTGCCGGTGACAGTCCCGAGCACGAACGCATCGATGCCCGCGCCGAGCGGGGCGCTGTCAACGACGATTGCGTCGAACTGCGCGCGGACCATATTGAGAAGCGATGGCAGCCCCGACGACGTCAGCAGCTCCGGACCGCTGAGGCGACGCGATCCGCACGTGATCAGCGTGAGGCGATCATGGGTCGTTGGGCGCAGGATCTCGCTGAGGACGGCTTCTCCCGCGAGGTAGTCGACGAGCCCCGGGTGGCGCACGACACTGAAGGCCGAATGCAGCTGCCCCCGACGAATGTCACCGTCGATCAACAGCGTGCGGCACCCGGCCTCGGCGAACGACAGCGCCAGGTTCGCGCAGACGAGCGACTTGCCATCGTCCGCGCCCGGGCTCGCGACCGTCACCGCCATGGCACCGTTGCCGTATCCGCAGGCGTGCTGGAGGTTCAGGCGGATTGCGCGAAACGCCTCGACTATCTGCGCGCCGTCGGTGGCCGTCGTGCGCCCGCGCGACGGCCGAGCGATCGTCGGCACGGCACCGATGATGTTGAGACCAAGGTCGTCTGTCGCCTGCTCCGGATAACGAAAACGCCGGTCGATGCGGTCGAGCAGAAGTACGAGCGCGACCGCCGCGCCGAAACTGCCGAAGATCGCGACCAGCAGGATGCGAGGCGCGGTGTTCCGCATGGGATCGATGGGTGCTACGGCGGGGTCCAGGACGCTGACATCCGGTGTGCTGCTGACGTCCGCCAGGCGGGCCTCTTCGTACCGGTTCTTGAGCATTGTGTACAGCGTTTCGCGCACATCCACGTTGCGGCGCAGCCGCATCTCCTCGATGCTGCGAGTCGGGATGTCGCGAAGCTCGCGCGACGCGGACGCGATGCGGCTCTGGAGATCGGTCTCGCGGCGCTGCAGCTGGCTGATGAGTGTCGCCGTCTCGCGGGGAATGGTGCGGACCCGCAGCGTGTCGAGCGCGGTCATCAGGTCGCGGACAGCACGGTGCTCATCGGTGAACGCAACTCGCGCCATGCGCAGTTGCGACTCCTTCGTCGTGTACTCGCTGAGCGCCGCTCGCAACGCCTCCGCATCGCGTATCGCGGGTGCCGCGAGGAGGGCGGAGACGTCGAGTGTTCCCTGGCGGATCTCGGCCAGCATTCCGGCAAGGAGCTCCCGGTCGCGCCGCAGGTCGTCCGCCTGCGCCTTCTGCTGGAAATAACTCTCGAACACAGGGTCGCGTGTCAGTTCGACCCCACCCGAGATCGGTCCGCCCTCCGAGGGCAGCGTGATCGTGTTCACGCGGAAGTTCTCGAGCGCGATCTCGGCCTCACGCAGCTCCCGCTCGGCATACATGAGCTGGCGCTGGAGGGTGCCTGCGAACTCGACGAGGTTCCGTTTCTTCAGGTCTGCGGCGACCATCACGAACTCGTCGACCAGTGTGTTCATCGTCGCGGCGAGCCGCGCCGGATCGTCGCCGCCTAGCTGCAACCGCATCAGATTGCTGTTCTCTCTCAGCGTCGGGACCAGGCGGCTCCGCAGGTCGACGGCCGCGTGCCGCGGCGTCCGGACAGAGAAGGCGGCTGTTCGTCCGGGCGTCATCTCCGCGGCGGGCGGTGTCCACAGGAACCCGAGACGCTCGCCGATCGCGCCGCCGATCGCGGCGGTCTCGATGATCTCGCCCTGCGGCGTAGCGAGGGCGTAGTGCTTCCCCGCGTCATCGACTTCGAGTCGATAGTCGCCTGGACGAAACTGTTCCGCGATCGAGAAGCTGGAGAAGAACGCCGAGTCCGAGACGCTTGCTGGGAGGAGGTAGAGGCGTTCCTTGCGCGCCACCTTGTCGAGGATGGCGAAGCTCGTGGCCAGCTCGGGCCATGAGAGGTTATTGAGCAATTCCGCGCTGCGAATCGGCCCCGCGTCCCGGCCCTCCATCGTCTCCCGCGAGATCCAGATCGTGGCGTCAACTTCGTAGCTTGGACGGAGCACACGCGTCGCGACGAACCCTGCGCCCGTTCCCAAGAGGGTTACGAGGAGGACGAGCCACTTGTACCGCTTGAAAGCGGAGATGTACCGCGCCCACGGAACGCCCTTGCCATCGTCCCCGGTGCCTGCCGGCGCCCCCGCCATCGGGGGGAGGGCATCGCGGTACGGGAACCGGATATCGTGGTCAGGACGGCTAGGAACCAGTCTATTCAACGACATCAATTAGGAAGACGAGGGGGCGAAACCACCGGCCAGAGGCCGTCGCTGTCAGATGCAAAAAGACCTTCGATTGCAAATTCAGCCGGGCATGCAAGTCCGTGCCCAGCACTGGGGTGCGTTGATCTGGGTTCAAGTGCACGAGCCGAATACACCTGTAGCGGGATTGCCACAGGACTGTCGATTCGGCGGTCGTCGAAGTGTTGAGCGCATGCCTCGTTATGACTTGACAGATCCAACAATTGCCAGAGATTAGGCGGGCCCAGAGCACCCCCTGATTTGGTGACCCGCCTCACGCAGCAGCGGCCGCAAGTCGAAATTCTTCGCCGCACCTCAATTGTGGAAACGCCGGTTCCCCTTATTTCGGAGCACCTTGTGACGACTGCCCTCGGTTCCGTAGGCTCGTACAGCCCCACCAGCGACGCGACCTCCCCCGGCGATCCCCTTTCACTGGATCGGAGCATCAAGGCTGGTATTACGGTGCTCGTCGTCGACGACGAGCGGACGCTCAGGGAGGGGTGCGCGAGCGTTCTCCAGGTCGATGGCTACAACGTCACGATGACGGGCCGGGGAGACGAGGCGATAGAGTTGATCAAGCGGCGCCGGTTCGACCTGGTTCTCGTCGACCTTTATATGACGCCCTTGTCGGGGATGGACGTCCTCAAGGCTGCGCTCCAGGCCAACAGGGACACGCTCGTCGTGCTCATGACCGGGAACCCGACGGTCACGTCGAATGTCGAGGCACTGCGCGCCGGGTGCTGGGATTACCTCGCGAAGCCGTTTGCCGCAACGCACCTCCAGGTGCTCGTTGGGCGGGCGGCGCACGCAATCATGGTTGCGCGCGAAACCACCGTGATGCGCGACAAGCTGCTGAAGCAAAATGGCAACAGCGACAAGATCACACTCCTCGGTATCTCGCCGGCGTTTCGCCACGCGGTCGAACTGGCAAGGAAGGTGGCAATCACCGATGCCTCGGTCATGCTCGTCGGCGAGAGCGGCACCGGCAAGGAAGTCATAGCACAGTTCATTCATCGCCACAGTCGACGCGCGAGTCGAAAGCTCATCCCGATCAACTGCGCGGCGCTGCCGGAGCCGCTGCTGGAATCGGAGATGTTCGGTCATCGCAAGGGCGCATTCACCGGTGCCGATCGCGACAAGCCGGGCCTTCTCGAGATGGCGAACGGTGGCACGCTCTTCCTCGATGAGCTAACGGAGCTGACTCACCCGCTCCAGGCCAAGCTGCTCCGAGTGCTTCAGGACGGAGTTGTCCGGCGCGTAGGCAGCGAGCAGCAGGATGCGGTAGTCGACGTTCGTTTCATCTCCGCGACCAACCGCGATCCACAGGAAGCGGTGTCGTCCCGTGTCCTCCGCGAAGACCTCTTCTATCGTCTGCGCGTCGTTCCGATCAAGCTGCCGCCGCTACGGAATCGACCGGAGGACATTCAGCTCCTCGCGACGCACTTCCTCACGCACTACTGGCAGCGCCACCGGGAGCGCGGCGCGCCGTCACCGGTGCTCACGCCGGCGACGCTCGAGCTTTTACGCACGCGCGCCTGGCGTGGCAACGTTCGAGAGCTCCAGAACGTCATCGAGCATCTCGTCGTGCTTGTCGATCCCGGACAGCCCATCCGACCCGAGGATGTTCCGATGGTCGACGACGGCCCGGCGCCCGTTGCCGAAGGTGTCCTGCCTGCGGCGATCATGGACCAGGCGTACCATCTCGCAAAGGACACGCTCGTGGCTCACTTCGAGCGCGTGTATCTGGGGCGCCTGGTGGCGCGTGCCGCCGGGAACATGTCGCGCGCCGCACGGCTCGCGAGCATCGACCGCACGACACTCTACCGACTCATGGAAAAGCATAACTTTCGGCGCGCGGAGTCGGCCGACGTGGACGTGTCAGGTTCTCAGTTCAGCACCGCCGGGTTCATGCCTGCTACCATTGCCGATCGCCAGATCGGAAGGACGGGAACATGGCACGAGAACGCTCAGCTGTAGGGCGAGCCCCGATGCAGCGAAAGGTCCTCAGTCGAAGTCGGGTCCTTCGCGAACCGACGACGTCTGGCAGCGCGGGATCGGCCCAGGCGCTCGACCGCGCAATCGCCAGAACTGTCGCCGAATGGACGGCTGCCCCGCGACGGCTCGGGAAGTCGGACGACGGACCGGCGGTCAGTCGGCTCGCCGACCAGTTGGGCCGAGCCGCGAGCGGGGGACCTGCGCTCGTCAACACGACGCTTGACGCCGAGCGGGCGGTTTCGTTTGTCGACGACGTGCGGCGGCAGCTGCTTGTGGACGCGCGCTCCAGCGAGTGTGATCTCCGGGCAAGCGAGCTGTCGGCGATGCTCGCCGCGCTGGATGCCGCTGCCGATCAACTTGCGCTCCGACCGGCGCAGGCGCTTCCCGTTGCTGCTCGGGGCACGACGGGTGCGGATCTTGTCGTGGAAGTCGCCCACGATATCCGGTCCCCTCTAACGTCCATCCTGTTTCTCGTCGAGACGCTCCGGAATGGCCACAGCGGGCCAATCAATGCGATTCAGGAGCGGCAGCTTGCCCTCGTCTACAGCGCGGCCTTCGGGCTCAGCGCGATCGCCAGCGACATCGTCGACATGGCACGCGGCAGTGAGCGGTTGATCGATCGCTCGCCGGAGCCGTTTTCGGTGCGCGACGTGTTCCAGTCGGTCAATGACATCCTCATGCCGATGGTAGAGGAGAAGGGCCTCACGATCAGGACCGTCCTTCCCGCCGTCGACTTTCTCGTGGGCTACCAGGCGTCGCTCAGTCGAATTCTGCTCAACCTCGCGACGAATGCGGTGAAATTCACCCGTCAGGGTTTCGTCGAGCTCGCGGCCAGCCAGATCACCGCGACTCGGGTCGAGTTCTCCGTGCGGGACAGCGGACCGGGGATCCCATCAGAAATCCTCGGGCAGCTCTTCGAGCCGATTCGCGGCAACGCAGGCGGGACGCAGTCATTTTCGAGCGCAGGGCTGGGACTCGCGATTTGCGCGCGCCTCGTTTCCGGAATGAACGGAGAGCTCAGCGTCGTGACCGGAGCGGAGACGGGCACGCGCTTCGCCTTTCAGCTCGAGCTTCCCCCTGCTCCGAGATTGTAGCGCCCCTGGGTCGGCGGGGCTCGCTTACTCATCCTGTTGAGTCAAGAGCAGGCGGAGTCGTTAACACCTCGGCGCGGATCCGGATCAGGTCGAACTTGCCGCTCGGTAAACGAGGCAGGTCGCCCCGGACATCGAACCGAGCCGGTTGCATGTATCGCGGCAGTTCCGTCTTGCAGTAGCCGTCAAGCGCGCAGACCGTCGCCCCAGGCGCCAACGCGACACATGCGACGATACGCTCCCCTCGCGCAGCGCAGGGCTCGGATGTCACGACGGCCTCGGCGACCAGTCTCGACGCATACAGGACAGCGCAGATCTCATCTGGGCTCACGCGATAGCCGAGCGTCTTGATCATGTGGTCTCGACGTCCGACGAAATAGTGAATACCGTCGTCGTCGGCGCGCACAAGGTCTCCGGAATGGACCATGCGTTCCCGGTCTGGGGTGCCCTCGGGCCGGAAGGGATTGGGCCGAAACGTCTGCGCCGTGGCCCCAGGGTCATCCCAGTAACCCAGCGCGACGGTCGGCCCGCGTTGCACGAGCTCGCCGACCTCGCCAGACACGCACTGCGTTCCGTCGTCTCGCAGCACGAGGATCTCGCTGCCCGGCACGGCGCGCCCGATTGCGTCAGGATGGGCGTCCACTTCGTGCGGTGGCAGATAGGTGCTCCGCAGCGCTTCCGTGAGCCCGTACATTAGGAACAGTTGTGCGTGCGGTTGTGCTTCACGAATCCGACGCACTAGCTCGGGCGCGAGCCCGCCCCCTGCATTCGTGACGATGCGGAGGTCTGGGAGCCGCTCTGCGTTGAATGCCGGCATCGCGAGAAGCTGCGCCCACATCGGGGGCACGGCGGCAAGGACCGTTACGCGACGAGCGCGCACCGTCGTCACGAGCTGCTGCGCGATCGGCGAGCGCTCCACGACGAGCGTGCTCCCCGATCCGAGCGCGCAGAGGAGCTGATTGAATCCGTAGACGAAGCTGAACGGGAGCAGGCTCGCGATTCGATCGTCGGCGCGGAGATCCAGATAGTCGACGACCATCCGCGTCACGGCCCAGAGGTTTCCATGCGACAGGACGACACCCTTGGCATTGCCGGTCGAGCCTGAGGTGTACGACAACTGTGCTGGATCATCCGTCGTGCGCGTGACGGGGGCGTGAAGCCTCGGCCCGTGCAGCGTCGTGGTATCGACGATCCGCGCCGACGTCTCGAGGGGACGCGGCAGTCGACTCATCAGGTCAGGGGTCGTCAGGAGCGTACGCGCGCGCGCGTGCGCCAGGATGTGTTCGATCTGACGGGGTCGGAGCGTCTCGTTAATGTTGATGGCGATCGCTCCCGCCGCGACCGCGCCCAGGAACGCGGCGGCGGCCTCGGGTCCCCGCTCCAGCAGGATCGCCACGCGGTCCCCGGGGGCCGTGCCATCGGTACGCAGCGCACCCGCGATCGCGCTTGCGCGCTCGCATAGCTCCCCGTACGATGTCGTTCTCTCACGCTCGATGATCGCCGCGTGGTCGGGATGCGCCGCGGCGCCCCGCCAGAGCAGCTCGGCGAGGTTCGGCGAAAGACCGCCGAGAAGCGTGGTGCGAGGAGTGGTTGTCACAAGGAAGGATGTAGGGGCCCCGTTACACTAATCGATCGGCGTGTTGCCGAGTCGCAACACGCCCGCGGCGAATCACCGCCGACCAATGCGAAAAATATCGATGTGGGTGCCGCCGAACTGCTTGACGCGGAAGATGTTACCCTTGAAGCGCCTGGTTGTCGACGGTAGATGTCTCGGGGCGTCGAGCTTGCAAACGGCATTCTCACCGACGATCGGCCTCCACTTCGCCCGGGCAGACCAATGGAAACCTCAACAGCTCTTCCCGTCGCTCCCTCGGCGACGTTCGATGTGCCTCGCCTCGACACTACGAGCGAGATCGACCGGATCGCCGCACTCCTGCGCCATCAAGTGGCGGATGTGCTGAAGCGTCGTGGGCTGGTCGTGGCCATGAGCGGCGGCGTCGACAGCTCCGTCTGCGCGGGCCTCGCCGTCCGGGCTTTCGGACCAGGACGTGTGCTGGGACTCTTCATGCCGGAACGCGATTCCGATCCGCAGAGTCTCAGTCTCGCTACGGAACTGGCCGACAAGCTCGGCATCGACCGCGTGGTCGAAGACATCGCTCCGATACTCGACAGTGCAGGGTGCTATCAACGCCGGAATGATGCCATTCGGGAGATCGTCCCCGAGTTTCGCGACGACTGGCGCTTCAAGATTGTGCTCCCGGGCGACCGCTTTGGCTCCGATCGGCTCAATGTGTTCTCGCTCGTCATGCAGCCGCCGGGCGAAGCGCACCGCGTCGTGCGACTCACGCCGAACGTCTACCGGACCATCGTCGCAGCAACCAACTTCAAGCAGCGCACCCGCAAGATGCTCGAGTACTTCCATGCGGACCGCCTGCACCTCGCTGTCACAGGTACGCCAAACCGCTTGGAGTACGACCAGGGCTTTTTCGTGAAAGGCGGCGACGGGCTGGCGGACGTCAAGCCGATCGCACACCTGTACAAGACACAGGTGTATCAGCTCGCCGACGCGCTGGGGGTGCCGAAGGGAGTGACCGATCGGCCGCCAACCACAGACACCTACTCGCTGCCTCAAAGCCAGGAGGAGTTCTACTTCAGCCTGCCAGCGGCAGCCATGGATCGGGTCCTGTACGCGCACGACCTTGGGCTCGACGCCGGCGAGGCCGCGTCCCGACTCAATCTCACTGTAGTACAGGTCGAGCGTGCCTATCGCGATCTGATTCAAAAACGCGCAACGACACGGTATCTACACCTCGCTCCCCTGCTTGCTGGAACCGTTTCGAGCGGCGGCCCCCTCCCGGAGGATCACGGGTAGAGCGTTCGGAGACATTATCCGTCCCGCAAGAGTCGACCGGCTCATGACATTCCTGCCGACAGTCGCTGAAAAGGGCCGGCGACGCGAGGCGTGCCTCGAGCGGTCGACGTCTCGTCGGGTGTCGTCGCTCAACACATCAGATGTTCCTGGCCAAGCGCTAGTTGCCTTTCCGCGAGCAGACATCCGGATGTTCGCGCGCGGACGGCAAATGGGGTGGGGCCAGTGGCCCCACCCCAACTTTGTGGGGTGTCGGAGCCTCAATACGCGACGAGGTACGTCGAGAAATGGGTCGTTCCGAAAGTCACCTCCATCCGGGCCCGGTCATCTCGGCCGGGCATCCGCTCGATCAGCTCCTGGCCGCGGTCATCGACATACCACGCAGACACGGCCGTCCTCGGCTGATGCTGGCGCGTGCAGCGATCGTAGCTTATCGTGACGGCCACTGGTGAGCTGAACTCGTAGTGCCGGGCTCGGCCTGCCGACAGCTGGAGCTTGACCTCCCGGCCGGCGGGGGCGCGCAGGGTAAAACGCGTTCTTTCGGCGAGCACACCTGCCGGAATGGTCAATCGGTGGCCGGCAACCTCGAGCGATCCTCCCGCTGGGCCGATGACGCCCTCGGTACGGTAGCTCTGGTTGGTCGGGCAGATGACCGGCCGCGCGGAGCGGTCGGTGGCGTCGCCGCGCCGTGAGAGGGCTGGAGTCAGTTCAGGGGCCGCTGGGGAATCGCTGGAGCAGGCGCCGAGAACGAGAAGGGCGAACGGAAGAACGCGTCGAGCAGTGTTGAAGCTGGACCGATACATGATACCTCGCAGATCGGTTATGCATATTCGACTCGGCGGGGAACGGAGAGGCAACGCTCCCACGCTGACACGTGCGATCTGCAATGCATCGATTGTGAACGTCGTGCCACATGATGACAGTTCACGACGACGTTCTGACTGAGGAGGAGACTCATGCTCGACCCACGTGGCCGGCTCGAAGAAGGACTTCGCTACCAGCGTCTCGGCATGCTCGACGAGGCGCTCGAGCACTATCGTGTCGCCATTGATGCCGCGAGCGATCCCGAGGTCCTCAGCGAGGGGTACTGTCGCGAGGCACACACGTACCGCGCCGGCTGCCGGTGGGACGAGGCCATCCACTCCGCCCGGCGCAGCGCGACGGTCGCACTCGGTGCGCGCCTCGACGAAAAGTACGCGCAGGCGCTCAACGCCGAGGCCATCGTTCACCAGGAACGCGGCGCCTTCGACGCAGCGATGACGTTGTTCGAGATCATCGTTCGCATGACGGTCAGTGATCGCCTCTCGGGCATCACGTTCCAGAACATGGGCGCCATTGCGGCGCAGCGCGCTGATCTTGGCACGGCGAAGGAGTACTTCCGGGAGTCCCAGCGGTATTTCGCGCGCGCCGGGTACCCGTGGGGCGAGGCGCTCGCGCTCAACAACCAGGCGGCCGCGGCGCTCGACGCAGGGAACCTCAAGGAGGCCGAGGTCATCGCGGGCCACGCCATCGTTGCTGCCAAGAAGGTAGGCGACCTCGAGCTGCTCGGCGGCGCGATGCTCAATCTCGCGGAGTCCATCGCGCCGCAGCGGCGGCTCGACCAGGCGGAGACACTCGCGCTCGATGCGCTCCGCTACTTCGAGATCGAGGAGAACGACCTGCGTCGCGCGCAGTGCTATCGCGTGCTGGGGGACATCAAGGTGCTCCAAGGCTGTCGCGTCGATGCCGAACGACTTTACTCGCAGGCGATCGGACTCGCGCGCAGCGTGGGCTCGGAGCGCGAGGCGACGCGCATCGGCGACGCGATGGAGATGCTCCGCGCCGTGGCCTGACCGGCATCACCGCCCCCCGCGGTATGCCGGGCGTGGGTCGATGCGCGCCGACTGAATGCCTGCCGCGCGCTAGCTTCGCTCGACCAGCAGCCAGATTCCGCTGGCGAGGCCGATGCCGATGATCAGCCGGCGCACCGTGCTCTGCTCGACGCGCTGGGCCAGTCCCGAAGCGACATAGCCGCCGATCCCTGCGCCGATCGCCATGACGAGGGCGATCGGCCAGCTCACGACATCGCTCGCGGCAAAGATACCAACGGCGACGAGGTTGATGCACGTGCCGCCCCAGTTCTTGAGCCCGTTCATCTGGTGGATGTTCACCAGGCCCATGAAGCCGAGCGCGGCCAGCATGAGGATCCCCATCCCGGCGCCGAAGTATCCCCCATAGATCGAGACCACGAACTGGTAGATGAGCAGGGACACCGCTGGTGGCGCGAGCACCCTCGAGTCCGGAGCGGCTGATAAGGCCGTCGCGGCGGGCGCATCCGCGTCGATTGCCATGGCGGCGCGAGCACGTCTCGCGCGGAGGTACCCGACGAGTGGACCCTGGAGAATGAACAGACCGGTCGCGCCCAGCACGAGGAAGGGCACGAGCATGGAGAACCGTTCGCTCGACGTTCGGAGGAGCAGCATGGCGCCGAGCGCGCCTCCGGCCAGGCTGGGAATTGCAAAGCGCACCGCCCACGACCGCGCTCCCTGCAGCTCGCGACGGTACCCCCACATGCTGGTGACAGTCCCGGGCCAGAGCGCGACGCTGCTCGTGGCATTTGCGACGATCGGAGGGATACCCAGCGCCAGCAGGGTCGGGAACGTGATGAGCGTTCCGCCTCCGGCGATGGCGTTCACGGCGCCTCCCGCGGCCGCGGCTAGCGCGGCGAGCAGGAGTTGGAGCGGAGTGGCGGTCATCGGGTCGGAGCGGACGGTCTGAACGGGAACGGAGCCGGGCTCCGAGTGGCGCTGGGGCCAATGCCCTTTAACGCGCTCTAAGGCTACATTTGTGCGATGCCGATTGCCTAGTCCCGCGCTCCCAAACGCGCGGTGCAAATGGGATCCGCCTCGCCGCAGCTGGCTCGCGTCGACACACTCTGCGCGATTCACCACACGCGCTGAATCACTGGAGAAGCTGGATGACGAAGACTGACACGGGGGCGACGGTGGCATCGAAGGCGCCTGCCGGTGGGGAAGGCACGCTCGAGATCAAGGACAGCCGCACCGGCAAGACCTACACGGTGCCGATCACCGATGAGACGATCCGAGCGCTGGACCTCCGCGCCATCAAGGAGTCCGAGGCTGACTTCGGCATGATGACGTACGACCCGGCGTTCATGAACACGGCGTCGTGTCGCAGTGCGATCACCTTCATCGACGGCGACAAAGGAATTCTCCGCTATCGCGGATACCCGATCGAGCAGCTCGCCGAGAGTGCGACCTTCCTCGAGGTGGCGTATCTCCTTCGCAACGGCGAGCTCCCGAACCGCGCCGAGTACGACAAGTGGGTGCACGACATCACGTTCCACACGTACGTCCACGAGAACATCCGCAAGTTCCTCGAGGGCTTTCGCTACGACGCGCACCCGATGTCGATGCTGTGCAGCAGCGTTGCCGCGCTGTCGTCCTTCTACCCGACGGCGCGGGACATCTTCAATCCCGCCGAGCGCCACATCTCGATTGTCCGGCTGCTGGCCAAGGTGCCGACCCTCGCGGCGTTCTCGTATCGCCACGTGAAGGGGCTGCCGGCGGTCTATCCCGACAACGAGCTCTCCTACACGGAGAACATGCTGTCGATGGTCGCGCGGATGACGGAGCCGAAGTACCAGGCGAACCCGGTGATGGCGCGTGCGCTGGAGGTGCTCTTCATTCTCCACGCGGACCACGAGCAGAACTGCTCGACGAGCGCCGTCCGGGGCGTGGGCTCGTCGCACGTCGACCCCTTTTCGGCGGTCGCGGCAGGCATCGCCGCACTGTTCGGTCCGCTGCATGGCGGCGCCAATGAGCAGGTGCTGCACATGATCAAGGAGATCGGCGACAAGAAGAACATCCCCGCGTTCATCGAGAGCGTGAAGGGCGGCAAGGGTTCGCGCCTCATGGGCTTCGGCCACCGCGTCTACAAGAGCTACGACCCGCGCGCGAAGATCGTGAAGAAGCTCGCCTACGACGTGTTCGAGATCACGGGCACCGACAAGGACCTCGACATCGCGCTGGAGCTGGAGCGCATCGCCCTCGAGGACGAGTACTTCGTGTCGCGCAAGCTGTACCCGAACGTGGACTTCTACACAGGACTGATCTACCGCGCGATGGGGTTCCCGACGGAGTACTTCACCGTACTCTTCGCGATCGCCCGGACGGCGGGGTGGCTGGCGCAGTGGGAAGAGGGGCTGACTGACAAGGAACAGAAGATCTGGCGCCCGCGACAGATCTATACGGGACCGGAGGAGCGGCAGTACAAGAGCCGGCTCGTGTAACCTCCCCGGCGGCCGCGCTGGCCGTCACACAGCACGATATTACGGGGCATTCGCCGCACCGCGCTTCCCGCGCCGTGCAGACGAGTGCCCCGAGCTCCATCAGGGCCTGGTTGTGCGTCCATGCTGCTCGCCCGGTGCGCGGGAGGATCGCCGCCGCGAGCGCCCACAGCGTCTTCTGTCCCCGCGAACTTCTCGGGTCGAGCTCCGGCTGAAACACCCTCCGCAGCACGCGCGCGACGTTCGTGTCGACGAGCGGGGCTCGCGTCTCGTACGCGAACGATGCGACGGCCCCGGCGGTATACGCGCCAATACCCGGGAGCGCCTGAAGCGCATCCGTCGAGTTCGGCAATCGGCCGCGCCGCTTGCCGCCGACCGTGACCTCCGTGGCGAGGCGATGCAGGTTACGCGCGCGAGCGTAGTAGCCGAGGCCTTCCCATGCCTCACACACTCGCGCCGGTGTCGCCACGGCAATCGATCGCAGCGTCGGAAATACCCGCAGGAACTCCGCATACTTCGGTACGACGCGCACGACCTGCGTCTGCTGGAGCATCAGCTCCGAGACCAGGATGTGGTACGGATCCCGAGTTCTGCGCCACGGAAGATCCCGCGCGGAGCGGCGATACCACCTGCGGAGCCGCCGACCGAACTCGATGCGGAGTGGCCGCGGAACGTCGGTATCGGGGCGTGCGGGGGCTGTCACGAAATGATCGACGTGAGAGTGCAAACAGCGGTTCCGAGGGCCGTTGGATTGTGCTGTGGCCGCGGAGGGTGCTCATCCGCGGAGACAGTCAACGGCAACTGCAGCCGCGGATTTCGCGGAAACGACGCGGATCGATCAACTGCAAGTGCAACTGTATTCATTGGCCGCGGACGAACGCGGACTCACCGGACAACTGCAACTGCAACTTCATTTATTGGCCGCGGATCAACGCGGACAACTGCATCTGCATTAGCCGAGTGGAACCACGGAGACCGCCGAGGCCACGGAGACCGCGGAAACGGCAGTGACAGCTGCGTTGGCGGCATCTCGGCGCCGAGTCTCTCGCGCCACGCCCACAAGGAATGCTGTTGTCCTTCGTCATGCTCTTCATGTTCTTCATGCTCTTCCCCCCAAGGCCCCTGGAAAGCCTGTCGCCACGCGGAGTCATGAGGTCGACGATGCGCCTGCGCGTTAATGCGGCGTCCACCGCGGATCGCCGGTGAAGAGCCCATCCACGATGCCGATCTGATGGACGAGGAACAGCCCAAGGGCAACGCTCATCGCGCCGGAGGCGAAACGGAGGTGCCGGTGCAGGCCGGCGATCCGCACCGTGCCGAAGCGGAGGGGCACTGCGATCGCGGCGGTGATGAGCACCATGCCCATCACCGTGCCAATGCCGAAGATGAGCAGGTAGGCGACGCTCCAGCGCGGATCGGTGATCGTCGTGAGCACGAGGAGTGCGACCGCGGCCGAGCCGGCGAGTCCGTGCACGAACCCGATCATGACGGGACGGACGGGCGCGAAGGCGGCATCGCTCGCGGGCGGCTTGCCAACGAGGTTGACGATGCCGAGCGCGATGAGCATTCCCGCGACGGCGAGCTCCATCGCCAGCCCGATCCGCGGCGTGATCGTGATCTTGAAGAGGATAATGGCCCCGCCCACGAGGAGAATCGTCGCAGTGTGGCCCGCGCCCCAGAGCGCGCCGACGCTGGCCGCCCGCGCCACGGAGCGGGAGCGCGTCACGATCGTCGAAACGGCGACAACGTGATCGGGATCGGCCGCGTGGCGCACGCCGAGGAGGACGCCGAGCGTCAGCACGGCCAGGAAGGAGATCATCGTTCGGCGAGAACTAGGAGACTGTACGCGTCTTCTTGCGGAGGAAGTCCATGAGAATGAACTGCCCCAGTGTCATCGTGTTCGTGAAGTAGGCCTTTCCGCGGCTGATCTCGCTGACGCGCTTCACGAACTCGACGAGTGCGCGGTCGCGGGCAAGCATGAACGTGTTGATCATGATGCCCGACCGGCGGCAATGCGCGACCTCCTTCAGCGTTTCCGCAATGACACCCGCATCGAGCCCCATGGAATTCTTGTAGATCTGCCCCGTGGGCAGCGTCAGCGCGCTCGGCTTTCCGTCGGTGATCATGACGATCTGCCGCATGTCCTTCTTCTGGGAGAGCAGGATGCGGCGCGCCAGCTTGAGCCCTTCCGCCGTGTTCGTGTGATAGGGGCCCACCTGGGCCTGTGGCAGCGCGGCGAGGGGGATCTCTTCCGCGGAGTCGTGGAAGAGCACGACGCGAAGGGTATCGCCCGGGAATTGAGTGCGGATGAGATGGGTGAGGGCCAGGGCGACCTTCTTCGCCGGCGTGAAGCGGTCCTCCCCGTACAGGATCATCGAGTGCGATGTGTCGAGCATCAGCACCGTCGCGCACGAGGAGCGATACTCGGACTGGCGAACCATGAGGTCCCCGTAATCGAGATCGATCGGGACCTCGAGCGATCCGGTACGCGCGAGGGCGTTCCGCAGCGTCTCGTTCACGTCGAGATTCAGGACATCACCGAACTCGTACTGCTTGCTCCAGCCATCGGCTTCGATTCCAGTCGCCAGGTACGGGGTGTCGTGACTGCCGAAGCTCGACTTTCCGAGCGATCCGAGGATCGACCGGAGCGTCTTGTAGCCGAGGAAGTCCATCCCCTTGTCGGTGAGGTTGAACTGGACGTCCTTGGCCGCCGCCTGGGCGAGCCCACCGGGTCCCGTCACGGCCTGGTGGCCTGCGGGCATCTGCGGCGGTGCCTCGACATTGAGGTAACCCTCGGCGACGAGGCGCTGCACGAGGTCGTCGAGGAGCGTCGCGAGCTTCTCCTGCGATTCCTCGTCACCGTCCCCGCGGAGCGCCTCGAGCATCTCCGGAGTGAACTGGCCGCTGTCGAGGAGGGCTTTGAGGATCGCCTCGCGGAGCGCGTCCATGGAGCGGTTCTGCTCGTCTCCGCCGAAGTCACCCCAGTAGGGGTGGCTCATCTTGCCGCCGGCGAAGCCCGACTCGAGGAGAAAGTCGGCGAGCTTGTCGAGAAGCGACTGAAGGTCGACGGCGTCCGCCATCTCGGGGCTGAACTTCTTGTACGTATGGAAGCGCATCGGCGGACCGCATGGGTGGACGGAGATCGTGCTGCCCTTCATCGTGTCAGGCGTGAAGGGCAAACGCAATGGGCGCAGCGACTGATCCCGGGTCATTAGGATTCTCCCATGGACGTTGCCCCGCCAACGAGCTCTCCCGCACCGACTGCGACACCACCGGCCGGTTTTCCGCGGCCGGCACGGCCGACCCCGGCGATCAACCCATTCCGGGCTATCCAGCGCCATCGGAACTTCCGGTATTTCTGGATCGGCCAGACGGTGTCGCTGATCGGCTCCTGGATGCAGCAGGTTGGCCAAGGCTGGCTGGCCCTCGAACTGACCAACGATCCGTTCCGCGTTGGCCTGGTGAGTGCCATGGGTTCGCTGCCCGTGCTCGCCTTCTCGCTCTACGCCGGCGTGCTCGTGGACCGTACCGACAAGCTGCGCCTCGTGTTCATCGCGCAGATGCTGTTCTGTCTCGAGGCCGCGCTTCTCTGGTGGCTTACCTGGTCGGGCAACATCACCTTCGGGTGGCTGATCGCGCTCGCCACGATGCAGGGCCTCATTGCCTCGGTGGAGATCCCGGCGCGTCAGGCGTTGTTCGTGGAGCTCGTCGGGCGAGAGGACCTGCTCGATGCGATCGCGCTGAACTCGAGCGGCTTCAACCTCGCGCGGATCATCGGGCCGAGCATCGCGGCGCTGGTGATCGCGCAGGCGGGGCTGGCGTGGTGCTTCGGGATCAACGCGTTGAGCTACCTCGCGGTGCTCGGCGGGCTCTTTCTCGTTCACCTGCCGCCGTTCAAGCCGGCTGTGCAGCGCCTCACACCGCTGCAGGGATTGACGCAGGGAATCCGGTACATGCGCGCGACGCCGGCGGTGTCGGCGCTGATGCGCATCGTTGCGGTGTACGCGATCTTCGGCGTCCCCTACCTCGTGCTGATGCCAGTGATCGCACGCGATGTCCTCGGTACGGGGGCCAGCGGCTACGGTTTCCTGCTGACCTTCGTCGGGATCGGGGCGCTCGCTGGCGCCCTGACGCTGGCGGCGCGCTCTCGACGAATCCGCAGAGGGCGGTGGCTGATGTACTCGTCGTACGCATTCTCAACACTGCTCATCATCTTCTCATTCGTTCGAACTATTCCCCTCGCCGCCGGCGTACTGCTGTTCACGGGGCTGACGATGATCATCAACAGTGCGCTCGCGAACGGCATTCTGCAGACGGTGGTTCCCGATGAGCTTCGCGGACGCGTGATGTCCGCGTACGTGTTCGTCTACGTCGGACTGTCGCCGATCGGTGCGTTCACCGCGGGTGTTGTGGCGCGAGCTGTCGGGGCGAGCTGGGCGATCGGCGTGGGAGGCGCGATCATGCTGGGGTACACGCTCTGGGCGTTCTGGAAGTATCCGGAGGTGAAGCGGCTGTAGCCAGCGACTCCCGGCGCTCCGTGCGGGTGAGTGGCGGCACTCATGTTGCCCCACGAGCGAATCCAGCGCGTCCTGCGGCTCTGATCAGCCGAAGGGGCGCGCGGTGAATCGTCATCTTTTCCAGGCGAACCTTCCATGCTCACACGCCTTATCGTCGAAGTCGAGCCGGACTGCGCCGGCGTGCTCCCCGCGCCCCTTATCACAGCGGCCTACCATGCCAGCTCCAGCGGGCCCGTGACTCTCGTCCTTCGAGGAGCAACCTCAGGCGCGGTCGATCGGGTGCTGGACATCGTCGTTCATGGACGTCGCGACGTCTTTGGCGTGCGCTACGTCAACGCCAGCGACCGCACCGGAATTATCGCGGCGGCCCGAACGGCGCAGATCGCCATTGGACGGAGCTTGGAGTTCCGAACGCTAATGGCCGAAAGCGGTATCGAGTGCTGTTCCCCGGACGACTCCGACCGGGTCCTCGGACCACTGGTTGTCCGGGGTGTCCAGAGTGGTCGAGCGAGTCTCGGCGAGCTGCGCTCTATTGAGCGCACGGCCCCGGCGCGATAGCGAGTGCCTGCTGCGCGGTCGCAACACTTGCTGTCGGAGCGCAACGGTGTTTCCGCACCTGGCCCGAATGCGCCAATGAGTACCGACCTGCACCGAGGCGCAACTGGCGTACGGGCGACCATCGGTCTACCGGACCTGCGCGCTCGATCGCGGGGCGAGTCGGGCGGCGTTGGTGCCCCCGTCACACACCCGCGAGCCCAATGCGCCGCCCCGCCTCCGCAACGGCCTCGAACAGCTGCGAGAAATCCTCGACGACGAAGAGGACATCCTGCAGCCGGTCGATTTCGAAGGGCTGGGCGATGACGGCATCGAGCGAAAAAGGCCGCCGCTCACAGGCGGGGCTCAACGCGTTGGCTGCATCGCCGGCGGAGGAGATGAGGCCGCTGCCGTACACCTTGAGACGTCCGTCCTCGCGCACGAGGCCGAACTCGACGGTAAACCAGAAAAGCCGCGCCATCTGCAGCGTCTCTTCCTCCGTGCGCGCTGCTGCGGCGACGGCGCCGAAGCGCTGGAGAAAGTCGCCGAAGTGCGGGTCGCTATGCAGTGGCACGTGGCCGAACACATCGTGGAAAATGTCCGGCTCAGGCAGGTAGTCGAGCTGTGCCCGGGGTCGCACCTTGACCGTCGTCGGGAATCGTCGCTTCGCGAGGCACTCGAAGAACTGCTGCGCCGGAAGGAATCCGGAGACGGGCACCGCATTCCATCCGGTCCGCGATCCGAGCCGTTGATTCACCTCGGCGAGCCGCGGCACCGTGAGAGGGTTAAGCCCGATAGCCGCGGCGCCCCGGAGAAAAACACGGCTGCCGGTGAGGGCCAGGTCCCGCATTCGGCGTTCGAACAGAATGCCCCACACCGCGTGATCCTCGAGTGTGTACTGCTCCCAGTGCTGGTCGATGAATACCGGAGCCGGCGGTGCATGGACGCTTGACTCGATCATGGCAATGTCTCCGTTGGGAGCAATAAAAAAGACCCGTGGAATCTCCACGGGTCGCGTTGTGTCGGGTGCTGCGCGCTGACTCAGCGCATACGGCTCCGCACGCGTCCCGTGTATCGGGTCGCGTAGTAATAGTACGACGTGGCGGAGGGCATGGTATGGTTGCGCATCACGCTCGATAGATAGGAGCAGACACCGCAGCTGTCAAGTAGGGTCGCGGGGCTCTCGGTCGCTCCGTAAGCGGGCCTGCACCGCATCCGCGGCCGACAGGCCGCCGCCGCGATACTCCTCCGAGAGGTTCGGCAGTGCGAATCGCTGCCGTGCGATGCCGGTGACGAGATCGGCGGCGCCATCGATCCCCAGCCATTCCGTATTGACGCACAAATGGTAGTTCTCGTGTGCCGACCACGAACGGTTCCAGTACTTCCGGACGTACTGCTCGCGTTGCTTGTTCGTCTCATCCACCGCCCGCTGCGCCGCTGGCGCATCGAGGTTCAGGCGCCGCATGGCCCGCGCCACGAGCGCCGGCTTCGGCGCGTAGCAGTACACGTGGAGCGTGTCGGCACGCTCGGCGAGCATCGACTGGGCTCCCCGTCCCACCAGCACCACGGGCCCTGACGCGATCGCCTCGGCGATGACGCGGCGCGTCACGTCCAGCAGTCGTTCATCGCTGGGTGGAAGGCCGGCATCGCCGATCGGCGGCAGCATTTCGGGCGATCCGAGCGCCATCGCATCGGCGAGACGCTGAACGAGCGTGGGCACCCTCTCCTCGCGCGCCTCGACGTCCGCGACCGTCGTCCCGAGCCGTTCAGCGACATCGTCGATCAGGGCGTTGTCGAGGAGCCTCCATCCGAGGGCGCTGGCAATCCGCGCCGCAACCTCGGAGCCGCCAGAGCCATACTGCCGGGAGACCGTCACGATGGCCATGGGCGCCTACCGGGGTGCGATCGGGCGCATCCGGAGATGCTCGACGACATCGAAGCCGAGCGCAGTCCACGTCGCGCTCGACAACGGGTTCTCGGGCGCATTGTGGAGGCGGATCTCGTCCAGTCCACGGTCGCTGCACCACTGCTCGGCGGCCGCGAAGAGCATGTGCAGCACACCATGCCGTCGATGGCGCGGCGCGACATACACCGACGAGATGTACCCATACCGCGCGGGATGCAGCAACGGAGAGCCAAGCGTGTCGGCGCACCGCAGGATGCCGACCGCGTCCTGTCCGCGCTCGGCGAGGAACGTCACCTGATCCTCCATGCGCAGCTGCGCAGCGAACACATCGCGCGCGCGCTCGGGCGCATCGACACGAAGCCGACCGTAGACCGGATTGCTCGCGTGCTCCCGGAGGAGGGCAAGCCGGAGCTCCACCACGGCGGCGAGGTCGTTTGGCGTTGCGGGTCGGACGGTCAGCGCGCGTTCGGTGCTCGTCGCCATGGAATCGACCGTTGAAATGCCAGCGACCCATCCCGCCCCGAGGGGCAGGCTAGGCCGACATGCCACCGCCGAACAGGTCCTGGTTCGGGCGCCGACGGGGCTCCTGCGCGGCGCGCCCATATTGCCCCGCATCGGACCGCGAGATCTTCTTGCGGGCGACGAGCGACTCCAGCACCAGCTCGCACGCCCCTGCCGCCACGGCGGGGTCGTCGTCCGACGCCAGCCCGGCCTCGTAGACGATGTCGAGCAGGCCTGGAACGCTGTCGAATCCTCGCACGACCGCATCGACCGAGACATCGTCCGAGACCTGCAGCGCACCGCCGCCGTCGAACCACATCACGACGTCATCGGTGTTGACGTTGCCGGCCCGCTCGCGAAAGGTCGCGTCGGCGGCGCGACGGATGAGCTCCTTCGCGATCGCGTGCCCGCCAACGAGCTCACCTTCGTACTCGAGCTCGATCTTGCCCGTGATTGCCGGCAGCGCAGCGTAGATGTCCGCGATGCGCGGCACGACTTCGTCCTCGCCGATCTGCACCGTCCGCCGCTCCGCGTTCGACACGACGTTCTCGAGCACCGAGATCGGCATGCGCTGCGATACGCCGGACCGCTTGTCGATCCGCCGATCGGTTCGAGCCTCGAACGCGATCCGCTCCACGACCTCGGAAACGAAATCGGGCACGCGCACCGCAAGCTCCGCGGAGCGGTCGGTCCAGGCTTCCTGGCCGGTGATCGACATCCCGAGGTCCACTGTCTCGGGGTAGTGGGTGATGATCTCGCTGCCGATGCGATCCTTGAGCGGCGTGATGATCTTCCCGCGGGCCGTGTAGTCCTCGGGGTTGGCCGTGAAGCACAGCAGAACGTCGAGGGAGAGGCGGATCGGATAGCCTTTGATCTGCACATCCCCTTCCTGCATGATGTTGAACAAGCCGACCTGCACCTTGGCGGCAAGATCCGGAAGCTCATTCAGCGCGAAGATCCCGCGGTTTGCCCGCGGAAGCATGCCGTAGTGAATGGTCAGCTCATCGGAGAGCACATGACCGCCGCGCGCGGCCTTGATCGGGTCAACGTCTCCGATGATGTCGGCGATCGTCACATCGGGAGTCGCAAGCTTCTCCACGTACCGGCTGTCCCGATCCACCCATTCGATCGGCGTGTCCGCACCGCCCTCGGCAATGCGCTGGCGCGCGTACTTGGAGATGGGCTTGAACGGATTGTCGTTCACCTCGCTTCCGGCGACGATCGGCATGGTTTCGTCGAGGAGCGTTGTCATCGCGCGCAGGATGCGCGACTTCGCCTGGCCACGCAGGCCGAGCAGGATGAAGTTGTGGCGGGACAGCAGCGCGTTGACGATCTGCGGCATCACGGTCTCTTCATAGCCGAGCACTCCCTCGAACAGCGGGCCGCCCTTCGCGAGACGCGCAAGAAGGTTCGCCCGGAGCTCGTCCTTCACGGACCGGGTGCGGCGCTCGGGCGCGCCATGGGGTGAGCGCTCGAGGGCGCCAAGTGTCAGGGGAAGGCGTGCCACGCTGTGATGACTCCTGCAGGGGTTACGCGCGCCCGGACAGCGGGCGCGGATGCCATGACGATGGCGTGATGGGGGCGCGCGCGCCAGCCGCCAAGACTAGTGGCCGGCCGGGAGCGTGAAGAAGAAGATCGAACCCTTTCTCGGCGCCGACTCGACCCAGAGGCGGCCAGACCAGCGATCAACGATCTGGCGCGCAAGATGGATCCCGATGCCGCGATGTTTCGGCCCCTGCTCGTCATGGCCGATGCTCGGGAGGGAGCTCGACGCGACGTCGCTCGGCGCGAGGTCGACGGAGTTTTCGAACAGCGCCGCCTGCTGCTCCGCGGTCATGCCGAGGCCGTTGTCGCGAACATAGAGAACCCAGCCGTTTTCCTCGGTCAGCACACAACCGACCGAGGCGTGACGTCGTTCCTTGAGCGGGTCGGCGTACTGGATGGCGTTCGTCAGCAGCACCTCCAAAACCGACTCGAGGCCAGCGGCATCGATGTCGAGTTCCGGCATCGGCGTCACGAAGTACAGCTCGACGCCGTGCGCGGCCGCCGTCTCGCGCAGCTGCTTGCGTACGTCACCGACGACATCCGAGACGCGCAGCCGCTGCTGGTCGATCGTCCGGCGAAAGCGCGTCGTGCTGTACTCGACGAGCTCGCGCATCGAGCGCTCGACGCCTTCGAGGCTGTTGCGGATGATCCTTTGAAGCTTCTCACGCTCGGCCGATGGCAGCAGGCTATCGGTTTCCGCGAGCAGTTCGCTTGCACCGTGCGCTGCCGCCAGCGGCCGGCTGAGCTGCTCGGAGAACGCGCGCTCGAAGCGTGTGATCCCGTCGAGGTACTCCTGGACGTAGGTATCCACCGTCGCCTGAAGGACGTTGGACAGGGCCAGATGCAATCGGCGGCTCATGTCGAACGAGACGACGACACCATCTTCGCCAGGAGAGAGCTTGCGGCTTTCCTCGCCGAGGAAATGCAGGAGGATCGCGCCGAGGACCTCGTATTCCTTGAGGACGCCCTGAAGCGCGAACCCGAGGGTATGCCGTAGCTTCCCGAGCTCCCTCGCCTTGGCGAGGATTGCGGGATTGCTGGCGACTTCGACGCCTCCCTCAGTTACCGGGCGGAGCGACGCCGCGATCCCTTCGATGAGCTCGGGTACGTGATCGAGCAGCTCCCGGGTCGGGAAGACGCGGTTGGGGTCAACGGCATTCAGCGCGACAACACGGTCGAGCCAGCGACGGGCGATGACGCTTCCCGCCGATGCGAGCGAATCGGCCAGCCGCGCCTGGAATGTCGGGGGGGCGTCGGGCATGGACGGCGCGAGCGGGGAGAGGTGGCCGGTCATTTTCATGGGCGCTGACTCGTGAAGCAAGGGAGGCTCGGGACTGCGTCATGGATACTACCCACGAGACTCGCCGAATGCCCGAACCCCCGTCAGTCGGCCAGGGTCACCTCGACGAGATTGTCATAGAACACCGGTCCGTGGCCCATGTCGGTCTCGCGCTGCGAGGTCGTGTCGTTGGCGTTGCGGCCGTCCAGGGAGAGCCGGGTCCACCAGATCGAAGGTGCCCACACGACGCCGCGCCGGACGCTGTCGGCGACGCGCGCCGCCGCGACGAACTCCCCCCGGTCGTTCTGGACAACGACCCGCGCCCCCTCGGCGATGCCGCGCAGGGCCGCATCATCGGGATGGATGATGCACTCGGGCTCGGAGCGCTGACGCAGCGAGTCGATGTTGACGAATGTCGTGTTGAGGAACTGGTGCCGCGGCGACGAGATCAGCGTCAGCGGATATCGCGCTGCGAGCTCCGGAACGTTCTCGGGATGCTCGTACGGCGCCAGGAAAGTCGGCAGGGGATCCAGACCCATGTCGCGCAGGCGCTCGGAATAGAGCTCGCACTTTCCGCTCGGCGTCGTGAATCCCCCATCGGCGTACGGCAGGTACGGGCGCGGCACGTTCAACCTCACCCAGCCGTGCTCGCGTAGTGCATCGAACGTGACACCCTTCATCCGCTCATGCGGTGGCGTCCCCGGCTGCGCGCCGGTGAGCGCCTGCGCGATCAGGGTCTCGTCATCATCCTCGAAGAGCGAGTCGTGGAGCTTCATCCGCCGGCCGAGGAGTCGGAAGATCTCGCTGTTCGGCTTGCACTCGCCCATGGGTGCGATCGAGGGCTGGTTCAGCGTTGCGTAGTGGTGCCCGTACGCCAGATGCACATCCCAGTGCTCGAGCTGTGTCGTCGCTGGGAGGACGATGTCCGCCCAGTCCGCGGTATCGGTCTGGAAGTGCTCCAGGACGACGGTGAAGAGGTCCTCGCGCGCCAGGCCGCGACGGACGGCACCGAGGTCGGGGGCGACAGCGGCCGGGTTGGAGTTGTAGACGACGAGCGCCTGCACCGGCGGCCCGCCCACTCCGGCGTCGGCCTGCGTCAGCGCGTCCCCGAGCCGGATCATGTTGATCGTGCGAACCGGTGGGCTCAGGTCCGGACGCTCGAGCGCGGCATTGTTGAACCGGAAATTCGCACTCGTAGAGAGCTGCACTCCGCCGCCGGCGCGGCGCCAGTGCCCTGTGACGGCGGGCAGGCACGCGATCGTCCGCACAGCCATCCCGCCGCCGTAATGCCGCTGCAATCCGTAGTTCACCCGAATGAACGCGGCGCGCGACCGTCCGAAACGTCGTGCGAGTGACACGATGGTCTCGGGTGCAAGGCCCGTGATGCCGGCGACGTGCTCCGGGGGGTACTCGCGCGCTCGCTGGCGCAGTGCATCGCCACCGATCGTGTACCGCGCCATGTAGTCGCGATCCTCGAGGCCCTCGGCAAAGATGACATGCATCATCCCGAGCGCGAGCGCAGCGTCGGTACCGGGCCGGATGCCCAGCCACTCATCGCACTGCTCGGCCGTGCGGGTCCGAATGGGATCGATCGCGATGATCGGCGCGCCGCGCTCGCGGGCGGCGCGCACGAAGGGCCACATGTGCGGGTTCGACGTCAGCGTGTTCGTTCCCCAGAGCAGCACGAAGTCGCTCTCCGGGATTCCCTCGGCGTCGGCCCCGATGTTTGCTCCGACCGTCATGCGCATCCCGATCGTCCCCGCCATCGAGCAGATCGTCCGGTCGAGCTTCGACGCACCAAGCAGGTGAAAGAACCGCCGGTCCATCGAGGAGCCCTGGACGAGACCCATCGTCCCCGCGTACGAGTAGGGCAGAATCGCTTCCGGCCCGGAGGGTGACCGGGCAATGGCACCCAACCGGTCGGCAATCTCCGTCAGCGCCTCCTCCCACTCGATGCGCTCGAACTGGCCCCGTCCCTTGGTGCCGACGCGGCGCAGCGGATGCAGGAGGCGATCACGGTGGTAGGTGCGCTCGAGATACCGGTTGACCTTCGCGCAAAGAAATCCCTGTGTGAAGGGATGATCCGGATCGCCAGCGACACGCGTCGCGCGCCCGTCCTCGACAGTGACCAGCATGGCGCAGGTGTCGGGACAGTCGTGCGGGCAGGCGCCGCGGACGACGGTGGCGATGGGGGCGGACGGGGAAAGCGCGGTCACCGGGACGTCAGCGTGAGAGGAATGTCACCAAGGTATCGAACGCTGCTGCGACCGGCCAGCGTTGGTCAGCGGGCGTGGGTGCCGGGGCAGTCAACGGCGAACTGCAGCCGCGGATTGCGCGGAAGCGACGCGGATCGATCAACGGCCACCGCAACTGCATCTATTGGCCGCGGACGAACGCGGACTCACGCGGACAACGGCAACGGCAACGGCAACGACCACGTCCAAAGCCCAAAGCCCAAAGCCCAAAGCCCAACGACCAACTGCCGCCGCGGATAACGCGGAAACGACGCGGATACGGCAACGGCAATCCGTTGTGGCATCTCGGCGCCGAGTCTCTCGCGTTACACCCACAACCAATGCCGTTGCCCTCCTTCATGTCCTTCATGTCCTTCATGCTCTTCCCCCAAGGCTTCTGAAAAGCCAGTGGACACGCGGGACCATGAACCCGACGATGGCCTCGCCTCGCCTTGACCTTCCCCCCGGATCGGATAACATTCCGCCCGCCGAGCATCGCACGTCATCGCTACGGCACCTCCGTACGCGAGTTCGGCAATCCCAGCACGATCCAGGAGATCACGAAATGAAGCGTCTGGCATTTCTCGCCATGATGGTTGCAATTGCCGCCTGCGCCACTGAAGGCGGACAGAACGACTCGGCAGCTGCCGCTGACAGCGCAGCCGCCGCGAAGATGACCGCTGACAGCGCCCGCATGGCGCAGATGCGGCTCGACAGCCTCCGCGCCGACAGCCTGCACAAGGACAGCGTCGCGAAGGGCCTGGTCAAGGACACCGCCTCGACGAAGTAGCGTCGAGTCACTGACGGTACGAAGGGGGCGCGACCGAGGTCGCGCCCCTTTTGCATCAGGCGCTCTCTCGCTCAGCGTCCTGAAGCGCCTCCTCGAGCGCCCGAAGGCGGTCGTCGAGCAACCCCTGGGGCAGGACGGGCCGGGCATCAGCGACCGCGATGTCGGCATCGAGCTCGAGCCAGGATACACAGCCGGCGTATCGTCGCGTTTCGGGGATCTCCACGGCGTCAGTAAGCGCGAGGGTTCGAACCGCGATCACGCGCACGAACGGAGTGCCGCGGTACCTGAAGCGGGACTCGACGGCCTCCGGTGTCAGGCCATGCTCATGGGCGACCGCGGGCAGGAGTGCCGGGTCGGTAACGTTCCAGACCGCGAGCACTTCCGCGACGTGCGAGATGCGGACCCGTCCCTCTGCGACCCGTCGTGCGGCCGACGCCGCAAGTGTCGAATGGAACCGCTCGGCGAGGTGATCGGTGTTCTCGTGGAAGTACGTCGGGTAGAGAAGGAAGCGCGAGTGGCGGACCTCGAACCCCGCGCGGTGCTCGCGGATGCCGCCCTTTCTCACCATGGCGATGATGTCCCCGCGCGCCATCGCATCGACGAGCACCGCCCATTCCTTCAGCGCCGTCCGCTCGCTCTCCGCCGTCACTGACCGTGTTCCTTCCACCACCGGAACGCCTCGGGGATTCCCGTCTCCGGGCGCACTGGGGGATCCCATCCGAGCTCGGCGCGCGCGCGGCGCGATGTGAAGGGGTTGTCGCGCGTGGCGAAGTCCAGCGATGCGGTCGCCGAGACCGGCTGCCCGCGACCGCGCCGGCCCATCGAGCGAACTCGAACGGCGAGTGGAAGCGCGAGGCGGAGCAGCGGCACCGGTATGGACACAAGGCGCACCGACCTTTCGAGGCCTGCGGCCGCCAGCCGATAGTAGCTCGCCAGAGTGACGTCGAAGTCATTCGCTGTGTTGTAGGCGCGGCCTCCCGCGGCATCGACATCCACGGCTCGCACGGCGGCATCCGCGACGTTCGCCGCGTGGACAATGGGCAACGTCGTGTGGCCGCCACCGGGAACGGGCGCCACACCGAAACGGAGCATGCGGGCGATCCGCGGCGTGAACTGGCGATCGCGGCAACCGTAGATCACGTCCGGGCGAATGGCCGCGGCCCAGATCTCGCCGCGCGCGTGCGCCTCGAGGACGAGCGCCTCCGATTCGCGCTTCGACCGGGCGTAGTATGCGCCGTCGGGAAGCGGAGGCAGCGGTGTCGCCTCATCCGTCGGCATGCCGTCGCGATAGCGTTCGCCAGCGCCGTATACGGCGACGCTGCTGACGTGGAGCAACCGCGCTCCCGAGTCGCGGACCGCGGCGATCATGTTCCGCGTTCCCTCGATGTTCGTGGTGCGGTATTCGTCCCAGCCGCCCGCCGCGGTGACCGCCGCTGCCGCATGAAAGACGACATCGCACCCCGCAGCGGCTCGCGTGAGGCTCGCCGCATCGAGGACGTCGCCCTGGACGGTCTCGATACCGCGACTGCGCAATCCGGAGCCGGCGGGGGGCGTCCGGATGAGTGCGCGCGCCTGCCAGTTATCTGCGAGCAGTCGATCGATGAGGTACGAGCCGACCAGTCCGGTCGCGCCCGTGACGAGCGCGCGCCGCACTATAGCGGGAGCGGCGACGCCGTGACTCCGGCCTGACAGTCACCGCCTTCCCAGCGAATGCTCACGGTGGCACCGAGCGGGACCTCGCGGCGGATCATCGCGAGCGCGACGCCACCGAGCCGCGGGGAGAGCGCCGCGCTCCGGATCACGCCGACGGGCTTGCCCGACTCGGCGAACAGCTCGGCGCCGGGCGGGGGCGCTTCCCGTGCGACGAAGCGCAGGTTGCGGAGATGCTTGTTGACGTGACCGCGAAAGTGGACGCGTGCGACGGTTTCCTGGCCTGTGTAGCACCCCTTCGTGTAGGAGATGGCCTGCAGCTCCTCGAGGTTGGCTTCCTGGGGAATCGTCGTGTCATCCATGTCGAGTCCCCACTCCGGCCGCCCGGCCTCGATCCGCGCGATATCCCACACGGCAACACCGCTTGGCTTGGCGCGCGCGTCCACGAGGCGACGCCACCAGCTTGCGCACTGCTCGCGCGGAACGATCAGCGCGAAGGCATCGAGGCCCACGTCGGGAATGCGGGCGACAATGCCTCCCTCGCCGTTGGCGCCGAGTGCGATGTGCGCATACTGGTCCAGCGATTCGAGCGCGCCCTTCTCGTAACCGATCGCGGTGGCGAGGATGTCGGCGGCGCGGACGCCGGCGACGCTCAGGTCGGAGGTACTGCCAGTGATGTCGGAATGTGGCGTAACTCGCGGATTGACGTACTTCGCCATGATTCCGAACCAGCCCGGCGCGGATCGTGGGCCGGTGTCGATCCAGAGCTCGTCGGCCGTGCGCGCGAAGATCCGGAGGTCGGCCACGATCTTTCCTTTCGGCGTGAGCGCCGCGGCGTACTGCCCGCGGCCGGGAACGAGCGATTTCACGTCGCTCGTCACGAGGCCCGTTACCATCTCCGCCGCGCGCGGCCCGCGCACGCTCATGCGGTGGCGGTGCGACTGGTCGACGACGACCGCGCCGGTGCGCAGCGCCGCGTACTCCGCGCCGGGGTCGCCGTGATGCAGCACGACCTCCTGGCCGGCTACCTCGACCATCACCGCCTCGTCAGCACGAATGAGCGAGACGGTCACGCAATGCGCTCCTCCGGGCGGAGCACGACACCTTCGAGGCTACCGAGGGTGTGGCCGCGGAGTGTCGGCAGAACGCCCTCGGCCTGCATCGCACGATGCGCCGGGAGCGCGCCCACCGCGAGGCATCGAACGCCGGCCGCCCGCGCGGCGCGAATGCCGATCGGTCCATCCTCGAGCGCCAGCACCTGCGACGATTGAAGCGGACGAAGGCGGGACATCGTCCGAAGCGCTACCTCATACGCCTCGGCCGCCGGCTTCGACACGCGCACCCCATCGGTGGTGATGACGCACTCGAACGCGAACTCGAGCCCGGCCAGGGATAGAATGGAGTTGGCCTCCTGGCGATTGGCGCGAGTGACGATGGCGAGTCGCGCGCGGCCGGCGAGGTGAGCGACGAGCTCGCGCGCGCCATCCGTGAGCGAGAACCCGAGTGCCAGCAGTTCGGAGAAGCGCCGCTCGGCCCGGAGGGTGCCCAGCTCCAGTGCAACATCGTCAGCGTCGACCCCTGCGCCGACGAATGCCGCCGCGACGGCGCTGCGCACCGGAAGATCCGCGTAGGCTTCGTAATCGCTGTCGAGGATTCGAACGCCATCCTGCGCGAACGTCTCCTGCAGCGCGCGCTGGCGGAAGGTGCGCGTGTCCGCCAGCACACCCTCGAGCTCGAAGAGGACGGCTTGGAACATGGGTGTAAGTAAACCGCGGGTCCGGCCCGACGCCACCACTCTGGTGCTGCGTCGCTCCTACGCGAGAGTACCTCACGCGCGCCGCCGATCCCCGCGAGCGCCGTCGCGGGCCCCAGCGTTAGTCGCCGTCAGTGCGCGGCGCCCGGTCCGTGACCGTTCGTCTTCGCGCGTGCGTGCACGACGGCACGGGACTCGAGCATCTCCACCGCGGGAGAAAGCAATCCATCGAGCTCCCGCAAGCGGCCCAGCGGGGACCGAGAAGCCAGCAGCCGCTGCCGCCCGGCGGGATCCAGGTCGATCAGCGATGCGATGATGAACGACAACGCGGCGGGATCGGCGGGCAGCGCCGGAAGCGGATCGCGATCGTCCGCCAGTGTGCGCGCCGCGCGGCCGACGCGCTCGAAGATCGAGCGCAGCTGCCGGGCCAGTGCGTCGAGCGGCTCCACCGGCTCGTCGATGTCACGGTACGTCACCACTTCGCCGAGGAGATACGGTCGCACGCCGGTGACGAGACGGGCAATCGTGAATCGGTCGCCTCCGACAACGACGATGTTCGAGCGTCCATCGGCGAGCGATTCGTTCTCCTGAATGACGGCGATGCACCCCACCGTGCCGCGTCGTGGCGCGTCGGAGTCGTCCTCGGCCGCAAACACGATTCCGAAGCGGCGATCGCCGGCGAGGCAGTCGGTGAGCATTTCCCGGTATCGCGGCTCGAAGATGTGCAGGGGCAGCGGCACACCGGGGAAGAGCACGAGCGGGAGGGGAAACAGGGGAAGGAGGCGCTCGGTCACATCCCAAGCTAGCCCTCGCGATACCCCTTTCCTAGGCTGGTGCGCGCGGCACGACAACGTGCAGCGCATCGCGCCATATTGAATACTCGAGAGGGCCTTTGACCTCGATGATCTCGCCGTCCACGGAGATACGCGCGGACGCGAACGGAAGCTCGATCCGGCACTCATCCACCAGCATCGCATCGAGCGCGGGGCTTCGCCTCGCCTTCTCGAGCCCGCGCGCAGCCGCGGCGAACGCCAGCGCCATCAGGCGGGCGCTGTTCGCGCTCTCGACAATGAGCACGTGGAGTCCGCGCTTGCCGTTCTCGACCCGCCCGCCAAGGTGTGGAAGCTTGACCTCGCGCTCACCGATGCCGATGAAGATGAGCGGAGTGCGGTAGTCACGCCGCGCGCCGTCGAGCTCGAGCTCGACGCGGAATCGTCGAAGGCGAAACGCGATGCGCACCGCGGCGACGAGACTCGACAGCCAGTAGCCCAGCCGGCGCTCGAGGCGCTCGCGAGTGCGTACGAACAGTACGTACGCGCCGATGGAGCTCGTGTTGAGGAACACCCGCTCGCCCGCGCGCCCCACATCGATCGTGATCACCTTGCCCCCGACGGCGAGCTTCGCCGCCTCCGCGAGGTCGAGCGGAATGGAGAGATCCTTCGCGAGGTGGTTCAGCGTTCCCGCCGGGAGGATTCCGAGGCTGACGTCGGTGCCGGCGAGGACGCCGGCCGCGGCCGCCACTGTGCCATCACCGCCGGCGACGATGATGCGGTTGGCACCTGCGCGCACCGCTTTCTCCACGGCCTTCGCGAGGTCCGCCGGCTCGGTCTCGCGGATCTCGACGCCTCCCGCCGCTTCGAGTGCCGCCCTCGCTTCCGCCGCATTCCCCGACCCGGGGTTGATGAATGCAGGGACGGTCACGGCCACTGGATTACCCGGAGCGGTCCGCGCTCGTCGAATAGCGTGCTGATCCCCAACCCATTCCTCCTGGAGCACCGATGAATCCCCGACCGAAGCCGCGGCGGAGCCTTTCCGCGTGGCTGCTGTTCGCGCTTGCGCTGAGTGCCTGAGCCCATTCCGCTCGCCGGCGAAGGGCGCTCGAGACGCGCGGGCCTCCAATGCGAGGTTCGTTCCGCGACTGACAATACAGGGCGCACTGAACGAGAAACGGCCTTGGCAGCACGCCAGGGCCGTTCTTCATGGCGCTCGCCAGCGACCTACGATGCGACTGTTCCCCAGTCGCGCGGCGTGTCGGTGACGCGTCGAAGGATCGTGTAGCTCACGAGGATCATCGACAGCAGCACGAGCACCGCGATCCCCTGACCGACCTTCGGCTCCAGTCCGAGCATCCGGATCGTCACGGACGTGACGCCGGCCCAGATCAGGGGGCCGGTGACGGCAGAGAATCGTCCCACCATGCCGTACAGCCCGTAAAACTCGCCGATGCGGGTCGGCGGAGTGAGACGCAGCATCAGCGGCCGGTCCGCCGCCCAGATGCCGCCAAGGGCGAATCCCGCTGCGCACGCAACGACGTACAGCGCGGAGAGTGGAAGGCCAAGAATCCCGACCGCCGCGGCAAGGACGAAGATTCCCATCCAGCAGTAGAGCACGTAGTTCAACGTGCGCTTGGGCCCAATCCGGTCTACGAGCCAGCCCCACGAAAATCCACCGATCACCGCAAAGGTGATCGCCGTCATGAGGATCAGCTTTGCCTGACCCTCACCCTGCTGCTCGGAGAGGCCCGTGCTGACGGCGACGTTGATGGTGTACAGCGCCATGATCGAGATGACGGTGTTGATCGCGTCCGTATAGAACACGCGCCCCACGAGGAAGCGCACCAGCCCGGGAAACTCGCTGCCCGAGCGAAGGGTGCGGATCGTCTCGCGCGTTGACTCGCGGACCACCGTCAGGTTGAAGACAGGTCGCGGATTCGGGTTCCCGCGCTCCTTCACGAACAGGAAGCAGGGGATGGCGAAGACAAGGAACGCGATCGCGATCATCAGGAAGAGAAACGGCTTGTCCTCCGACCCGAAGACGGCATCCAGCCCAAGTCCCACGGCGATGTAGGAGCCGAGGTACCCGACGCCGACGCCAATACCGCTGATCTTCCCGCGATTCGCCTCGGTACTGACCTCGGGAAGCATGGCGTCGTAGAACTGTAGCCCGGCCTGATACGCGACGTTCGCGAGGACGAACATCGCGGCGGTGACGTAGAATCCGCCCCGCGCGAGGAGGGCGGTGAAGGTCACGCACAGGAGCGTGCTCGTGATGAGGAAGGGCATCCGCCGCCGGGCGCGATCCGTCATCGACCCGAGCAGCGGGGATGCGATGAAGATGATGGCCATCGAGATCGCGGTGATGACTCCGTACACGCCGTCTGCGCGGTCCGCCCCGACTTCCGCACGCACCCATGTCGAGAAGTAGAGCGACACGACCCCCATCGAGAAGATCGTGTTCGCCAGGTCGTAGAGCACCCAGCTCACGACGGCACGTCGGGGGATTTGTCGAGTCGCCCCGGGCGCGTCAGCGCGCCCCGACGGCGGCGATGCGGCGCCGCCGAACGCACCGCCTCGCTCCCCGACCGCTCCCTTGGCTGTCGTCATCTCATCTCCTTGCAGGGTGATGCGGATCCGTGGCCGCTACCGTCTGCCGTCGCGGGAACGTTATATCGCACATGGCGCCCCGGTGATGCGTCACGCGACGTAGACGGACTCCCGGGTCATACGCAGAGAGGGGCGAAGCCCTTGCAGGCTCCACCCCTCTCGCGCCGCCAGCCGATGTCCCGGCAGGCGATCGGGTCTGTAGGCCGCCCCCCGGCTATGCCGTCCAGAACCCGGACAATGCCAATCCGTCTGGTGATTCCCGAAGCTTCTCGAATGCCCGCTCCCGGATCTGCCTGATCCGCTCGCGAGTCACGCCCATGAGCGCCCCAATCTTCTCCAGCGTCATGGCCTCGGATCCCTCAGCCATGCCGTAGTACAGGTAGAGGATCTTTCGCTCACGCGGAGTGAGGTATTTCCTGAACGCGCGATCGATGAACTCGCGCATCAGCTTGAAGTCGGTGACATCCTCGATCTCACCGCCATCGACGCCCGCGAAACGCTCGCCAAGGGTGGATGCTTCGCGGTCGGAGCGATCGATGGGCGCGTCGAGCGAAAGCTCGGTGGCCGACATCTGCTTCGCCGCACGAACCTGTTCCGGGGTCTCCTCGAGCAGGCGACCGATCTCGTGATCGGTCGGATCCCGCTTGAGCACCTGGGCCAGGACCGTCTCGGCGCGCGCCAGCTTGATGAGCTGCGAGTTCTGGTTGAGCGGAATGCGGACCGACCGCGTCTGCTCGGCCAGCGCCTTGAGCACCGCCTGCCGAACCCACCACACGGCGTACGAGATGAATTTCACGCCCTGATCGGGATCGAACTTCCGAACCGCCTTCAGCAGGCCCTCGTTGCCGATTGCGACGAGCTCGCTGAGATCGAGACCGTGGCCCTGGTACTTCTTCACATACGAAATGACGAAGCGGAGGTTCGCCGTCACCAGGCGCTCGGCGGCCTGCTCATCCCCTTTCTGTGCCCGTCGCGCCAGACGGCGCTCCTCTGCGGGATCACTGATGAGGGGAAGTTTCTGGATGTCCTGGAGGTACTGGTCGAACGCGGTTGAGGGGGAAGAGCGGAAGTATCCTTTGGATCTCGACTCGGCCGCTTGCTGCATACACGCCCCTTACCATGCGGAAAGTTCGGCGGCAGGATGGTGCGCCGCGCAGGATGTTCTGCAGGGACGGCCACGATAACAGCGGGTCCAAAACCGGTCAACAGCCAGTATTCGTGCCACCGCGAGCCGCCCGAAACCCCGTTTTCAGGGTTACATCAGCCCTACGCCCCGGACTTCCTGAGCGTTGAATAGGGTCGGTCAGCGAATCGGCGGGCCTGACGGCGGATCGCGCCGGGTGGGGTCGCGCTGCTTCGTGCGGGTGGTGGCCGTGAGAACCCCGACGCCGATCATCACGATCACTCCGGCGATGATCCAGAGCCCCGGCACGTTGAGCAGGTGGGCGGCGAGCGCGAGGCCCCCAATGAGGATGATGAAGCCGATCAGGTAGGTGCCGAAAGCAGACATGTTCGTCCCGGGTTCGAGTAGGGTTGAGATGGGGCAATTAGAAGACCAGCTTGACTTTGCGCCCTCGCGGATCAGCGCTCCACGCACTCCTCCAGCACCTCGCGGATCAGCTCTTCCCCGATCCTCGCCGTCCAGCCGGTCTCTTCGGCCGCCATTCGCCCAATGCCGAGTGGTATGGCGAACTCGATCGATCCCGCCATCGTCTTCTTGTCCCCGCGGGCAGTCTCGATGATCTGGTCCGGGTCGAGGCCGCCGGGACGGGCCGACGGGAGGCCAGCCGCCGCCAGGACCGAGCGGATCGCGTCGGCGGTGCCCTTCGCCGAGATTCCCGCGCGCTCACCCACCTCGGCCTCGAGCGCCATGCCGATCGAAATGGCCTCGCCATGGAGCAGGCGGTAGTTCCCGAGGGCTTCTACCGCGTGGCCAATGGTATGGCCAAAGTTGAGGATCTTGCGCAGCCCGCCCTCGTGCTCGTCACGCTCGACCACTGACGCCTTGAGCTCGATACTTCGGATGATGAGCTCCGTCATCCGGGCAGTCGCGTGGCCAGCGGGCGCGAGGAGGGAAGGCAGCGAATCCCGGACGTGCGCGAAGTACTTCGCGTCCGCGATGACGCCGTGCTTGATCGCCTCGGCGAACCCCGCCCGCAGCTCGCGAGGGGGCAGGGTGGCGAGCACGGTCGGGTCGGCAATCACCGCGGCTGGGCGGTGGAATGCGCCGACCAGGTTCTTGCCGTGGGGTGTGTCAACGCCGGTCTTCCCGCCGATCGAGGCGTCGATCATCGCGAGGAGCGTCGTCGGTACCTGCACGAAGGGGATCCCGCGCATATACGTCGCCGCGACGAAGCCGGCGAGATCTCCAACGACGCCGCCGCCCAGCGCGACGATTGCCGAGTCGCGGCCATGGCCGAGGCGGAGCATTCCGTCGGTGAGGCGCGACCAGCTTTCGCGCGTCTTGTGCGTCTCTCCGGCCTGAACCGTGAGGACCGCCACGTCCGCCGTCGCAAAGGCCTCGACGACGCGGGTCGCGTAGAGATCGCGAACCGTCTCGTCGGTGATGATCGCGAAGCGGTGGGCGGACGTCACGGCGGCACTGATCGTCGCGACGCTGCCCAGCGAATCGGGAGCGACCGTTACCGGGTAGCCGGTGACATCGCGGGTCCAGGTGGTCCTGCGCGTGTCGGCACCGCCGCGGCCGCTTTCGGTGACCGGCGGCCTCGGGCCGCGATCCGTCACCAGGTCACTTCGCCGGCACCCGCGCGGCGATTGGCGAGCCTCGCGAGCACGAAGAGCAGGTCCGACAGGCGATTGAGGTAGATGACGACGAGCGGGGGGATCTCGGTATCTTCGCCCAGCGCCACGACGCGCCGCTCGGCGCGCCGGCAGACGGTGCGAGCGACGTGGAGGGCTGCCGCCTTCGGCGTGCCCCCGGGGAGAATGAATGTCGTCAGCGGCTCGAGTTCCGTCTCCGCGGCGTCGATGGCCCGCTCGAGCTGCTCGATCCGCTCTTCGTCGATGCGCGCCTTCTCGAGTTGCCGCTGCATTTTCTCGAGATCCGGCGTGGCGAGCAGTGCGCCGAGCCCGAAGAGGTCGCGCTGGACGGGAACGAGGACTTCGTCGATGCGCGGCATCATTTCGATCGCGCGCGCCATGCCGATGACGGCGTTCAGCTCATCGACTTCGCCGTACGCCTCCACGCGCGGGTGATGCTTGACAACGCGTCCGCCGCCGAAGAGTCCCGTCTCTCCGGAGTCACCGGTCTTCGTGTAGATGCGCATGCCGGGAATGTAGGGGCGGGCGGGGGAAAGCCAACGGGTCCGGGGCGCGGGGACGGTTCAGACCGAGCGCGGTCTCTCCCGGCGTCGGGCGAGCAACCGTGTTCGGAGTTGACAGAGGCACAGAGTTGGGAGGCGGAGTTACATACCGAGAATCGACGGTGGGTTTTGTCTCCGCCCCTCTGCCTCTGCGCTTCTGTCAACTCCGAACCCGGTGTTCCTTGCCGGAGGGCCGCGGTCGTCCGCGCGAATTCGGCCGCTACCGCCCGAGGATTCGCGAGATAAGGCCTCGGCGTGAGTCGCCGTTACCGTCCACGACGGAACGCCGCAGGTTCGAGAACGATGTGTGCTCGCCCGAAACGCTCGCGGGTTGGTAGGTCGTGGGGAAGATCGCGGCGAGGTGCTCCTGGAGGCGGTCCGGGGAGCCTTCCTGCCGCTGCGCAGTGCACCATGCGTCGAGCTGACGGCCCATTGCCGCGGCCGAGGGGCGGCGGTCGGGATCGCGGTCGAGCGACAGGGTGAGGATGCGCTCGATCTCTGGCGCGAGGCCGGGAATGCGGTGCCGGATGTCGGGCAGCGGGTGAATCGTCACCTCGTCGATCGCGAGCTCGGTGATGTCCTCGGTGAAGAGCGCCTGCAGCGTGAACAGCTCGAACAGGATCACGCCGAGGGCGAACACGTCGCTACGTGCATCAACGCTGACGCCGAGCATCTGCTCGGGACTCATGTAGTGCTTCTTGCCCATCAGCATTGGGCGCCGTTCGGCGGGATCGACCGATGTCCGGGCCTTCGCGATGCCGAAATCGGCAAGCTTGATGTGCCCGTCCCACGAGGCCATCACGTTTCCCGGCGACACATCGCGATGGACGATGTCGAGGCGGCGACCGGACTGGTCGATGAAGTTGTGGGCGAAATCCAGCGCGCGGCAGACGCGGCTCACAATGTAGGCCGCGATCGGCTGCGGGATCGGCGTCCCCAGCTCGCGATGGCGGTCAATGATCGAGCGCAGGGTGGGGCCCTGAATGAACTCCATTGCCATGAAGTACTCGCCCTCGATCTCGCCGAGCTGGAAGATCTGGACGACGTTGCCGTGGATCAGGTTGGCGGAGAGCTTCGCTTCATCGATGAAGAGCTGCAGCCATTCCTTGTGCTTCGCGTAGCTCGGATGAATCACCTTGAGCGCGATGCGCTTTGCGAAGCCCGACGGTCCGAGCTGCTCCGCCTCGTAGACGGTCGCCATCCCGCCCTCGGCGATCTTCCGGACGAGGCGGAACCTGCCGGCATATTCCAGATAGTGTCCGTCGGATTCCATCTATGGTCGCTCGAGGCTTGCTTGGTCAGTCGTAGTCAGGCGACTTTTATCGCATGACGCACGACATAAAGGACATCACGGTCATTGGCGGCGGGCCGACGGGCATTTTTGCGCTCTTCTACGCCGGCATGCGCGGCGCGTCCGCGCAGATCATCGATGCGCTGCCGGAGCTCGGTGGCCAGCTCGCCGCGCTGTATCCTGAGAAGTACATCTTCGACGTCGCGGGCTTCCCGAAGGTCCTCGCCAAGGACCTCGTTCGGTCACTCGCCGAACAGGCCGCCCAGTTCAACGAGCCGGTGCACCTGGCTGAACGAGTGGTCGCTCTGGAAGAGGACAACCAGCACTTCGTTCTCGTCACGGAAAACGGCCGCTTTCCCACGCGATCGATCGTCATCGCGGGCGGCACCGGCGCCTTCGCCCCGCGCCGGCTGCCGCAAGCGGTCGCGGAGCCCTGGTACGGCCGCGGCGTGTTCGATCGGGTGCTCGATCCCGAGCAGTTCCGGGGCAAGAGCGTCGTCATCATTGGCGGGGGCGATTCCGCCTTCGACTGGGCGCACCAACTGCTCATGCGCGATGCGACCGTAACGGTCGCGCACCGCAGCGACCGGTTTCGCGCGCACGCGGCGACGGTGGCCGAAGTGATGGCCGCGGCCGCGAAGGGGGATGGTCGCGCGCAGATCCTCACCTTCCACGAGCTCGCCGACATCCAGTGTCAGGGCGATGTTCTTTGCGGCGTCACACTCAAGGACATCAAAGCGAGCACAATGCGCGAGGTGAAGGCCGACGCGATCCTGCCAATGCTCGGCTTCATCAGCAACCTCGGTGTGCTCGGCGAGTGGGGACTACAGATCGAGCACAAGAAGAAGATCGTCGTGACGAGCACGATGGAGACCGGGCGCCCGGGGATCTACGCGGCGGGCGACATCACGACGTATCCCGGAAAGCTGGACCTCATCGCCACCGGCTTCGCCGAGGCGGCGACGGCGGTGAATCAGGCCGTGCACTGGGTCTATCCGGAGAAGAAGGTCACTCCGGGGCACAGCTCGAACATGGCGGTGTTCGGGCAGAAGGACGACTGAACCGCTGTGCACTTCGGCGTGTCTTGCGGAGTGCACAGCGGTTCGCGTCATCCCTTGCAGTCAGTCTCGAAGGAAATCGGCTCGACGCGGCAGCCTGTTGCGCTACAGACGACTCGCTGGTGGGTCGTCGCGAAGAAGTTGCCAAGGTTGCCCTGGGAGATCACGTGCCAGCGGATGGTGAGGTCCGTATCGTAGATCTGCGTGGCGTACGGGTAATCGCCCGTCTGTCGGACGAGCTCGTGAAACGTGTACTTCGCTCCGGTCACTGCCCCCACACCCTTCGCCTGACTCACGATGTGGTGGCGTGACGTGTTGCCGCCGTCGTAGAACTTGAAGTGGCTGCTGAACTGGGTGAACCCTTCGACGGCGACCGCCTCTGGAACGGGCGGACAGGGGTTATTGACGACCCGGGCGAAGGGCGTCCGTTGATGCTCGCCGTCGGGGGTTCCCTCGGGGCCGCGCGACTCGCCGGGCTCCCTCGCGAACGATGGAGCGGCAGGAGCGGCCGCGGGAGCGGACGGGGTGTTGTCGCACGCGGCTATGGCAACAGCTGCGACGAGCAGGGCGAAGCGGGGCACTGGGCAACCTCCGACGGTGTTGGGTGATCCAGATTACACTACAGAAATCGCGCCGTCGCGGGTGGCATCCGGCGGTGATCTGGTGGCAGGTTACCAGATTCCGCGACGAGGCACCTTCATGGCGCGGCGGTCACGCTATCCATGGCTCGACGCACCGCAGTGAGGACACCCCCGGGATCATCCCTCACCGTACCGATTGGCGATCGCCGGCTCCTGCACGGCGCATTCGTCGCTGTGGCGATGACCCGAGCGGCCCTCACCTGCCTGACCCAGGCACTCGCCGCGCACATCCTGCTGTGGAAGCACGGGCATGCTTCGCCGCTCTGAGCCGGCGTTGCGCGCACCGAACTGGGCGACTTTCGCGCACATGCCTGGCTCGAGTCGCAGGGACGCATCGTGATCGGGGCGAATGGCGTCGCAAAGCTCACGCGCCTCCCCGACCTCCCACGCAACGCGCGGTTCACGCCGTCGCAGGACTCCGTGTGATCCCGACGCTGGCCGCGCGGCTCAGGGCTGCCGGCCGCGGAGAGCGACAGCGGCGTGGAGAAACTCGGTGAGATCTTCGTCGACGAGGAACGAAACGCAGCCCGCGGGAAGATGTACGCTCGCCGTTCGGCCGCTCTCGGTCTCGAACCAGAGGAAGAACAGTGTGATCGGCGCGCCGCCTTCCGTCAGCGCCCAGGGCTCGCCGGCGAATCGATAGGCTTCCGTCACGGTCCACGCGACGCCGCTGTCGTCGGTGATCGTGCGCATCAACTCCGCGGTGCGGTCATCGTCGCGCAAGCATGATGTGCCACGGCCTGTCGCCGCTCTGCCGCCATGCTTCCGCGGTTGTCCACGCACCGCGATACGGACTGCCGGATGGCGGAACGAAGGTCACGATATAGCGTCCGGCCGGCAGCGTCGGCAGCTGAAAAAATCCCTGGGCGTTGGTCAGCACGGTTGCAGCCTGTCGTCCCGCAACCAAGGTGTCAGCCGTCGCGACGAGCACGAACGCAGTCACTCGGGCACCCTCGATCCGAACGGCCGTTGCAAGCGTGTCGCGTCCCGGCTCGTACCCGTACACCGTGCCAAGGAAGAACCCGGGCCCCCGCGGTTCTGACGGCGGTGGGGTGGTCGCGCTATCACCCCGTTCGGCAATCGTCAGCCCAGCGCGTGGATCATCACCAGGTCCCGCCGGATCGCGATCTGAACACGCAGCCGCCAGGGCGAGAGCGATGCAGGCGACGCCGAGACTGCGACGGGAGGCGGTCATGAGGGTGCTCGCTGAAGAAGGGTGACTGTGAGACCCCGTTGTGCAGGGGACGGTCACCGCGGTCACTACTCTGGATCGACATCGCCATCAACTGTACTTCACCCGCGGATCCGCTTTCGCGTACAGCAGGTCGGTGACGAGGTTCACGAGCACGAACACGACGCTGAGGAACAACACCGATCCCTGGATCGCCGGGAGGTCACGCCGCGCGATGGCGTTGACGACGTAGCGGCCAATGCCTGGCCAGCTGAAGATCGTCTCGGTGAGAATGCTGCCTGTGAGGTAGTAGCCGAAATCGAGTCCGAGGACGGTGATCACGGGAATCAGCGCGTTGCGCAGCGCGTGGTGCATGACGACGACGCGCTCGGCCCCACCCTTCGCGCGCGCCGTGCGCACGAAGTCGCTGCCGAGCGTCTCGAGCATGCTCGAGCGCGTGACGCGCGCGAGGAACGCGATCGATCGCGAGCCGAGCGCGAGCGCGGGAAGCACGAGATACGCAATGCTTCCAAACCCGGAAGCCGGAAGCCAGCGCAGGGTCACGGCGAAGAGCAGGATGAGAATCAGGCCGACCCAGTACACGGGAAACGAGATCCCGATGTAGGCGATGCCGAGCGAGAGGCGGTCGAGCCATCCGCCGGGATACCGCGCGCTGAGAATGCCGAGGGAAATGCCGATGAGTGATGCGAGGAGCATTGCCGCGCCGGCGAGCAGCAGGGTGTTCGGGAATCGCTCGAGGATGTCGCGGATGATCGGGCGGCCGGTGATGTAGGAGTTCCCGAGGTCGCCCTGCACGACGCCGCCCGCATAATGGGCGAACTGCTTGTAGAGAGGGTCGTCGAGCCGGAGCTCCGCGCGCAGGCGCGCGATCGTTGCCTCGTCGGCACGCTCGCCCACCATCTGGAGCACGGGGTCGCCAGGCGCGACGTAGAGCAGGAGGAACACCACCACGAGGACTCCGGCGAGCGTCGGGATCGCCAGGAGGAGACGCCGAAGAATCACCGCGTCGGCGGTCCGATGGTTACGTCGGTCCAGCGCTGCCCGTTCGAGATGATCGGCACCTTGAAGCCGTGCACCCACGGCTGCACCGCGAGCAGGTCGGTCGAGAAGAAGAGGTACAGCATCGGGGCATCGATGAACGCAAGCGAATCCGCCTGGCGGTAGAGCCCCAGTCGCGTCCCCTCGTTCAGCTCGCGCCGGGCGCGCGTCACGAGACGGTCGTAGTCGGGATTGGAGTAGAAGGAGACGTTGCCTCCTGCGCCGACGTTCGCGCTGTGCAGCAGCGGATAGAGGAAGTTCTCGGCGTCCGGGTAATCGGCCCACCAGTCCTTCAGCACGAGATCTGTCTGTCCGTTGCGCGCGGCCTCGCGCACAGACGGTCCGTCGCGCTGCACGAGCTTCACGCGAATTCCGGCGGCCGCGAGATACCCCTGAATGGTCTGCGCGAGGCGCGAGATGGTGGCGTCCTGGGAGTGCCACAGCTCCAGCTCCGTCCCCTCCGGAAACGACGCCTCCTTCAGCAGCGCCGCCGCGCGCGCCGGGTCGTACGCGTACGGTGCGCGCATCGTGTCGGCGCCCGGGAGCGACGGAGGGATGACGCCGCTGGCGCGTCGCCCGCGGCCCGACATCAGCTGTTCCAGTGTCGCGCCAACATCCACCGCGTGATTGATCGCGCGACGCACGCGCGCGTCGGCGAGCACGCCGCGCTTCGTGTTGATACCGACGTAGTACAGCCGCAAACCAGCTGCCGACTGCAGGAGGCGGCTCCGCTTCGGGTCGCTTTCCCAGCCCGACTCACCTTCCGGGAGGAGAAGCACATCGACGGCGCGGCTCTCGAACTCGGCGACCGTGGTGCTGGCCTCGGGGATGATGCGCGCGAGGAGCGACTCCGCCTTCGGCGCCCCGCTGAAGTAGCGGTCGTTGCGCACGAACCGGAGGTAGTCGTCGTGACGCCACTCGACGAGGCGCCATGGGCCCGTCCCGATCGGCTTGTCGGAGAAGTCCGCCGGGATCGAGTCCGGTACGATCGACGCCGCCGGCATCGCGAGCAGGGTGAGGAAGACGGCCAGCGGCTCGGCGAGCGTGACGATGACCGTGCTGTCGTTCGGGGTGGCGAGACCGGAGATGGTCCGCGCCTCCTGAGCCTGGAAGCTCCGCGCACCGCGGATCGGGAGCAGCGGCAGCGGATTCTGGCCGACGCTTAGCGCGCGCTCGAAGCTGCGTACGACCGTTCGCGCCGTGAACGGCGATCCGTCATGAAAGGTGACGCCGCGGCGCAGGTGGAACGTGTAGGTGAGACCGTCCGCTGAAGTGTCCCATCGTTCAGCAAGACCCGGCTCGACTTTGGCGTCCGGCGTGAACCGAACGAGTCCATCGAAGACGTAGCCGACAGCGCGTCCGGTCGGAACGTCGGTAGACTGGGCGGGGTCCAACGAACGAGGATCGTATCGATCCCGGGAGTCGATCAGCGTTCTCCGGGTTGGCGGGGCGCCGCCGTCACCGCCGCGGCACCCGGGAAGGATCGCCAGCGAAGCGGCGAGCGCGAGCGTTAGCGGCCTGTTCATGTCTGCCACGAATGATCCGGGAGCGGGGTGAAGGTCGCCCGGGGCACAGCCGGACCGTCCCGTGCATTAGGTTGACACGAGTCTCGTTGCGCGAGAACTTACCGAGCCCTAAGCCATGCGTCAATCGTGAGTTACCTGCTGTTCGCCGACGACAACGAGGACATGCGTCACATGGTTCGCGACCTTCTCGAGGCGTCCGGCCACGAGATCGGCCTCGCCGTGGACGGCCCGTCGGCGCTCGCTTCGGTCAAGACTCGCGAGCCCGACCTGATGATCCTCGACCTCAACATGCCGGGGCTGTCGGGCTACGATGTGTGCCGCGCGGTGAAGAGAAACCCAGGCACTGCGCGCGTCCCGATCCTCATGCTGACCGCCCAGGCGAGCGTGGAGCACAAGCTCGAGGGGTTCGAAGCCGGGGCCGATGACTACCTGCCGAAGCCGTTCGACGCGCGTGAGCTTCGCGCGCGCGTCTCGGCACTGCTCCGGATCGTCCGCCGGGAAGGCGACCGGAATCCAACCAGCGGGCTCCCCGGCGGGCACGCCATCGAGGAAGAGCTCAGCACGCGCGTCGCTCGTCGCGAGACGTTCTCGGTCTGCTATATCGACCTCGACAACTTCAAGCCGTTCGCGGACCATTTCGGCTTCTCCGTCGCCGACGAGGTGATCCACGATACCGGCGACGCGATCCGCCGCGCCGTCTCGGCCGTTGGCGGCACCGATGATTTCGTCGGACACATCGGGGGCGATGACTTCATCGTCATCACGAGCCCGGCACGAGCGGACGAAGTCACCCAGGAATGTGCCACGCGATTCCGCGAGGTCGTGCGGCGCGCCGTCGGGGACGAGGCAATGAGCATCGGAACCTTCACCGCGATCGATCGGGAGGGAGTTCTCCGCACGATGCCCCTCGCGTGCCTGTCGGCTGCAATCCTCACCGTGCAGCCTGCGGAGTGGATCTCCTCGAAGCATCTTGGCGCGCGTGCCGCCGAGGTGAAGCGCCGGGCAAAGCACAACGGTCCAGGCACCATCGTCGCGGAGGCGGTGTAGGACAAAGCGGACGAGCGGGCCCCTTTCCAGCCCCTCAGTACGTCTCGGCCCAGGCGCGCTCGCGCTGACCGGTGAACCGAGCGAGACCGTTCGATCGTCACAGGGTTACCCATGTCAGCGAAGCCAGAGACCGGCGCCACCGCGGCTACCGATTACTACTACCGGCGCGAGCTCACGCTGCGGGAGCTCCTCCCCGCGGTCGGCATCGCCGTCGGAGCTGGACTCGCTGCGTTCTACGTGGCCCGGCTCTTCGAACAGCGAACCCCGCTGGTCACCATGCGTGACATTCCCACGCTGGGGCCGCTGTCGCCCGAAGGGCGGTCGTCGTCGTTGCGGGTGTCGCCGCGAATGAAACGTGAGCTCGAGCCCGCGCCGACGATCACACGCCGGTCCGCGCGGCGCGTGGATGCCGGATAATGGCGCGAAGCGCCGCCATCAGGGCGCTCCGCTTCGCCTGCATCGTCGCTCTCGCTGCTGCCCGGCCCCTGTTCGCACAGGAGATCGACTGCGATCCCGGTGATACGGAGGTCCGCCGGTTGACCTTCACCGGAAATCGCACCTTCTCGGATAGCCGGCTCGCGGCGCAGATCGCGACCACTCCGTCGGGCGCCCTGTATCGCTACGCGCGGTTCATCGGAACGCGGCACTGTCTCGACCGGGTGCACCTGCCCCTCGACTCCATCCGTCTGCTGCGGTTCTATCAGGACCGCGGATTCTACGACGCCGCCGTGGACCTCGACACGACGACCGTCGGAGCCCAGTCCATCGACGTGCACTTCCGCATCGCCGAGGGACAGCCGATGCGAATCGATACGCTGACCGTGACGGGCCTCGATGGAGTGCCCGACTCCGCACGAATCCGACGGGGGTTGCCCATTGCTCGCGGCCAGCGCTTCGACAAGGAAGCCCTCGGCAGCGCGCTGGGGTACATCACGACGGCGCTGCGCAACAGCGGTTATCCACACGCCGATGTCTTCCGCGGGTACGACACCTACTACGAGCAGCACGTGGCGTCGGTGCAGCTCACCGTCGTGCCGGGTGTCCGCGCGCGTGTCGGCGCCGTTGACATCCTCGTCAACGGGGACACAGCAGGGTCTGACCAGCGCATCCACGACCCGGTGATCCAGCGCCTCCTGGGATTCGAGCCCGGTGACCTCTACAGCGCCCAGAAGCTCGTGGACGCACGACGCTATCTCTTCCAGACGGGAGCGTATCGCCACGTCGAAATCGGTCTCGCTGGCGACAGCATTCGCCCCGCCGGCGACTCGCTCGTGACGGTCCAGATCGTCCTGCACGAAGGGCCGATGCGCGACCTGCGGGTCGGCGTTGGCTGGGGAACGCTCGATTGTGTACGCGCGCAGGGCACCGTCACCGATCGAAACTTCTTCGGGGGCGCGCGTCAGCTCGAGCTCACAACGCGATTGTCGAAGATCGGAATCGGGTATCCCCTCGATGGCGCCAAGGACATCTGCACCCCGACGGTGCAGAAGGACCTGTACAGCGACACGCTCAACTACCGGCTCAGCGCGACGGTCCGGCAGCCCGGGCTGTTCGGGCTTGGCCCGCGCAACATTCCGTCGCTCACCGGCTACAGCGAGCAGCGCTCCGAGTACCGCGCCTACTTTCGGTCGGTTCCGATCGGAGGCGTCGCGTCGTTGACGCGCGACCTCGGCCCCGGGCTGAGCCTCGGCCTGGCGTATCAACTGGAGTACGGGCGCACGGAGGCGCAGCCGGCGATCTACTGCGCGCTGTTCAACCTCTGCGGCGCCGCCGAGCGTGCGCAGGTGCGCGAGAAGCAGCCGTTGGCGGTGGCGAGCATCAGCTTCGCGCGCGACCGCACGCCGTCGGCGCAGTCGGGGGGTTCGGCGATTCGCGTGGACCTGCGGCATGCGTCGAAGACGATCCTGTCGGATCCAACCCTCCAGTTCAACACGCTGATCGGTGATGCCCGGCGCTACTGGAACGTCGGGAGCGGGGTCGAGATCGCGGCGCGATTCTACGGCGGCGCCGTGGTGGGCAACCGGATCTCCTTTCGCGGCGGCTCCGATGGTCTCGTGCGCAACGTCAGCCAGTACGTGCCGCCGCAGGAGCGCCTCTACGCCGGCGGGCCGAACTCGGTACGCGGTTTCCGTTTCAACGAGCTCGGGCCGGTGGTGTACGTCGTCGACACGTTCACGACCCTCATCGCCCCGAACGGCGAGACGTACTACCGCGCCGATTCGCTGGTTGTGAACAACCGGTGGCGCGCCGTGCCGACGGGCGGTAATACGCTGATGGTGGCCAACCTCGAAGCGCGCCTGCCGAGCCCATTCCTTACGGACCTCATCCGCTACGCGGTGTTCATCGACGCGGGGCGAGTGTGGAACCGCGATCGCACCAGCACGGTCGCCGGGGGGTTCCGGCAGGTTCGCTTCACGCCGGGCGCCGGCATTCGTGTCGGCTCCCCGGTCGGCCCGATCCGGGTGGACGTGGGATACAACCCGTACAAGCGATCGCCTGGCGTCGCGTACAACGCATTTCGCGGCTCCGACGAGAACAGGGTTGCGCCGCTGTACTGCGTCAGCCCGGACAACACCCGGCCCATCATGCCCGGGCAGAACGGCGATCCTCCGGAGCAGCGCGAGACCGGCCCGGACGGCGTCGCGCGGCCATGCTCGCCGACATTCGCTCCGCTCCGCCCGACGTCGTGGCTCAAGCGCCTGACGTTCAACTTCTCGATCGGCCCGGCGTTCTAGTCCCATGACCCGCCGCCGCCTCGTCGCCCTCGTCAGCGCCATCGCGATGCTCGCGATCGGCATCGTCGCGATGCTCGTTGTCGCCTCGGTGACGAGCACGAGCTATGGGCGCGACAAGGTGCGCAACTTCCTCCAGTCGCGCGTCTCCGCGCGAGTGAAGGGATCGGTCCACATCGGGCGCATCTCCGGCGGAATGCTCACGGGCGTTACGATCGACTCGATCGAGATCCGCGATGCTGACGACTCGCTCTTCATCGCCACCGGGCCGATCACGGTGCAGTACGACATCCGCGACTTCTTCGACCGGCGGATTCTCCTCGAGCGGCTCGAGGTCGAGCGGCCGATCGTCCGCATCGCGCAGCACGAGAACGGTGACTGGAACTACCGCCGCATCTTCCCGAAGGGACCGCGACGGCTGCCGAACATCCAGGGCGGCTTCGGCGACTTCATCGTCATCGATACAGCGGCGGTCCGCGGCGGATCGCTGATCGTCACGCTGCCCTGGCATCCGGACGACTCGCTGCGCGGCTCGCGGCGCGACAGCGCGATCACCGAGCATCTCGATCGCAAGGACGGCGAGTTCCGTCGAACGTCGGAGGGCTTCTCGCGAACTCGCCGGTGGACGGAGCTCGATCTGGCCTCGAGCTATGTCCGATGGGCCGATCCCGACAGTATCGGGCGGTACGTGGACATTCGCGCGCTCAACACGGTGGGCACTGACCCGCCGATTCGCGTCACGGAGGCCGAGGGCAACGTGCGCCTGCTCGCTGACTCCGCGTGGCTCGACATCCCGCACTTCGAGCTTCCCGGCTCGGCGGGGTCCGCGAAGGGCAAGGTCGTATGGGGCAGCTCGCTGCCGACGCGGTACGCCGTGAAGATCGATGGCGACACCGTGTCGATGAGCGATGTCGCGTGGGTGTACCCGACGCTGCCGACGACCGGCGGCGGCGTCATGGATCTCGAGATCCGGAGCCGCCGCAATCCGCAGTTCACCGACTTCGTCATCACGAAGATGGACATGCGGACGACGCGGTCGCGGCTGAAGGGCGACATGACGTTCGGCATCGGGGGCCCCGTCCTCGAGGTCACCGACGTCGCCGTCGAAGCGCTGCCCGTCGACTTCGCGCTCCTGCGGCAGTTCAACGGGGAGCCCCTGCCGGTGGACTGGCAGGGAACGCTGCGCGGAACCGTTCGCGGCCGCGGCGGGCCGGTGACGCGGTTCATCGTGGATGACGCGAGGATCGCGTTCTCCGATGCGCACGTTCCCGGCGCGGTGACGACGGCCACGGCTCGTGGCGAGCTCGATATCCTGTACCCCGCCCTCACCGCGTTCCACGGCTTCGAGGTGAATGTCGGCTCGCTCGACCTGCGCACGATCGTCTACCTCTTTCCCAATTTCCCGCGGCTTGGCGGGACGCTCGCGGGGCGCGCTACACTCGATTCCTCGTGGCTCGATGTGCGCTTCCGCGACGCGGATGTGACGCACACCGACGGCCCCGGCGCGCCGAACCACTTCACCGGAACTGGTCGCGTCACCTACGGCGACCCCTTCATGATTTACGACGTCGACCTCGTCGCGTCGCCGCTGTCGTTCACGACGCTGGCGCGGTCGTATCCGCTGCTTCCGCTGCGCGGCTCATACTCGGGTCCTGTACGAGCGGCGGGGACGTCGGACAAGCTCGATGTCACGACGACGCTGAGCGGTGTCGCCGGACGCATGGCCTTCGACGGCCGCGTGGACATCTATCCCCCCGGACTCGCGGCGCGGGGCCATGCGGAGATCGTCGAGCTCGATATCGCGCGGCTCCTCGAGCGTCCGGACCTGCCGATCACGCGCCTCACGGCGCAGTTCGAGGCCGACCTCCTCGGCGACTCGCTCGCCAATCTCGCTGGTCCGCTCGCCTTCGACATCGATCGCTCGCGGATCGGCGATGTGAACCTGCGGCCATCGCGGGTGCGACTCGCCTTCGGGAACGGACGCGTGCGCGTTGATACGGCCGCCGTGTTTTCCAACCGGTTCAACCTCTCAGCGTCAGGGCGGCTCGGAACCGCACCGGGGGTACGCGATTCCCTCGCGTATCGTCTGGTCGTCGATTCGCTCGGCGCGCTCCGGCAGTACCTGCGGAACGACACGATGAACGCCGAGACGTCGTTCGCGGCTCCCGAAGATTCTCTCGGCGGCGGCGTCGATATCCGCGGCTGGCTCGCGGGCGGGGTGGACCGGCTGGACCTGACCGGTGACATCGGTGGAAGCGAGCTCGTGATCGGCCTCAATCGCGCGGCCTCGCTCAGGGGGAGGGTGGAGGCGCAGGACCTCCTTGGCTCACCATCGGGCCGCATTGCGCTGGCGCTCGACACTGTCCTCGTTGGCACATTGCGATTCGGCTCCATGGCGACGACGCTGGCGATGACCGATCCCGAGCACGGCCGCGTGTCGTTTGCCGCATCCGGTCCATCCGTGGAGGGCACCTTCGGCGCCGCTGTGCGTCGCACGCCGGGAATCCTGGAGCTCGCCATCGATACGCTGAACTTCGGGGCGCGCGACGCGGGGCAGTGGCGGCTCGCCGGGCCAACGACCTTTACGCGCGCGGGCACTGACCTCGCGATTGGCCAGGCGACGCTCGTGGGCGACAAGGGTGGCCGCATCGCGCTGCGCGGCACGCTTCCCGACAGCGGGCCCGTCGATGTCCGCATCGATGCGGACAGCGTGGACCTCCAGGATGTGCGTGCCCTGACGGGCCGGGCGACGGTGCTCGATGGGTGGGTGAAGCTCGGCCTGTCGATCGCCGGCACTCGCGTGGACCCGACGATGAAGGCGACGATGGAGCTGACGTCGGCGCGGTTCGCGGATGTGCGCGCGGAACGCATCTCCGGAGAGGCGACCTATGCGCGACGGCGGCTCGAGGCCGCGCTCGGGCTGTTCCGCGCCGGAACCCGCGCAATCGACGCGACCGTCTCCATTCCGGTCGATCTCGCACTCGTGACTGTCGCCGACCGGCTGCGTGCCGAGCCGCTGCGCGGCCTCATTCGCGCCGACAGCGTGGACCTCAAGGTGCTCGAGGCGTTCACGTCGGAGATCCAGAGCGCGCACGGCGCGATCGGAGCCAACGTGCGGCTCGGCGGCACTGCGCGCACCCCGACGTTCACCGGTGGACTCGCCGTCTACGACGGAGGCATGCGGTTGCCACGCGCCGGCATCACGCTGCAGCGACTCAACGCCGACGTCGTACTCGTCGGCGACAGCCTGCAGATCCGGCGGTTGTCGGCGATGAGCGGCGCGATGCGCGGCGACACGGCGTGGATCCGTGGATCGGTGAAGTTTGCCGATCTCTCGAATCCCGCGTTCGCGCTGACCTTTAACGCGCGAAACTTCCACGCAATTCAGCTCCCGCGCGTCGCGGATCTCACCATCAATTCCGCGCTGCAGTTGACCGGCCCGAAGACCGGCGCGGTGCTCACCGGTACCGTCACCGCGACGCAGGGCGCGCTGTTCATCCCCGAGCTCGTCGAGAAACGGCTCGCCAGTGTCCGCGACCTCGATACGGCCACGATCTCGGCCCGGACCCGCGCCTCCGACTCGAGCGCCTTCGTGCAGAACCTCCAGGTGCGCGACGTCCAGATCCTCGTCGGCAACGATGTGTGGCTGCGCTCGTCCGAAGCGCACATCCAGCTTGGCGGCGGCGTCAGCGTACGCACCGTGAAGACGCGAGCGGATCCGGCACTCGGCTTCGACGAGACCCAGTCGAGCGACTCGGTGTCGCGACTCGCGCTCGAGGGAACGCTGAGCGCCGACCGCGGCACCTATCGGCTCAATCTCGGCGTCGTGCAGCGCACCTTCCAGGTCGAGCAGGGTCGCGTCGTCTTCTTCGGCGAGGCAGAGCTCAATCCAACGCTCGACATCACGGCGATTCACAACGTCCGCACATCGCAGACCGAGGATGCGGGACGCGACGTGCGCGTGCGGGTGCGGATCTTCGGAACGCTGGAGCAGCCGCAGATCGAGCTGACGAGCGCCGATGCGACGGTGGCGATGTCCACCTCCGACCTGCTGAGCTACCTCGTCACCGGCTCGCCGAGCTTCGAGCTCGGGGCGAACGGCAACGAGAACGTCCGCACCGCCGCCGCGATCCTGCTGCCGACGCTCGGGAGCTATCTCGGGGACCGGTTTGCTGGTGGCGCGCTCGACCTGTTCCAGATCGAGGCGGCGACGCCGAGCCGGTTCGGGGACAACACGACGAGCAACCTCGACCTGCTGCTCGGCACGCGCATCGGCATCGGGAAGCAGCTCGGCAAGCGCACGTTCGTCAGCGCAAATACCAACCTGTGTCAGCTCGATGACCTCCTCGGGCGGAATCTCGACACGAAGAAGCTCGTGAGCTCGATCGGCGTGACGCTGGAGCATCGACTCAACAACGGCTTCTCCGCGGCGTTGAGCGTCGAGCCCGGATCCTCCGCGCTGCTCTGCACGAACCCCGCGCAGAGCGGCTTCCTCACGACTCCACGCCAGTTCGGCGCCGACCTGTTCAAGGTGTGGCGCTTCTAGTTCGCCGAGCGCTCCTCATCGTCAACCCCGCATCGCGGCGCGGGGCGCGCTATCACGATGTGGCCGTGGCGGCGATCCGGGCGGCCGGGGTCGAGTGCGATGCCGTCTTCACCGAGGGGGCCGGCCACGGTGCTGTCATCGCACTTCAGCAGGGCAGCGGCTACGACGCCGTCTTCACGCTGGGGGGGGACGGCACTGCGGTCGAGATCATCGGGGCGCTCGCCGGGACGGGGATCCCGGTCGGCGTCCTCCCGGGAGGAACGGGGAACCTCATCGCGCGGACCCTCGGCATCCCGGTGGGGCTCCGGGAAGCGGTCACCGCACTCGTGCACGGCGACAGGGCCCGGATCGATCTCGGTGAGCTCGGCAACGGGCGGCGCTTCGCGTTCTCGGCGGGAATCGGCATCGATGTGCGGATGATCGAGGGTGCGCCTGCACGGCTCAAGCGCCGGCTTGGGGTGCTGGCGTATGTCCTCAGCGCGACCCGGGCCGTGCTGGGCCGGCAGGATTTCCTCGTCCGCGCCACGGTCGATGGCGTCGTGCACGAGCGCCGCGCGTCCGCCGTCATGGTCGTGAACTTCGGCGCGGTGCTCAACGACCTCATTACGCTCGGACCGGGCATTCGCTCGGATGACGGGATGCTGGACCTCTGCGTGTTCTCCCCCGGGACGCTCAGCGACTCGATCCGGGTGATGTGGCGGCTGCTGCGGAAGGACTTTCGGAGCGACGACTGTGTCCTCTATGCATCGGGCCGTCGCATGCGGGTGGAGACAGTGCCGCCGCATACCGCACAGGCCGATGGCGAGTTGATCGGCATGACGCCCCTCGACATCACCGTCGTGCCGCTCGCGGCGCTGCTGCTCGTCCCGCGGCGCGATTGACCGTGTCCCCCCCGCTGGATAACCTTTTTGCCTCGCGGCATCGTCGCCAGTGCGCGCCGCCGCCTCCCCGACCGTGATGCCCGACACCTGATGGCGGACTCCGCTGGACGCTCCTCGAGCGCGTTGACCTGATGGCGAGCGTCCTCCTCATCGACGACGAAGCCGCGATCACTGCATCGCTCGGCTTGTTCTTCGAGCGCAGCGGCGGCCATACGGTCCATCGCGCCCACAGCGGCGAAGAAGGACTGGCCCTCTTCCGGCGCGTCCGCCCCGACCTCGTCCTCCTCGACCTCCGGATGCCCGACATGACGGGATTCGAGGTGCTGGAGCAGATTCGCGACGCGCAACCAGTCGTCGTCATCATGACGGGCCACGGTGACGTGCAGCAGGCGGTCGAGGCGATGCAGCTCGGTGCCGAGAACTTCCTGACGAAGCCGATCGAGCTCGATCACCTCGCCATCGTTGCGGAGCGCGGATTCGAGAAGGCGCGGCTGCGGCAGATGAGCCGGTTTCTCACCGAGCGGCGCGCAGCGGGCCCGGCACCGGTGCTTCTTGGCTCGTCGCCGATGATGCGCGAGCTCAACGAGCAGATCGCCCTCCTCGCCGCGAGCGCGAAGACGACGGTGCTTCTGCTCGGCGAGAACGGCGCGGGGAAGGGCCGCGTGGCCGAGCTCATTCACTCGATGAGCCCGAGGGCGAGCAACCCGTTCGTGCAGGTGAATTGCGCCGCGCTCACCGTGACATCGCTGGATGCGGAGCTGTTCGGCGAGGATCGGGGCGAGTCCGGCGGGCCGCCACGCCCGGGACTCTTCGACGTCGCGAGCGGGGGAACGATCTTCCTCGATGAGATCGGCGATCTCGCCCCGACGCTCCAGCCCAAGCTGCTCGGCGTCCTCGAGGGAAAGGGATTTCGTCGCGCCGGTGGAACCCAGGAAGTCTCCGTGGACGTGCGCGTCCTCGCCGCGACGCACAAGGATCTCGTCGGCGAGGTGACGGCGGGAAACTTCCGGGAGGATCTGTACTACCGGCTCAGCGTCATGCCTGTCGCGCTTCCCCCGCTGCGGGCTCGCGTGCGCGAGGATCTCGTGGAGCTCATCGGCAACGTGCTGGAGGAGATGAGCGCCCAGCTTCCCGAAGCGCCGACGCAGCTGGCGGACGCGTCGCTCGAGCACCTGCTTCGCTATCCCTGGCCTGGCAACGTCCGCGAGCTTCGTAACGTCCTCGAGCGCGCGATGATCGTGGCGCGTGGAGCGCCGCGCATCGAGCCCGCGCACCTGCCCGCCGAGGTTCGTGCGGCGAGCGGTGTGGACATCGAGCACCACGTTCCGCGCTCGCTCGAGGACGTGGAACGGATGCACATCGAGCGCACGCTGCGCGCGCACAACGGAAACCGTACGCACGCCGCCACCGAGCTCGGCATCTCGCGGGCCACGCTCATCAAGAAGATCAAGTCGTATCAGCTCGAGCGCTGACACGGCAGCCACCTGAAACGCGAGGCACCGATGGCAGAGCTCCACGAGCGCGACGCGATGGTTTGCCGGGCATGCGGGAACGAGGAGCGCGCGTCCGAGGGCTATCCCTGCTCCGACTGCGGCACCTTCATCTGCATGATCTGCAACATGCGCGGAGTGACGCTCTGCAAGACGTGCGCGGCGAAAGCCGGCGTCGCTCAGCCGACCGGAGCAGACAAGCGTCCGTCGGCGTGATGCCGGCCGCACCGCATGACTTCGCCGCTCTTGGCGTCGTCGTGGGGCATGCGACCGACTCCGATGGGGCGACCGGGCTGACAGTGGTCCGCGGTGCGACAGCCCCCTTTCGCGCCTCGGTGGCGATCGTCGGACGCGCGACCGGTACCCGCGAGCTCGACGCGCTCTCTCCGCACCACCTTGTGGATCGCATCGATGCGGTCCTGCTGACGGGCGGATCGGCCTACGGCCTCGATGCGGCGGCGGGCGTCATGCGCTGGATGGAGGAGCGGGGGCGCGGTTTCCCAGTAGGCGCGGGAGTCGTCCCCATCGTGCCTGCGGCCGTGATCTTCGACCTCGCACCGCTCGGCCGCTTTTCCGCGCGGCCGACGGCCGCCATGGCGTACGAGGCGTCCGAGCGTGCGACGTCAGTCGTGAGCGAGGGAAGCATCGGTGCCGGAACTGGCGCGACGGTTGGAAAGGCTGCCGGTGTCGAGCATGCGATGAAGGGTGGCGTGGGTGCGGGGCTCGCGACGGCGGGAGACGTCAGCGTTGGCGCGATGGCGGTGGTCAATGCGTTCGGCGATGTGCGCGACTCCGAAGGAAGGATCATCGCCGGCGCGAGGCGCGACGGGAAATTTCTTGACGGGGCGCTGATGCTGCGCACGCGAAACGATGGACCGGGATTCGGGGAGGTTGCGATGCGGAACACGACGCTCGCGGTGGTAATTGCCAGCGCGCCGATGTCGAGGGTGGCACTTCAGGGGCTCGCGCACGCTGCCTCCGCGGCGCTGACGCGGCGGATCACGCCCGCGGGAACCAGCCTCGACGGCGATGTCGTGTTCGCGCTAGCCCCGCTCGTTGGCCCCGCGGCGCCGGTGATGCAGGTCGAGACGCTTGCGGTCGAGGCGCTCGAGTCGGCGATCGAGCGCGGCGTCGTCATGGCACGAGGGCGCGACGGTGTACCAGGACTCGCGGACGGGGCACGGCGATGATTCACCGACCACACTCCCCTGAAGCGCCGCACGCTGCCATCGGGGAGCGCGGAGAGGCCCCGCGGGCCATGCGGATCACTTCACCCGTCGCGCCACTCCTCGGGGAGCCTCGCGCCGCGGCGCCGCTGACGTCGCAGTATCTCAATGGCCACGGCGTCAGCGTCCTCGAGCAGCGCGGCGACTGGCTCCGTATCCGCGGCGCCGATTCATACGAAGGCTGGATGCATATCGGGTATCTGGCCGTTGCGGATGAGGAGTCCGACGCGGACGGGCGAATCTCGCTCGGCTGCTCCGTCCGCGGAAAGCGCGGTCAGCGGCGCGCGCTTCCCCTCGGCGCCCTGGTCGGCGCCGATGATGTCGTCCTCGATGGCGACATCGTGCGCGCGTCCGAGCGCGGCTTACGGTTCCCGCGTGACGGGTCAGCAATCGCTGGCAGCGCGATCCGATTCTTCGAAGGAACAAGCTATCTCTGGGGCGGCATCACGCCGTGGGGTGCGGACTGCTCGGGACTCGTGCAATCGGTGTATGCGTTGCACGGGATGGCGCTTCCCCGGGATGCCGGCGATCAGGGACGGTGCGGCGTCGATGTCCCCGCCATGTCGGACGCCCTGCTTGCGGGAGACCTCGTGTTCTTCTCCGACCGCGATGATGGGCGGATCACCCACGTCGCGATCGTAATGGGCGACGCCCGAATGGTGCACCTCGCCCTCGGGCGCGGCGGGTATGCGATCGAGACGTTGCGCGGTGACACCGATGCCTATGGACTGGCGTTGCGCACGCGGGTGCGGTTCGCGAGGCGGGTGCTCGGGTAGGCCGATACTTCGTGCCGAAGGTGTCGCCTGCATGGCCCCGGTGGAGGGCCGGCTTTTCAGAAGCCTGAAAAGGAAGAGCATGAAGGGACGAAGAGCATGAAGGACGGCAACCGCATTCCATTGTGGGTGTGGCGGGCCAGACTCGACGCCGAGATGCCAATCCGAGGTTGCCCTATCCGCGTCGTTTCCGCGTCATCCGCGGCGGCAGTCGGCAGTTGCAGGTGTCCGCGTGCGTCCGCGTTCGTCCGCGGCCCAAAAATGCAGTTGAACGTGATCCTGAAGCTCCCACGGGTCGCACGAATCCGCGGCCACGCGTTGCACTCGCCTTAACCTCGATGCGTTGCCGCGGCTCCTCGAGTGACGCGTGCTAACTGACGAGTGAATTCCGCGGCATCGGGGGTGCGCCGACCCGCACCTGCAGCGGCACCTCGCCGCGAGGCTCGTCATCGAGCGCGATCTGTAACGAGTATTCGCCCGCGCCGTCGATCGGCAGGTCGATCGATGCGATCAGCGGCAGGTCGAGCTCCGTCACGCCGGTCGGCGGCTGACCGATGTTCAGCTCGCCCGTGGTGGACCACAGCTCGTTGCCGCCGGGATTGACCCAGCGGAGCGTCACGCGGTGGTTGCCGACGTCGGTGCGAGTTCCCTTGAGCCTCACGACGAGGTGCGCGCGCGGGTGGACGGTGGGTATCCCTCCGACCTGGACGGCGTCGAAGACGCCGAGGATGTTGAGCTTGCCTTCCTGAGAGAGGTTGGCGGCGTCGGCGAAGAGGGCGAAGGAGATCTGCATCGAGGAAATGTGGTCGCGGGGACGGTGCGTGGGCTAGGGCGGGCTGGCGCTCCGCGGCCGTCGTTGCTGACGTGTCCCGGACGCGCCATTAGCTTTCGACGATGTCGTCCACCGCCAGCATCCTGACGCCCGAGCGCGGGGTGCCCGTTTCCCGTCCCGGTGTGACGGTAACGGATCTGCTCCTCCTCCTCATGGCTTTCATCTGGGGAGTGAACATCGCCGTCGTGAAGTACGGCACCCTTCATCTTTCGCCGCTCGCCTACAACGGCGTCCGCGTGGGCATCGCGGCGCTCGCGCTGCTCGGCATCGCGGCGGCGATGGGGAAACCGTGGCCCGGCCGCCGCGATGTGCTGACGCTCATGCTGCTCGGCGTGCTCGGCAATGGCCTGTATCAGGTCCTGTTCATCGAGGGGATCGCACACACCAAAGCGGGCAACGCGGCGCTCGTGCTCGCGGCCACCCCGGCGTTCGTTGCGCTGATCGGATGGATGCGCGGGGTTGACCGCATCGGGCGGCGCGGGCTCGTGGGTATCGCGATCTCGGTGCTCGGCATCGGGCTCGTCGTCAGCGGCCGGGCGCCGATAGGAGCCGGCAGCTCCACGGTGTTCGGCGATCTCCTCGTCCTCGGAGGCTGCGTCTGCTGGGCGGCGTTCACGGTACTGCTGATGCCGTTCACCGCGCGAATCGACGCCGTTCAGGTCTCCGGCCTGACGATGGCGGGCGGTTCCATTCCGCTCCTCCTCGTCTCCTCGCCGGCGATCGCGGCGACCGATTGGGCGGCGGTGACATTGAAGGTCTGGGGAGCGATCATCTTCAGCGGCCTCGGGGCGCTGGTCATCGCCTACCTCTGCTGGTACCGCGGGGTTCGCATCCTCGGCCCGACGCGCACATCGATGTACGGGAACCTCCAGCCCGTGGTCGCGCTGGTGTTTGCGTGGGTCCTGCTGCACGAGGTGCCGACCGTCATGCAGGGACTCGGCGCGATCAGCATCATCACCGGCCTGCTGCTGACACGCGGATGACACGACCCCACGGGACGAAGCTCGTGCTCTTCGACATCGACGGAACGATTCTGTGGACGGACGGAGTCGGCCGCCGCGCGATCCACACGGCGCTGCGCGAAGTCTTTGGATCGATCGGTCCGAGCGACTACTGGTTCGACGGCAAGACGGACCGCCAGATCGTCCGCGACCTCATGCGCCTCGACGGCCACGCCGATGAAGGGATCGATCAGCGGATGGACCTGCTGCTGGGGCGCTACGTCGAGTGCCTTGCGTCGGAGCTCCGCCAGGTCGATCTGAGGGCGAGCGTCCTGCAGGGCGTTCCCGAGCTGCTCGATGCGCTCGAGGCGCGCGACGATGTCATCCTCGGGCTGCTCACCGGCAACGTCGAGCCGGGGGCCCGCGCCAAGCTGCTGGCTGTGGGAGTGGATCCCGATCGGTTCGAGATCGGGGCGTACGGCTCGGACCACGAGTACCGACCCGCACTGCCCGCCATCGCGCAGCAACGCACCCGCGAGCTTCTCGGGTTCAATGTTCCCGGCGGTGATGTCGTCGTCATCGGTGACACGCCGGCGGACATCGAGTGCGCACGGTCGGTGGGGGCCCGCGCGATCGGTGTCGCGACGGGGCGGTTCCCCGTCGAGGAGCTTGAGCGTCATGGCGCCGCGGCGGTCTTCCGGGACCTCACCGATACCGATGCCGTCGTCAACGCCATCCTCGATGCGTGAGGTCGAGGTCAAGGCAGTCGTGGATGACTTCGAGCTGCGGCGCGAGGCTGCTGCCGGGAGCGGCGGAGTGCTTTCGTTCGAAGGCCGGCTCGAGGACCGACGGTATGACACCATCGACGAGACGCTGACGAGTCGGGATGAGGTCCTCCGCACGCGGACGTACCGCAATGCCGACGGTGCGGCGCGCACCTCCCTCGACTGGAAGGGTCCGCGCACCATCGAGCAGGGCTATCGGGTGCGCGAAGAGCTTTCAGTCAACGTCGAATCGCTCGCCGCCCTCGAGGGGATTCTTCTTCGGCTTGGGTACCGCGTCACGAAGGCGATCGACCGACACATCGTCCAGTTCGATGTGCACGGGGCCGTGGTCCGCCTCGAGCGTTATCCGAAAATGGATGATCTCGTCGAGGTCGAGGGTGAGCCGGGGGCCATCGAGCGCGCCATCGCGCTGCTCGGAATGCGTCGCGCGGAGTTCAACGGCGACAGCCTCGCGGCCTTCACCAGCCGGTACGAGGCACGTACCGGGTCCGCCGCCGCGCTCAGCGACGCCGAGCTCGCAGGGGTTCCGGCGCGTCCGCAGGCCGATGGCGGTGACGCCGGCGATGGGTGAACCGGGGGGAACACCCGTGGCCGTCACGATCGCGGGCCGAGTCGATGGCAGGGCCCTCGACGGAACGGGCACCGTGAGTGTCGGTGCGGGCGTCGTCGAGGTGCGCAGCGCGTCGAGCGAGACAGTCATCCCGATGGCGACGCTGGAAGGTGCGAACTACGGGGATTCACGGCTCACGTTGTACCTGCGTGGCGGCGAGACGGTGGTTGTCAGCGGCACCGCGCGACTTGCCGCGGCGGCGCGCGAGATCATCGCGCAGGTATGCGCGCTTCCCGAGTTGACGCGTCCGCTGCGCTCCCTTGGCTCTCGTCGGGGCCGCCTCGGAGTCGACCACGATCGCTTCTTCGCCCCGCTCCTGACAGCGCGTCGCCGCGGGGAGCGCGCAGCGGATCAGCGTGCGCGGCTTCGTGCTTTCGAAGGTTCAACGATGATCACGGCCCTCGATACCGCGATCGCCGATTTCGCCAAGGCGCGATTTCCGCGGCGCGCGCCCGATCGGCGGGCGCTCGAGGCAGAACTTCTGGAGCTCTCGGCACCACTGCGAACCGCGCTCGAGGCGCTCGATGTCTTCGCGCGTCGGGCGGTCGAGGAGGGCAGCGACGAAACCATGTTCGTGCGATGGCGATCGTGGTGCACCGCCGTTCGCGAGGTGTTCGACCGCGCGGACCGCTGCTGGATTGCGTTCGGCCCCGTTCTCGGCGAGGCTCCCGTTCGACGGCCGCTGTGGCGGCGCGTCCTTCGGCTGCGCTGACGGGCTCGCGCGCATCGCGTTCACGACCGTACATTTTCCGACATGTCCGTCATAGGCATCGGTATCGATCTCGTCGACATTGCGCGCGTCGAGCGCATCATCGAGTGGAAGGGCGATCGCGCCCTGAAGCGCCTCTTCACGTTTCGTGAGGTCGACTACGCGAGCCGTCGGGCGCAGCCGGCCCGGAGCTACGCTGCCCGGCTTGCCGCGAAGGAGGCCGGGTTCAAGGCGCTCGCGGGCTCAGAGCTCGCGCGGAAGATCGGATGGCGCGACATGGAGGTCATTATCCGGGCCGACGGGAGCCCGACGCTCGTCCTGCATGGCCCCGCCCGGCGCCGCGCGGCGGACCTCGGGGTCGCGAGGATTCACATCACGCTGACCCACACGAACACGACGGCCGCCGCGATGGTCGTGCTGGAGAGTGGGGAGGGTGGCAGCGCGACGGCCAGTGACGTCGGCCCGGGCCCGTATCCCGACGGTGTAGGCGCCTAAAGGTCGTCAGTGGCGCCCTAGCGGCCATCCCGATAAGTTCACTCGGGATAATGAGAACGATTCTCATGTACCGAATCCTGCTGGGATTCCTTGCCCTCGCCGTCGCCACGACGGCCGGGGCACAGGACCATCCGGCACGCCGGCTGTCCAACATCGTCGGCGTCGCTGTCGAGGAATACGGGAAGGCTGTGGATGCGCGCGGGTTGCTCGTCTCCGATATCGAATATCAGGAGGCAGTCGACTTCCTCGCCGATGCCCGCACCGTGGCCGCGCGACTCTCCGGCGATCGTGCTGGCGACGCGCGCACCGCGCTCGACTCACTCATTGCCGGTGTGCGGGATCGTCGGTCGCCGGCCGATATCGGCGCCCTGCACACCACGTTCACCGAGGCGCTCGGGAGTGACGGAGCCCTCGAGCTTCCGACGCGTGCGATCGACATCGCGGCCGGCCGACGGTTGTACGCAAGCAACTGCGCATCCTGTCACGGCGATCGTGGCATGGGTGACGGTCCTGCCGCTCCCGGGATGAATCCGGCACCTCCGGCAGTGGGGTCAGCCGAGCAGATGCACGACGTCAGTCCCGCGCTGATGTATCGCGTCGTGACCGTCGGTATCGCGGGGACGCCGATGATCGCGTGGTCGGGTACCCTGACGTCCGATGAGCGGTGGGACATCGTTGCGTACCTCACATCCCTCCGTGCGACCGAGGCGCAGCGACTCGAGGGCGAAGGCCTGTATCTCCAGCAGTGCGCATCGTGTCATGGCGCGACCGGAAATGCGGATGGGGCCTACAGTGCCTCGCTCACCCGTCTTCCCCCGGAGCTGAACTCGTTCGGCTGGCAGGCGGCCCGCAGCGACGCGCAACTCGCGGAGGTCGTTCGCACGGGGATCCCCGGTTCCGCGATGCCTCCCGCACGCGGCCTTGGCGCGACGGAGCTGCAGCGAGTCGTCGCGTATGTGCGGACACTTGCGCTGCGCGACAAGGGCGTGGCCTCGGGGACCGCTGACCCGAATGATGGTGCGGCCATCGCGCGGCGTGTGATGTCGCTCGTGGACGCTGCTCTCACCGCAGGTCGCGCGGGGAAACCCGAGGAAGCCAACGACCGCGCGTTCGATGCGTACCTCGCGTTCGAGCCGCTCGAGACTCCCGCGCGCGGCAAGGCGCCGGGGATGGTTGCCGCGATGGAGCGCCATTTCCTCGAGTTCAAGGGCGCGCTCCGCGCCAACAACGTCGGCGGTGCCGAGGCGGCGCGAAACGCCATCGAGCTTGGCCTGCCGGGCATGGTCGACCTGGCGAAGGCGCCGGCGAGCGGACTCGCGGCCTTCATCCAGTCGTTCCTCATCATCCTCCGTGAAGGGCTCGAGGCCATCCTCGTGATCGGGGCGGTTGCGACATTCCTCATCAAGACGGGACACCGCGATCGCCTGCGCTCGATCTGGCTCGGTGCCGGTCTTGCCCTTGTCGCAAGCGCGATCACCGCGGTCGTGCTCCAGACCGCGCTCCGCGCCATGCCGGCGAGCCGCGAGATCCTCGAGGGGGTGACGATGCTCGTCGCCGTCGCCGTGCTCTTCTCGGTGAGCTATTGGCTCATCTCCAAAGTTGAAGCGGCGAAGTGGCAGAGGTTCATCCGGGAGAAAGTCGGCAGCGCCCTGGAGCATGGAGGGGGAAGGGCACTCGTCCTGGTGTCATTCCTGGCGGTTTATCGTGAGGGCGCCGAGACCGCGCTCTTCTATCAGGCGCTCTTCAACGAGGGGCCGAATGTCGCGCTGCCGCTTTCGCTTGGGATAGTTGCCGGCTTCGCGGCGCTCGCCGTGGTCTTCACGCTCTTCTACCGTTACGGCGTTCGCATTCCGATGCGGCCGTTCTTCGCGGTCACGAGTGTCCTCCTCTACTACATGGCGTTCGTGTTCATGGGGAAGGGAATCCGCGAGCTGCAGGAGGGGAACGTCGTGCCCATCACGGTGATTTCGCGCGGGCCGCACATCGATGGGATGGGTATATATCCCAGCGTGGAGACGCTCGCGGCGCAAGGGATACTGGTGCTGCTCCTCATCTTTGCAATGGTCAAAACGT
>JANPKQ010000297.1:0-2771 GCA_031426115.1 Gemmatimonadaceae bacterium | reverse complement strand
GGCGGGAAAGCCGGGCACTATGCGGTCCGCCTCGTCGATGCCTTCGAGGAGCGGTGGGGCGGGCCGTGCTACTTCCAGGCGTACGAATTCGTCGAGCACGGCGGCGACCTGGGGCAGATTTTCGACGAAGAGCGCGAGCGGCACCAGCGCACGAAGGTCTCGCCGCTCGTTGATCCGGCGGTGTGGGCGCAGCACGTGACGTGGGCGAAGGTCCTGCTCGCGGGTATCGCCGGCCTGCACGAATCGAAGATCGTCCACGCCGACCTCAAGCCGCCGAACGTCTACCTCATCAAGGATCCGTCGATTGGCGCAGGCTACCAGCTGAAGCTGATCGACATGGACTTCTCCGTGCTGGCTGATCGCCGTGCCCCATGGCACGGACATCAGGGGTACGTCGGCACGGACAACTACCGATCGCCCGAGCATCTCGCGCGCGGCGCCATTCCCGGCCTCGCGTCCGATGTCTTCACGTGCGGGCTGATCCTCCATGAGCTGCTCACCGGCGTCCATCCCTACTGGAGCGAAGACCAGGCGGAGTATGCGCGACTCGTGCGCGCCCACGCCGCGAAGCCGCCAGCGCTCGCCGGCACGATGCCCGGCCCCGCCACCAACGCCGAGGTGAGCGCGACGCTGCACCGCTGCCTGTCTCCCGATCCCGCTGCGCGCCCGACCGCTGCCGAAGTTCGCGCCGTGTTGAGCGGCCGCGGGGCGAAGCGCGAAGCCGCCGCAGTGGTGATCGCACCCGCGAAGCGCGGCGCTCCGGCCGCGAAGGCGCCAGCGGCAGCGAAGGCCGGTACTCCGAAGGCGGCGGCACCAAAGGCCGCATCGCCCCCTCGCGCCGGTACGCCCATCACCAGCGACCGTGTGGAACTGGTCGCTAACGGGAAGGCGGTACAGATCGGCGTGCGCACGGAGCTCGGCAAGCACATCGCGCGACAGTTCGGGCCCGACGCCGAGTTCTGGGACGCGAGCCAGTGCGTTCTCGAGCGACGCGCTGATCGGGGTTGGCAGATCGTCCCGATGCCGGCGACGCCGAACGAGACGTTGTTGAACGGCGAGACGCTGACCGGCCCGCGGCCGGTGAGCGAAGGCGACGTCCTCGCCGTCGGCCGAAAGGCGAAGGGCATCGCGAAGCTCCCGCTGACGCTCCGTGCACTCTGACAGCGACGCGGCGGGCGCACTCTCCCCCGCCCTCTCCGACCCGGCTAAGGACTTGTCGCCGATCGTGACGGACGAGCCGGAGCTCCCGCACCCGGCCACGGTATTCCCGCCTGCATCCGACTGCGCGCTCGACGACATCGCGACGGGCCCGATTCCCGATCCACCGGTCGCGGAGCCTGCAGTCCCGCCGCCCGCGATCCCACCCGTCGTCGATGTGGACTGGCTGGATTGGGACGCGGTTCGTCAGGCGGTTGATCCGGGTGCCCTGCGCGAACGCATGCGCCACACCGTCGAGCGACTCGAGACGCTCCTCGACCGCGAGGACGGACCCGGATTGCTATTCGACGAGCATCGCGCGCATCCGGGCGACCGCGCCATCAGAATCCCCACGCTGGACGATGAGCCAATGTGGTTCATCGGCGACCTGCACGGCGACCTGCTCGCGCTCGAGGCGGCACTCGCGCTCGCCCGACCCGCCGGCGAGACTGCGCGCCAGAGCCGGCTCGTCTTCCTCGGCGACCTGTTCGACGACGGCGGCTTCGGCCTCGAAGTGCTCCTCCGCGTCTTCGAGCTCATCGTCGACGATCCGGCGAATGTGTGCGTCATCGCCGGCAATCACGACGAGGCACTCGGCTACGACGGCGCGCGGTTCACCGCGACCGTGTCACCATCCGACTTCTCCGAGTTCCTCAACGCCAACCTCGCGCACGAGTGGAAGGTGCGCGCGGGCAAGCTCGCCGTACGCCTCTTCGCCGCGGCGCCGCGCGCGCTGTTCTTTCCGGATGGCCTGCTCGTGGCCCACGGGGGTTTCCCGCTCACCGACATGCATGCCGACCTCGCGATCGGCGGGGACTGGAACGATCCGCGCTGCCTCTCCGATTTCGTGTGGGCGCGCGCGCATGCGAAGGCGCGCCGGAAGATGCCCAACCGGATGTCGCGCGGCTCGCAGTTTGGCTACGAGGATTTCGCGGCGTTCTGCAACGTCGCCACCGGGCTTGGACGCCCGGTGACGCACATGGTGCGCGGCCATGATCACGTCGATGAGCGCTGGGCCACATACCCCGCGTACGCCGCGCATCCACTGCTGACGACGGTGGCCCTGTCGCGGCAGCTCGCACGCGAATCCTTCGGGCCGTATGCGCGCGTGCCGACCGTCGCGCGCTGGGTTCGCGGGGCGGTTCCGGAAGTGCATCGCCTGCACATCCCCGACGCGCTCGTGCGCGAGATCTTCCCGCCGGAATCCAACCCCGACGCGAGCGTCGAGTGAGCGACGTCGTCATGCGCTGTCCGAACTGCGGCACCACGCAGGCGATGCGTGGCGAATGCGAGGCATGCCACGAGGGCGAGGTCCGCTTCTATTGCCCCAATCACGCTCCCGGGCGTTGGCTGGATGGCCCGCTGTGCGCGGAGTGCGCACTGCGCGAGAAGCACGAGCGTACCGCGCGGCCTACACCTCCACGACGAAACGATCCACCGCTCGAGGCACCGATCGAGACTCCGCGCCGCACACCGCGGCGCTCCCCGACGTTCGACGACGGCTGGACGGAAGCTCGCGAGCCTGCCCCCATCGACCCGCTGAAGGAGCTCGAGGAGCGGATCGGGCGCTACAT
>JANPKQ010000296.1:0-3588 GCA_031426115.1 Gemmatimonadaceae bacterium | reverse complement strand
ATGCCGCCGAGGTCGGCGGTGTCGGTGATGCCCAGTGCCTTGTAGCCGAGCGACTTGGCGCGGGCGGCGAGCGCTTCGGGGGTGGTGGCGCCGTCGGTGAAGGAGAAGCCCGTGTGGGTGCGGAGCTCGACGTAGGGCATGCACCGAACATATACCGAAGATATCCGGGGCGCCAGAGACTGCTCGCCGGGACCATGGTGGGGGCTGACCAACAGCAGTTCGGAGGTGACAGAGGCACAGGGGAGAGAGGCACAGAGACAAACACAGTGGCATCGGCTCCCGATTAGAGCGTTCTAAAATTAGATCGCTCTAATCGTCATGCTTCGCGCCATTGGCGAATAAGTGCCATCGACGTGCTGCGGATCGTCGATGAGGTGACGTCGCTCTCCTGTGCAGGCCGCTGTGCCAGACGGAGAAAATGCGATTCCCCACTCCGTCGAGGTAGCATGCAGCGCTCCCAACAACGATTCCCCGTGTCGCGCGTTCCGCGCGTGACTCTGGTGCCGACCGTCCTGCTCGCCCTCGCCCTGTTGACTGCCATGGCGGGACCTGCCGCGGCGCAGGCGGGTCCTCCGCAGACGACAGACCTCACGGCGCTCGACCTGGAGCAGCTGATGCAGCTCGAGGTCGTGTTCGCCGCGTCGAAGCGAAACCAGAACCCCCGCGAAGCGGCGTCGGTCGTCAGCGTCGTCACCGCCGCCGAGATTCGGCAGTACGGGTACAGGACGCTCGCGGATGTCCTGCGATCGTTGCCGAGCTTCTACATCTCCTACGATCGCAACTATTCGTACGTCGGCGTGCGCGGCTTCGCCCAGCCGGGCGACTTCAACTCCCGCGTCCTCCTCCTCGTCAACGGCCTCCGCACCAACGACAACGTCTACGACATGGCCTATATCGGCGAGGAGTTCATCGTCGACATGGATCTCATCGAGCGGGTCGAGATCGTGCGCGGTCCCAGTGCAGCGGTCTATGGAAGCAGTGCCTTCTTCTCCGTCATCAACGTCGTGACGAAGACGGCGGCCGATGTCGCGGGCGGTGAGCTCTCGACCAGCGCCGCGAGCTTCGACACCTATGCCGGACGCGCGACCTGGGGCGCGACCTCGTCGAAGGGCATCGGCGTCCTTCTCTCCGCGACCCTCTCGGACGCAGGGGGCCAGCGACTCTACTTCGCCGAGTTCGATGATCCAGCGACGAATGGCGGAGTCGTCAACCGCGCCGACGCCGAGAGCTTTCACAAGCTCTTCGGATCAGTAGCGAAGGGCGGCTTCTCCGCCGAAGCCAGTCACGTGCAGCGGGAGAAGGAAGTGCCGACGGGCGCCTACGGAACGGCGTTCAACGATCCACGCAACCGCACCACGGACAAGCTGTCGCTCGCGAGCCTCCGGTACGATCGATCCTCCGCGCGCGGCTCGATGGGCGCGCGTCTCCACGCCGGCCGCTTCGATTACCATGGAGACTACGCCTACACCGCTGCCGCGCCGAACCAGGACCTCTCTACGGGCGAATGGTGGGGCCTCGACCTCGACGCGACGCGCTCACTTCGCGCGCGCCACCAGATCACCGCGGGCCTCGAGTACCGGGACAACTTCCGCCAGGATCAACAGAACTTCGATCCCGAGCCGCGCGCAGTCTATCTCGATGAGCAGCACGGCTCCCGCCGCCTCGGCGTCTTTGCCCAGGACGAGATACGCCTCGCCCGGCCGCTCGCGCTGTACGCCGGCATTCGCCACGACTGGTACCAGACCTTCGACGGCGCGACGAGCCCGCGGCTTGGCCTGATCTACACGCCCGATGATGCGACGACGATCAAGGTGCTCCTCGGCCGCGCCTTCCGCGCCCCGAACGAGTATGAGCTGCATTTCTCCGGACTCGGGTTCAAGGCCAACCCCGACCTCGGTCCCGAGCGCATCTCGACGCTCGAGCTCGCGGCGGTGCGAATGATCGGCGCCGGCGTCGGACTGTCGGCGGCCGCGTTCCGGAATCGCATTTCCGACCTCATCATCGTCCAGCGCGACCCGAGCGATGACCTCGTCGCGTTCCGCAACGCAGGCGACATCGATTCCGACGGCGTCGAGCTCGCGCTCCAGGTCAATCGCGGGCGTGGGCCCTCCGGCCGGCTGAGCTACGCGCTCCAGAAGACGTCGAACCACGCGAGCGGCGAGCGACTGGTGAACTCTCCTCGCCACATGGCCAAGCTCCAGATGACCACCGCGCTCGTCGAGCGAAAGCTGTCGGCGTCGGCGGACGCCCAGTATGTCAGCGCCCGCGAGACGCTCTCCGGTGCGGAGGCGAAGGGATATGCGGTGACGAACGTGTCGCTGGTCGCACCCGACCTGTTCGACCGGATCGAGGGCAGCGCCACCATCTACAACGTGTTCGCCGCGCGCTACGGGTTCCCCGGCAACGAGGAACACACCCAGGACATCATCCAGCAGGACGGCCGGACTTTCCGCGTCAAGGCGACCGTCCGGTTCTGATGCCTCATCTCGAATGTCCCAGTGTCGTGGAGAACGCGTTGATCCGCACGGGTAGCGTCGCACGACGGACGCTGGCGGTCCTCGTCGCAATGGCGGTCAGCGGCAGCACTGCGATTGCCCAGCCACCCGCAGCGGAAGCGCAGGTAAAGGCGGCCTTCGTCTACAACTTCCTGAAGTTCGTCGAGTGGCCGGCGGAGTCGTTCGCGAGCGCGCGAGATTCGCTCGTCTTCGGCATCGTCGGGACGAGTGCGACCGCCGAAGCCGCGGCGTTCTTTCTCGCCGGCAAGCAGGCGAACAGCCGACCGATCGCCGTGCGTCGAATGCCCGCGGACGCTCCCATCATTGGCGTCCACGCGATCTTCGTCGGCGACGTTCGGGAAAGCATCCAGCCGCAGGTGTTCTACGAGGCCGCGAGCACCAACGTCCTCTCGATCGGCGAGGCGAAAGGCTTCGCGACGCGCGGTGGTGTCATCGGGCTGCTCGTCGAGGACCAGAAGGTCCGCTTCGAGATCAACCCCGAGGCGGCCGATTCAGCCCAGCTCAAGATCAGTTCGAAGCTCCTTGCCCTGGCGAAGCTCGTGCGCGGGTCGAAGCGGGAGCAGGCGCCATGAAGGGCTTGCCGTTCCGCATGAGTGTTCGCCAGAAGCTCATGGCGATCGTGCTCGCGATGTCCGCCATGGCGGTGCTCCTCGCATCGAGCGCGATCTTCGCTTACTACGCGCGCGAGGTGAACGACTCGCTCGCGCAGGATCTCGCGACGCTGGGCGACGTCACGGGCACCAACAGCACGGCTGCGATCACCTTCGGGGATGAGGCAGCGGCTGGCGAAATTCTCGCCGCCCTCAGCGTGAAACCGTCCCTCGTCGCCGCGGCACTGTACGGCAAGGACGGAAAGCTCTTCGCCGACTATCGCCGGCCCGATGCAGCGACAGAAGCCATCCCCGCCGCCCCCTCGCGCCCCGGCACGCGTCGCACCGCGACGCGACTCGAGGTTTCGCGGGCGATTCACCTCGCGGGCGAGCCAGTCGGCCAGATCTACCTCTCCTCCGACCTGTCGGAGATCCAGCAGCGCTGGAACAGCTACCTGTCGATCGTCGCATCGATCATCCTC
>JANPKQ010000295.1:0-19934 GCA_031426115.1 Gemmatimonadaceae bacterium | reverse complement strand
TGCGCTGCACGAGGTCGTCGACGAGCTGCTCGAACTTGGCCCGTGAGAGCGTGTAGTTGAGGTGCTTCGGCCCGGCCTGGTCGGCGGTGATGAACGGCAGGTTGATGTCGGTCGACTGCACGGTCGACAGCTCCATCTTTGCCTTCTCGCCGGCTTCCTTCAGCCGCTGCAGCGCCATCGGATCCTTGGAGAGATCGATCGCCTGGTCGCGCTTGAACTCACCGACGAGCCAGTCGATGACGCGCTGATCGAAGTCATCGCCGCCGAGGTGTGTGTCGCCGTTGGTGGACTTCACCTCGAACTGCCGCGAGCCCTCGACGTCGTACAATTCGAGCACGGAGATGTCGTAGGTACCGCCGCCAAGATCGAACACCGCGATCTTCTCGTCCTTCTTCTTGTCGAGACCGTAGGCAAGGGCGGCAGCCGTCGGCTCGTTGATGATGCGGAGGACGTCGAGTCCGGCGATCTTGCCAGCGTCCTTGGTTGCCTGGCGCTGGGAGTCGTTGAAGTAGGCCGGCACAGTCACGACCGCCTTCTCGACCTTGTGCCCGAGATAGTCCTCGGCTGTCTGCTTCATTTTTTGCAGAATCATGGCCGAGATCTCGGGCGGGGTATACCGCTTCCCGGTCACTTCGACGGCCGCGACATCATTCCCGCCGGCGACGACCTTGTACGGTACTCGCTTCGCCTCCTCCTGCACCTCGCTCATCTTGCGGCCCATGAACCGCTTGATCGAAAACACCGTGTTCGTGGGATTGGTGACGGCCTGGCGCTTGGCGATCTGTCCGACGAGGCGCTCACCGTCCTTCGTGAAAGCCACGACGGACGGTGTCACCCGCCCACCCTCGGCGTTCGGAATGACGACCGGGTCGCCACCCTCCATCACCGCCACCACCGAGTTCGTCGTCCCCAGATCGATTCCGATGACCTTGTCAGCCATTGCTCCCCCGAAAAGTGAAGTTGTCCCGCACCCTGACACCGGGCGCCGGAGCATGAGGGAAGGGCAATCCCGGGGCCGCAGGAAGGCGCCATTGTGGCAGGCCACGCCCCTCGGTCGCCAGTTGTTGCGTGACAGGGTGGCTGAAAGGGGGAGATCCGCGGTTCTCGAGCAGCCTCTTCGGCACCGTGTGACAGCACCATGATCCCCATCGCCGACGAGAATCCGACCCTCCGGACCCCGGTCGTGACGTTCGTCCTGCTCTTCCTGCTCCTCGCATCATGGGTGCTGGTGCAGGGTGCGGGGCTCGACGTCTATACCCTCGCCGTGAGCCTGTGCAACTACGGGATGGTTCCCGGCGAGCTCACCGGGCTCGCGCCCCTCGGGTCGGGCGTGCCGATCGGGCCGAACCTGATGTGCGAGGTTGACGACCTTCCGATCAACCGGCTCACCCCGCTGACCTCGATGTTCCTGCACGGGGGCTGGGGGCACCTCCTCGGCAACATGCTCTTCTTCTGGGTGTTCGGAAACAATGTCGAGGACAGCATGGGCCGCGGTCGGTTCCTGCTGTTCTACCTCATCTGCGGACTCGCGGCGGCCGGTGCGCACGTCGCCGTCTCCGCCAGCTCGCCCGTGCCGACGGTCGGGGCATCGGGCGCGATCTCGGGGATCCTCGGCGCATACCTGATTCTGTATCCCAGGGTCCGGGTGAAGATGCTCTTCATCGTGTTCGTCGTTCCAGTGCGTGCGTGGCTGGTGCTCATCTGGTGGTTCATGTGGGAAGTGCTCAGCGGATTGCCGGAGCTCTCGCGCGTCGGCGCCGATGTCTCGGGGGGAACGGCGGTCTGGGCGCACGTCGGCGGCTTCGTTGCCGGGGCAGCGCTGGTGAAGGTCTTCGAGAACAGGCGGCTCGTCGAGATGAGAAATCTCGAGCGGCATCGGCTCCATCCCGGCCAGGGTTGACGACGGCGATCGGGAGCGCGCGGCTGCGCGGGCTTCCGCGACGCGCGTTGGCCCCCAAGGCAGCGCACCCTTACTTTCGAGCCATGCTCATCGCCCGCGTCGTGGGACGTCTCGTCGCAACCGTCAAACAGGACACCCTGTCCGGCGTCGCGCTCCAGTGGATCCAGCCGATGACCGCGGCAGGGGCCAAGACCGGAAAGCCGCTCGTCGCAGTGGACCGGATCGGCGTGGGCCCGGGTGAGCTGGTCTACTACATCACATCGCGCGAGGCGGCCATGACGCTCGACGATCCGTTCGCAGCCGTGGATGCCGGCATCGTGGGAACGGTGGACTGGGTCAACGTCGATGGCACCCGGGTGAACCCCGCCGAGGAGGCGCGTTAGCATGTTCATGGCGCGCGTGGTGGGTGACGTCGTCTCAACGCATCGACACGATGCCCTGGGCCAGAAGAAGCTCCAGCTCGTGCGCCGGCTCGACCTCGATGGCAACGAGGAAGGTGGCGAGATCATCGCGCTCGATGTCATCGGGGTCGGTGTGGGCGAGCGCGTGCTCGTCGTCCAGGAGGGCGGTGCGGCCCGCGCGCTGTTCAAGGACAAGAAGGTCCCGGCGCAGGCGGTGATCGTGGGCGTCGTGGACCACCTGGATATCAGCGTGAAGGACGGCGCAGCGTGAGTCGCGATCTCGATCGCCTCGCTGCGCGCATTGCAGCGGAGCTCGCAAAGCGCGACGTGCCGCAGTCCGGCGCGCGCCAGTCAGCGGGCGTCAGCACGGGTGCTCGGACGCGCCCGGAAGGAACGCGAGCGTCGGGCGAATCTGGCGTGGATGCGGCCGGACGGGCCCCCGCGGGCCAAGCGCCCCAGGGCGTGTCATTCGTGCGGGACAAGGCGCGGATCGCCGACTTCATCGATCACACGCTGTTGAAGCCCGAAGCGACGCGTGCGGAGATAGAGAAGCTGTGCGACGAAGCGGCGACGCACCGGTTCGCGGCGGTGTGCGTGAATCCGGTGTGGGTCCCGCTGTGCGCGCAGCGGTTGCGCGGGACGACCGTGAAAGTTGCGACGGTCATCGGGTTCCCGCTCGGCGCGAACCACCCGGAGACGAAGGCGCTCGAGAGCGCGCGCGCGATTCGCGACGGCGCGCAGGAGCTGGACATGGTCGCGGCGCTCGGGATGATCAAGACCGGGGACTGGGATCACGTCGCGCGCGACATCGCGGCGGTCGTCGGCGAGGCGGCCGGCAACGTCGTCAAAGTGATCATCGAGTCGTCGCTCCTCAGCCCGACCGAGATCATCAAGGCGTCGGCGATCGCGAAGGAGTCCGGTGCGCAGTACGTGAAGACGAGCACCGGCTTTCACGCGTCCGGGGGCGCGACGGCCGAAGCCGTCGCCCTGATGCGTCTCGCGGTTGGGGACGACCTGGGGGTGAAGGCGTCAGGCGGCGTGCGCGACTGCGCGGCGGCCCTGCGAATGATCGCAAGCGGCGCGACGCGCATCGGAACGTCGGGCGGCGTCGCGATGACGGAGTGTCTCGGCGCCGGTCCACTGCCGTTGCGCGAGCTGCTATCGGTCGCCAGCGGCGGGCACGCCGGCCATTGCGCCAGCGGCCGGTGCGCGACTCCCGCCGCGGCCGGTGGGGCGCAGCCGTACTGAGATCGATGCGCTAGCGCTTCAGCGCGGGCGCAGTCCCCTCGTTCCGCTCGAAGTGGTGCTTGATCTGCTTCCCTTCGGCGAGGAAGACCGCGTCCTCGCCGATGTTTGTCGCGAGGTCTGCGACGCGCTCGAGGTTGCGGCTCACGAGCAACAGCTCGAGCGACGGATTGATCGCCCGCGCGTCGGCCATCATGTGCGTCAGCAGGATCCGGAACACGGAGTTGTGGAGGGCATCGACGTAGTCGTCTGCCTTGCACACCTCACGGCCGAGCGCGCCGTCGGCGCGAATGAAGGCATCGAGCGCGTCGCTGAGCATCGCGCGGGCGCGGCGCGCCATGTCCTCGATCTCGGGATCGGGGATGATCGTCGAGCGCTCCGCGATGAGCCGCTGGGCGCACTGGGCAATGTTCACGGCGTGGTCGCCGACCCGCTCCAGGTCGCTCGAGATCTTGATGGCGCTGACGATGAAGCGCAGGTCGCGCGCGATCGGCTGCTGCAGGGCGAGGAGGGATACGGCGAGCCGCTCGACCTCGACCTCCAGCGCATCCACTTCGCGGTCGCCGGCGATGACCGCGTCCGCCTTGTCCTTGTCCTTGGTGAGCAGGGCCTCGACCGCGAGGTCCACGAGCGCCTCTGCGCGCTCCGACATCTCCAGCAGCCGCTGCTTCAGCGACGCCAGCTGCTCATGGAAGTGACGGAATCCAGCGGTTTCGGCGGGGCTCATCCAAATCTCCCTGTAATATAGGCCTCGGTGCGCTCTTCCCGCGGGCTCGTGAAGACCTTTTCGGTGGTGTCCACTTCGACGAGTCGGCCGAGGTAGAAGAACGCGGTCGCATCGGACACGCGCGCGGCCTGCTGAAGGTTGTGAGTCACGATAACGATCGTCAGTTCCTGTTTCAACTCGTAGAGCAACTCCTCGATCTTCTGAGTGGCGATCGGATCCAGCGCGCTCGCGGGCTCGTCCAGCAGGAGCACGGCGGGCTCGTTGGCGAGCGCGCGCGCGATGCACAACCGCTGCTGCTGCCCACCGGAGAGCCCGAGCGCAGACTGCCGGAGGCGGTCCTTGACCTCGTCCCAGAGCGCGGCGCGGCGGAGTGACGCCTCGATGATCTCATCGAGCTCGCTGCGGGTGCGCGCCCCGTTGATCCGGGGACCGTACGCGACGTTGTCGTAGATCGACTTCGGAAAGGGGTTCCACCGCTGGAACACCATTCCGACGCGCTGCCGCAGGGCGACGACGTCTCGTCCCGACCTGTAGATATCCTCGTCATCGAGGCGCATTTCCCCGGTATGCCGAGTTCCGGGAATCGTGTCGTTCAGCCGGTTGATCGAGCGAAGCAGCGTCGATTTCCCGCATCCCGACGGGCCGATGAACGCCATGACGGAGCGCGGCGGAATGCGCAGGGAGATGTCGTAGAGCGCCTGCTTCTCTCCATACCAGAACGAGTAGCTGTCGGCCGTGATCGCGCCCGGGTGCTCGCTCTCCGGGGCAGTCGCCGTCTCGTCGCGGCTCGGTGCGTAGGCGCTGGTCATCCGAAACGCCCCGTGATGTACGCTTCCGTCCGCTCGTCGGTCGGCGTCGTGAAGAGCTGGCTGGTCGGCGTCACTTCGATCAGCTCACCAGCGAGCATGAACGCCGTGCGATCGGACACGCGCGCCGCCTGCTGCATGTTGTGCGTCACGATGACCACGGTGATCTCGCTGCGCAGCTCGTATACGAGCTCCTCGACCTTCTGCGTGCTGAGGGGATCGAGCGAGGCAGTGGGCTCGTCGAGCAGGAGAACGTCCGGATCGGTTGCCAGCGCGCGTGCGATGCACAGGCGCTGCTGCTGACCGCCCGAGATCCCGAGGGCGCTCTGCCGGAGGCGGTCCTTGACCTCGTCCCAGAGCGCCGCGCGTTTCAGTGCGCGCTCGACGATGCTGTCCACCTCCGACTTGGGCGGCCCGCCTCCGGGCAGCACCCGCAGGCCGGCTGCGACGTTGTCGCGGATGGACATGGTCGGGAAGGGAGTCGGGCGCTGGAACACCATTCCGATGTGACGGCGAAGGGCCGCGGCGTTGATCCCACGCGCGTAGATGTCCTGTCCCTCGAACAGCACGGTCCCGGTGACGCGCGCGGCAGGCACCGTCTCGTGCATCCGGTTCAGGCAGCGGAGAAGCGTGGACTTTCCGCATCCCGACGGCCCGATGATCGCCGTGACATTCCGCTCGAGGAAGTCGATCGAGACATCGCGAACGACGCGCGCCGCTCCGAAGAACGCGTCGAGCGTGTTGACGGTCAGGCGCGCACCGAGCACCGCCTCGGCTGCAGCAGCAAGGCGCGCAGCCGCTTCAGTCGCGTCCGGGAGCGCCGCCCGCGGAACGCGAGCCGCCGGAGCGGCAACCCGCGGCGGGACACCCGAGGCGCGCTCAGTCACCGGTTCCAACGAACTTTCCCCGCGTCGCGAAGCGCGCGATGAGGCTGATGACGAGGATCATCCCGATCAAGACCAGCGACCCTGCCCAGGCGTGCGCCTCCCATTGTTCGTACGGAGATCCCGCGTACTTGTAGATCTGATGAGGCAGCGCGGCGATCGGCTGGTCCAGGGAGGTGGACCAGAAGTTGTTCCCGAACGACGTGAAAAGCAGCGGTGCGGTCTCTCCAGCAATCCTCGCGATGGCGACGAGGACCCCTGTCACGATCCCGGCGAGCGCGGTGCGAAGGACGATCGTGAGGGATGTGCGCCATCGCGGATACCCGAGCGCGAGCGCCGCTTCGCGGAGGGAGACCGGCACGACGCGGACCATTTCCTCGGTCGTGCGCGTGACGAGCGGAATCATCATGACGCCGAGCGCGATGCCCCCGGCCAGCGCAGAGAAATGGCCGATCGGGCGCACGAGGAACTGCCACGCGAAGATTCCCATCACAATGGCCGGCAGCCCGTTCAGCACGTCTGAGAGGAAGCGCACGATGTTGGCGAGGCGCGTGGACCTCTTCTCGGCCAGGTACAGCCCGGCGCCAATCCCGATGGGCAGCCCGAATGCCGATGCGATGCCGATGAGAATCAGAGTCCCGACGATGGCGTTCGCCATCCCGCCACCTTCCTCTCCGGCCGGCACGGGCATCTGCATGAAGAAGTCGAGCGAGAGCGACGATGCGCCGCGCACGATCATGTACCCGAAGACGAAAATGAGCGGCAGCGTTGCGATGACGGCAGCGGCGACCGTGAGGCCGATCATCACTGCATTCACGACGCGCCGCCGGCCGATGCGTCGATCGGTTCGCGCGGCAACGGCGCGCTGAAACCCGCTCGGATGGGCACGGCGCGGTGGGGGCGTCGGCGTCGGAGGAAAAGCGGTGGCTCTCAAACGCGCGACTCCCTCGACACGCGCCAGACCAGCCAGCGCGCGACACCGTTCACGATGAGCGTGAGCGTGAACAACACGAAGCCGAGCGCCATGAGGGCCGCCGGCTCCATCGCCCCGCTCGCCTCATTGAACTGGTTGGCGATCTGCGATGCCATCGTGTAGCCCGGCGCGAAGAGCGACGACGAGATCTCCGGGGCGTTCCCGATGACCATGGTGACCGCCATCGTCTCTCCCAGAGCACGTCCAAGTCCGAGGATGATGCCGCCAATGATGCCCGACTTCGCGTAGGGCAGCACGGCTCCCCAGATCATCTCCCAGCGCGTCGCGCCCAGCGCGAGCGCGGCTTCACGCTGCGAGCGTGGTACGGCGAGGAGGATCTCGCGCGACACCGCCGAGATGTACGGCAATACCATGATCGCGAGGATGATCCCGGCGGCGAACATGCTGTTGCCGTACATCGGTCCGGAGAAGATCGGCAGCACCTTGAGGCCGAGCGTGTCGGCAAGGAAGGGCATGACGTGCTCGCGAAGGAACGGGACGAGCACCTTGATCCCCCACAGGCCGTAGACGACGCTCGGGATCGCGGCGAGCAGATCCACGAGAAACGCGAGGGGCACGCGAACGCGCGGCGGCGAGAACTCGGCAAGAAAAATCGCTACGCCGAGCGCCAGGGGCGTCGCGATGAGCAGGGCCATCGTGGACGTCACGAGCGTTCCATAGATAGCCGGAAGCGCGCCGTAGCTTTCGTTGACCGGATCCCACTCGCTCGACCCGAGGAAACCGAAGCCGAACTCGCGCAGCGCGGGCCACGCCGCGATGATGATCTCGATCGCGATGAGTCCCAGGAGCAGCGGGATGCTGAGCGCGAAGAAGGTGATCGCCGCCTGGTACAGGCGATCACCGACGCCCCCGCCGAGAATGGTCGTCTCCTCATCCCGAAGCGTGGTGTCGGGCATGGGAGCGACCGGACCTGGTGCTGCCTGGCTCACGTCCCGCCGATCTTGACCGTCGCCAGCTTCGTTTGCACGCCTTCCACGATCTTCTGCGGAAGGGGAGCGTAGTGCAGCGCGCCGGAGTACTGCTGCCCCTCGGTGACCGCCCACTTCAGGAAGTCGACCAGCTGGCGTCCCTTGGCCGCGTCAGCCTGGCGCTGATAGATGAGAACCCAGGTGAAGGATGAAATCGGGTACGCGGTTACGCCAGGCGCATTCACGATGGAAATGCGGTAGTCGGTGGTTGCGGAGAGCGTGTCGGCGACGCCGGCAGCTGCAGCGGTGATCGACTCGACAGTCGGAGCGATGAAGTTCCCCGCAGCGTTCGCGATGAGCGCGACAGGGAGACGGGTCTGCGTAGCGTACGCGAGCTCGACGTACCCAACGGCACCTTCGGTCTGCTGCACCTGCGCGGCAACGCCTTCGTTCGCCCTGCCGCCGAGCGTTCCGGCGGGCCAGCTGACTGCCTTGCCTCGACCGGGGCCGGCGGCCCAGGCCGGACTCACCTTCGAGAGGTAGTCGGTGAAGACGTACGTCGTTCCGCTTCCGTCGGAACGGTGCGCGACCAGAATGTCACGCGCTGGCAGCGCGACCCCGACGTTCGCCGCGGCGATGCGCGGGTCGTTCCACTTCGTGATCTTCCGCAGAAAGATGTCGGCGACCACGTCGGGCCTCATTCGGAGCGGCTGCGTGATCCCGGGCACGTTGTAGATCACAACGACTGCGCCAATCGTCGTCGGAATGTGGAGGACCGGACCGTGCTTCGCGGCAGCGAGCTCCTCGTCCGTCATCGGGCTGTCCGAGCCGCCGAAGTCTACTGTGCCCTCGGACAATTGCTTCACGCCCGCGCCGGAGCCGCTGGGCTGGTAGTTGATGCGCTGCCCCGTCTTCGCCATGTAGGCGGATGTCCACTTCGAATAAAGCGGGTAGGGGAACGACGCTCCCGCGCCCGTAAGGTCGGTCCCTCCGCCTGAGGCGGTCGCAGGCTGACTGGAATCACCGGCAGGTTTGTCGGCAGCCTTGCCACAGGCGACGGCGGCCGTCAAGGCGAGAAGGGCGAGTGCGGTCGATTTCACGTGGAGGCTCCGGGAGGCGGGTGGTGAGCAACGAAAGATGGGCGCCACGGAAGGCGCTCGTGGGCGCCCTTCGTAACGGGCGTGTCACAACCCACGGCGGTCAAGCGGGGAATTGAGTCGCGACGGGCTCCCGGCGCCGCTACGCATCAGCCGAAGGTGGCGCTTCCGCCGCGCTGTCGCGGGTGTTTCGGCGTCGCCTAGAAGTCGTTCGCGTACGTGAAGAACTTGAAGCGCCCGTCCCGCTCAATGATGTTGCCGAACAGCCGGCGTGTCACGGTCCCCTCGAGCGAAGTCCGAAGCACGACAACGCACTCGCGCCAGAAGCGGTTGCTCCCCTCGCGCACTGGCTCGGGGTCGCAGCGGTGGTCCGCGTACACCGCCCCGGTGTTGCCGAACCGGTTGAAGGCGCGGGTAATGCCCTTCTGGCTGTTCTCGACGAGAAGGAACCACGCCAGGGGAGCCTCCTGAACCGTCGGAGGACGCGTGTACGGGCTCGTCGGGTAATAGAGCCATGCGAACTCCGCGCGGTCGAGAACCAACTCGCGCACCGCTGCCGTATCACGGCGCTCGACCGCGGTGGTGAAACGCCGAATCAGGGCCTCGCGACTCGCCGCTCCTCCGGAGAGTGCCGCTGGTTCCTCCAGGCCCTCCCGGAACATCGCGAGCTTTTCATCGAGTGTGTAGATCCGGGCGGGGGCCTCACCGTTCACCGACGGAGCGGGAAGCGCGGCAATCCCGGACTGCCCGGCCGGAACCGCGCTGCGCGACGCATCCCCCGGGGCGCACGCGAGCAGTGCGATCGCCCCGAGGATTCCGCCGGACAGCGCGCGCAGCGTCACCGCTGCGCGTAGTTGGTCCAACCCTGCCACCACTTCCCACCGGCGCTGCCGTCGGGCGCCCATGCACCGCGATACGTGGTTCCGGTCACGACGGTACTTCCCTTGGTCGCCACCGCGCCGGTGAAGGCGCCGGTGCCGCCCGTGCGGGCAGCACTGCCGGCTGTCAGGCTGAAGTCGATGGTCGCGACGGTCGGCTCGACGGTCGTCACGGGGATCGCCGTAAAGGTCGTCCCCATCGTGACTGTGCCCGCCTCGGCGACAATGGCGCTGGCGCCCTGGTCGATCGTGAAGCGGCAGTTTGCCGCCGGACACGCCGTCCCTCCCTCGAAGACCGGAGCGTTCGTCCCGGGAGTGACTCCCGTCTCGACCACCGAGATGTTTCGCAGCACCAGATCCCCGGTGCCGATTCGCGCCTGGGTCTCCGGGTCTCGAAGACTGATCGCGGCGCGTGGCCAGCGCGCGATGAGGCCATTCACGTAGTAGCCACCTGTGCCGCGGCGCAGCACCATGCCGTTGCCGCCGCTCGTGGCCTGCACGGTGTTGTTCGGACCCGTGCCGATCATCGTGAAGTTCGCGAACATCGGAATGTTCAGCGGGGTCGAGTTGTAGCCCTGGCTGCATCCGCTCGCGGTTGCGGAGCCGCACCCATCGACCTCGAAGCCCTGCGGATCGGCGGAGAGGACTCCCGACCCGGCGCGCGGCGTGAGGATCGTGGACTGGAAGGCGATCATGTGCTGCACGCGCCCGACGTAGCCTTCGGCGGCGTCGAAGTGATCGTCAGCGGTCTCGTACGACACGATGTACTTTGCGTCAACCGCGCCGCCAAACCACTCGAACGCGTCATCGAGCCCGCCCAGTGCCTGCACGTGGTCGACCACGGTGCCGCTGCCAACGGCGGCAAAGGTGAAGCTGTTCAGCTCCTGGTCGTTCGCGACGCCGAAGCCGGCGAACTCCACCCGCACGTAACGCAGCACGCCGCTGTTGTCGGCGTTGTTGGCGCCGTTGCCGTACTCGATCGTTGGATTCGCTGCCGAGCTCCCGGTGCCTTCGAGAAGCACGACGCCCGCGCGATTGATGATGCCGCTGCCGATGAGCACGAGCCCACCCCAGTCCCCCGGCTTTCGCGATCCGACGGCCTGGTCGGACGTGAGGACGATCGGGGCGTCAGCCCTTCCATCAGCGTTGATCTTCGCTCCGCGCATGATGAACAGCGCGGAGCCAGTGCGGCCCTTGATCGTCGTGCCGGGTTCGATCGTCAGCGTCGCCGGCGCCTGCACGTGGACGAAATTGGTGAGCGTGTAGGTCGTTTCCGCGTGCAGCGTGCGATTGGCGATGATGTCGGCGTTGAGCTCCGCGGCGCCCGACGGGACCGGATCGACACCGTTGTCGCTGTCGCTACACGCAGCAAGCGCGATAGCGGCAGTGACGGCCGCGACGACGGAAAGACTTCGAATTCGAACGGTCATTTGGCACCTGTCCAGGAGGAACCGCTCGCGGTTGCGAGCGGCTGGGATGTCTTGAGAAGGATCATTGCTGCCTGCGGCGATTCGGTCACGCGACGGTCACGCGCGTGTCACGTCGCTTATCTGCGCCAGGTCACGCCCGCCGAGATGACGCGCCCGGTGCGGTAGGACTCGCGCGTGGCGACGCCCTGCGTCACGCGGGATTGCGAATCGAGCAGGTTCTTTCCATCGAGCTTGATCGACAGCGACGCGAGGATCGGCACGCGGAGCGATACGTCGAACATGTGTCGTGCCTGCTCGTAGACGCTCGGCAGCGGGAGGAGGCTGGCAGCGTAGACGCTCCGGCCGACAACGTTGTAGAGGATCGTCGCGCTGCCGCCACCGTCCGCGTTGGCGTACGTCGCGCCGGCGTTCACGACATACGGCGCCTGCCCGACCATTGCGCGATTCGACTCGACGGATCCGGCACTGACGTTTTCGAGGTCGATCTCGCTGCGAATGAACGTGGCGTTCGAGAACAGTGTCACCGGTGCGAGCACCGAAGCGACGGAGCCGAGCCCCTTCCGAACCTCGAGCTCGACGCCGTAGTTGATCGCCGACTTCGCGTTCTCATAGGTCGTGATGCGTGTACCCGACGTACCGCGGTACACGCGCTCGATCGGATCCTCGAAGCGCTTCCCGAAGATTCCTACGCTCAGGATCTCGCCCGCGTCCGGATACCACTCCCAGCGAAGGTCCGCGTTCTGGATGAGTGTGCGCTTCAGATCGATGTTGCCGCGGAACTGCTCGCCACGTACATCCTGCTGGTTGATCGGGACGACCTCGCGGTACTCCGGGCGTGCCAGCGTCTGCGAGACCGAGAGACGCAGCGCCTGAGCATCGGTGAGCCGGATGTTGGCAGCCGCGGACGGCAGTACATCCGTGTAGCGCTTCGTCACCGTCACCGGCCGTCCGAAGGTCTCCCGGACATTGATGTCCAGCATCGAGTATTCGACACGCGCCCCACCGATGAGGCGGATCCGCGAACCAGCCTGGTACTCGACCATGCCGTAACCGGCTCCCAGCCAGTCGGTCGCATCGTACGACCCACCCTGACTCAGTGGGACGACGCGGTAGATCGATGCACCAGGGCCTGCAAATCGACCGTCGAAGATCTCCTCGGCCGAGCGCTCGCGGTCCTCGCGAGGGAGCGAATTGGCGAGGACGCCGTACGCCGGGTTGTCCGCATCGCGGCGCGTATATCGGCCCAGGCCGCCCACCTTGACGAGGTTGTCGCCGCTCGCGCCGCCGAAGCGGACGGTGTAATCGATGCTCGGCGTGTAGTTGAACTCGGCGAGATCAGCGAAGGTGCGCTTGGCGCCATCCTCGCTCCCGAAGAGAAAGGGCGCCGATCCCGGCGAATCGATGGCGTAGATCGTTTCAGTGCGATCGGGAACGAGCCGGGTGACCCGCGATCCCGTCACGGACCAGTCGATGCGGTGGGCGTCAGCGAGCTGGTGTTCGCCCGCGAGCTGCGTGGACCACAGCATTCCCTCCGAATACTGAAGGCGCGAGATCTGGAGGGGGAATCCGATGTTCTCCTCGGAGCCTTCCTCGTAGTGCGCCTCGTTTTCGGCAGTACGTGAAAAGGTGTTGTTCAGTGCGATGCGGCTGCGGGTACCCGCCAGGGTGCTGACGTTGAACAGGCCGCCCCAGAGAACCGACGCGCGTCCGGTCGAGCCCTCGAAGCGGTCGACTTCACGCGTGCCGCCATCCGTCGTGGGAATCGGGTACGCGCGGACCTCGTCCGTCCGGACTTCCTGGCTGGACGAGTAGGTAAGGGCCCCGACATAACCCAAGCGGCGACCGAACAACGGATCATTACCGCCCACCGACAAGCCCATCGATGTGTTCGGAGCGCCGGTCCCCTGGCGTACCGACCAGTCGTTGCGGAACGACGTCACCATACTGTTGTAGTCGGCCTGCGACGGGCTCGTGGAGAAATTTCCTGCAGCTGCAACGACGCTCGGAAGGCGCCGCGGCCCCGCCGCGAAGCCGAGCCATTCCATCCCCTCGCGCGGGGCAGCGAGCACCGATTGTCCGGTGGCGCGCGTGTTGTAGCCCGCCGACATCGAGTACGTCACCTGCCGCTCGGCAGGAAACTCGCGCGTGCGCAGGTTGACCTGCGCGCCGCTGAAATCGCCCGGCTGATCCGGCGTGAACGTCTTCGACGTCGTGACGCTCTGCAGCAGGGAGGCGGGGAAGAGATCGAGCGGGACGACCTTCCGTTCGGGATCGGGGCTCGGGAGTCGGGCGCCGTTGAGCGACGTCGTCGTGTAGCGTTCGCCGAGTCCGCGCACCGACACGTACTTGCCCTCCTGCACGGTGACACCGCTGACGCGCTGGGCGGCAGCCGCGGCATCGCTGTCGGGGCTGCGGGCGATCTGCTCGGCGGTGACGGAGTTCACGACACCCGTCGCGTTGCGCTGCTCGTCGAGCGCGGCATTGACCGAGCCGCGCTCCGCGGAGGCGGTGACGACCTGGGAAACGAGCTGCACCGTCGCCGTTTCGAGCGAGATGTTTTGCTCGAGCGTCGCTCCTGGATCGAGAAAGATTCCGGTGACGGTCTTCGGTGCGAAGCCGATGCGACGGACCTGAATGGCGACGGTCCCCGCGGGAACACCCTGGATCGTGAATCGCCCATCGAGCCCGGACGTCGTTCCCAGGGTCGTGCCGACGATCTGGACGCCGACGTCGGTGAGGCCCGTGCCGTTGGACGCGTCGAGAATTCGCCCGACGATGCGTCCCGCGGGGAGTGGGGCAGGTGTGGACTGCGCGGCGGAATTGCCCGCAAAGGACAGCAGCGCCAGCATGAGCATGGCGACGGTGCGAACAGGCGAGGTCATGTGCGTCTCGGGGCGAGAGGAAAGAGCGCGGTACGACGAGAGGCGCGCGGACCCCATGACGATGCAATGCCTGCGTATCCGTTGACCCACGGATCTGCAACGAACGCGTCACGGCCCCCGGTACAGACTCCAGTCGCGCGGCGCGAACGTCACGACCACGTCACGATGTCGGCGACGTCCTCGTATTTGGAAAGGATGCGATCACCGTGGTCCCGCGGCCGAACGTGCTCTCTGCGCGCGCCCTGCCTCCGTGCGCCTCGACGAGATGCCGGACGATGGAGAGGCCGAGTCCCGTGCCGCCGGCGTCCCGCGATCGCGCCGGGTCAACCCGATAGAAGCGCTCGAAGATGCGCGAGAGGTGGTCGGGGGCGATGCCGACGCCGGTATCCTGCACACCGATGCGAACGCCATCGGCGTCGGCCTCTGAAAAGACCGTCACCGTGCCGCCTTCGGGCGTGTAGCGCACCGCATTCTCGACGAGGTTGGACAGGATCTGTCGCACCGCAGTGGGATCGGCGTACACGGTCGCCGCTCCCTTCGCCGGTCGCACGTCGATGGTGATGCGCTTGGCGATGGCGGCGTCGCGCACCGTGGCCAGTGCGTCCCCGGCGGCTGTGGCAACGTCCACGGTCGTGGGATTCGGGAGCCAGCCGCCCGACTCGATCCGCGAGAGGTCGAGCAGGTCATCGACGATGCGCTGCATGCGCCGCGCGTGAACCTGGATCGTCTCGGCGAAGCGGCGCCGCTGCTCCGTCGGAAGCTCGTCATCCGCCAGCGTCTCGGCGAATCCGCCGATCACGGTGAGGGGCGTCTTGAGCTCGTGCGAGACGTTCGCCACGAAATCCCGACGGACAGCCTCGAGGCGACGAACGGGACTGAGGTCGAACAGCGCGAGCACCGCCCCGCCGCTCGCGAGCGGGCGCGCTGTCAGCGCAAGCACACGATCGTCCACCCGGAGCTCCGTCGGAGCCGGGATGGCCCCGGCCAGCGCGAGGTCGAGCGCCTCGCGGAGCGCGCGCTCCCGCGGCAGATGGTCAACCGGAATCGGCATCGGTGCGCGAAGTCCGAGGAGCCGGCGCCCGGCCTCGTTGATTCGCACGATGCGTCGGCTGCCATCGACGGCTACGACCCCTTCGTTCAGCGCCTCGATGAGCGCCGCCATCAACGCGTCCTCGGTCTCGAGCGCGTTGAGGCGGGCGGCCAACTGGTCGGCCATGCGATGCAGCGCGGTCGCCAGGTCACCGACTTCCCCCGGCGCGGCGAGCCGCGGACGTCGACTGAGGTCGCCGGCGGCGAGGCCGCGAGCGACATCGCGAAGCTCGACGATGGGTCGCGACACCGCGCGCGAGAAGAGGTACGCCAGCCCGGCGGCGATGATCATCGCGATGAAACCTGCCAGGACGACATCCTGACGCACGCCGCGAGTGATGGCGTCAAGCCGGCGCAGGGGCGAGTCTATGCGAACGAGCCCCTGCGGCACCCGTGCGATGGCGTACGTCTCGCCCGCGTCCGCCTGGACACCGACGTCGGGAGGTGAGCCAGGGCGGCGACCGAGGGCAGTCGCGATCGCGGGCATCGAACGCCCCTCGGGTAGCAACCCGATGGCTGGAGATTCGAACTCGGAATGGCCGACGACGCGGCCGGTCGTGTCGAACAGCACGACGCGGCGATCCAGCGCGGCACTCCAGGCATCGGCAAGCGAGTCAGGTTCGGTGCGCGGTCCCCATTCCCGGGCGATCACCCCCGTCTCGCGGGCGATCTGTGCCTGAGCCTCTGCGACGAGCCGGTCGTCGAGCCTTCGGTCGGATGTGAGGACGATGAAGGCGATGAGGACGCCCACAACGAGCAGCGACCCGAGGAGGAGCCGCTGAGCGAGCCTCACGCGCTCCGGGAGTGTCCCGGTCGGAGCCGATAGCCAAACCCCCGGACCGTCTCGATGAGGTCGCCCGCGGAGCCCAGTTTCGTACGCAGTCGCTGCACGTGCATGTCGACGGTGCGGGTCTGGATGTCGGGGGCGGCCTCCCACACGGTCTCGAGCAGGTGCGCGCGTGCCTGCACACGTCCGCGGCGCTCGGCAAGCACCAGCAGCAGCTTGAACTCGATGGGTGTCAGCTCGACATCGGTTTCATCGACCGTCACGCGATGCGCGGAGCGGTCGATCCGGATCGGCCCCATCTGAATGATATCGGATGGTGATGCCGCCGCGGCGCCGACACGTCGGAGAATCGCGGTGACGCGGAGGACGAGCTCCTGCGGGCTGAACGGTTTGGTGAGATAATCATCTGCGCCCAGCGACAGCCCGCGAATGCGGTCGGGCTCTTCACGGCGCGCGGTCAGCATCAGTACCGCGACTTCGCGCGTGGATTCATCGGCGCGCAGTTGCTCGAGCACCTCGAAGCCTGACAGTCCCGGCAGCATGAGATCGAGCACGATCAGTGATGGCCGTTCGCTGCGCGCCATCTCAAGGGCATCGGTGCCTGTGCCGGCCGTGGACACACGATACCCGGCTTTCGCGAGGTGATAGGCCACGAGTGCAACAATGTCCGGCTCATCCTCGACGACGAGAATGCGCTGACCGCCGCCGGACGCGGATGGCGCCGTCACTGCGACCCCATGAGGCGACGCTGGATCTTCGCGACGATCATCTCGATCGCGACTGCGTTCCGCCCACCGCGGGGAACGATGACGTCGGCGTACCGCTTGCTCGGCTCCACGAACTGCAGGTGCATCGGCCTCACGGTCGACAGGTATTGGTCGATGATCTCCTCCAGCGGACGTCCACGGTCACGCATGTCGCGGCGAATCCGGCGAAGCACGCGCTCATCGGCGTCGGCGTCCACAAACACCTTCACGTCACACAAGTCCCGGATGCGCTCCTCCGCGAACAGCAGGATTCCGTCGATCACGATGACGTCCGCGGGATCGACGACCTCGTGGTCCTCGCGACGGCTGTGATCCACGAAGTCGTACACGGGCTTTCGAATGGGCCGCCCATCGGCGAGCGTCGCAAGATGCTCGGCGAGCAGGTCCAGGTCGAAGGCGTCCGGGTGATCCCAATTCACCAGCCGGCGCTCCTCGAGCGACAGGTGCGTCAGGTTCCGGTAGTACGCATCCATGTCGAGGAACACGACCGAGGCGCGCCGCAGCGCATCCGCGAGCTTGCGAGCGACGGTTGACTTCCCCGACCCCGATCCGCCCGCGATCCCGATGAGGAGCGGCTTCATGCGCGCTCCGCCCCCATCGTGGATGGATGCTGCCTCGTGCGAGCGGGAAAGGAAAGCGGGATCGTCGTCACGGTCGTGTATCGGTGTGCCGGCGGGCGACGCGGTGATCGTCGCGGGGGAGATGGAGAAGGTCGCCAGCGACGCGGGCCGTCGTCAACCAGTGCGCCGGCGTCCTGCTCCCCCGCCCACCCGGCGGCTGCCTAGATTAGGGCATGCCGAGATCAGCCATTTTCGCGCTTCTGATGGCGGTGGGGTGTGCCCCCCGTCCGCTCGCCGACACGGTCGCAGCAGCCAGCAGTGCGCCGATCGAGATCGTCATCGCCTCGACGACGGACATCCATGGGTGGGTGCGTGGATGGGACTACTACGCGGACCGTCCCGACTCCTCGAGGGGCCTGACGCGCGTCGCGACGGTCCTCGACTCCATACGAACCGCCGCGCCTGGACGCGTGATTCTCGTGGACGCGGGTGACCTCCTTCAGGGCAGCCCGTTCGCCTACGTCGCCGCGCGGGTCGCTCCGACCGGGCCCAACCCGATCATCGCGACCATGAACGCGCTGGAGTACGACGCGAGCGCGTTGGGGAATCACGAGTTCAACTACGGCTTGCCATACCTCCGTGGCGCCATCGCCGAGGCGGGCTTCCCGTTTCTCGCGGCGAACGCGTACGGCCCCGACGGCAAGCGCGCGTTCCAGGCGTGGCGCATCGTCGAGCGCGCCGGCGTGCGGATCGGTATTGTCGGCGCGACGAATCCGGGTGCCGCGATCTGGGACCGGGAGAACCTGCGCGGACAGCTCACCATTCGCGACATCGTTCCGGAGGTACGTGCGGCGGTGGCCGAGGTCCGGCAGGCCGGCGCGAACGTTGTGGTGGTGTCGGTGCATTCCGGGCTCACGGGGCGATCCAGCTACGACACGGTGAGCACCGGCCTTCCGAGTGAAAACGTCGCCGCCCGCGTCGCGCGCGAGGTCGCGGGTATCGACCTGGTCGTCTACGGTCACTCGCACCAGATGATGGCGGATACCACCATCGGGTCAACGCTCCTGACGCAGCCGAAGAACTGGGCGACGAGCGTCGGCGTCGCGACGCTCACCGTGGTGCGGGCCGGGAATGCCTGGCGCGTCACGCAGAAGCGCGGCACACTGGTGCCGGTGGGCGGTCGGGCGGAGCATCCGGGCGTGTCGGCATTGACCGATGCTGCGCACCGCGGGACGCGCGCGTACGTGCAGACCACCGTCGGGACGACTTCGGTCGCGTGGCGCGGCGACTCGGCCCGGGTGGTCGACACTCCGCTGATCGATTTCATCCTCGAGACGCAACGCCGGGCCGCCGGGACCGATCTCGCATCGACCGCCGCGTTCTCGCTCGACGCCGCGCTCGATGCGGGCCCTGTCACGATTGCCGAGCTGGCACGGCTCTATCCGTACGACAACACGCTGCGCGCTGTGAGGATCAGCGGCAGGCAGCTCCGGGAGTATCTCGAGCACAGCGCGCGCTATTTCCGGACCCTGCCGCCCAACGGACAGCCGGAGGGCGGGTCCATCATCGATCCGACCGTTCCGGGCTACAACTTCGACATCGTCTCGGGCGTGGACTATGCCATCGACCTTCGCCGGCCCATCGGCAGCCGCGTCACCTCGCTGACGCGCCGGGGAGTAGCAGTCAGCGACACCGACAGCTTCACGATGGCGCTGAACAACTATCGACAAACTGGCGGCGGCGGGTACGCAATGCTCGCCGATGCACCGGTGGTGTACGACCGTCAGGAGGAGATCAGGCAGTTGCTCATCGACGAGGTCCGTCGCCGCGGCACGCTCCAGCCGGGCGACTACCCGGAGCGGAACTGGCGCCTGGAGCCACTGGATGCAGTGGACCGCGCGTACGGGGAAATGCGCCGCAGCATCGCCGTCTCGCCGGCCCCATCAGGGGTCGGTGCCCCGACGCCACCCATCGACAACATGGAGGCGGCGCGCAGCATCCGCCGGCTTCGGATCATCTCGACCAACGATTTCCACGGGGCGCTCGAGTCACGCGCCGATGCCGCCGGTGTTCGCACCGGGGGAGGGGCCGCGCTCGCGGCGGCGATCGAACGCGCGCGCACGGAATGCACACCAGGGTGCGAGACGCTGCTGCTCGACGGTGGGGATGAGTTTCAGGGCACGCCAATGTCGAACCTCTCGTACGGGCGACGCGTGGTGGAGCTGTTTAACCTGCTCGATTATGCCGGCGCGGCGGTGGGCAACCACGAGTTCGACTGGGGGATCGATACCCTGAAGGCGCGCATGCGCGAGGCCAGGTACGGGATGATGGCCGCCAACGTCCGGTACACGGACGGGCGCGATGTCGAGTGGATACGGAACGACACGATCGTCACCCGCGGGCGCGTTCGCATCGGAATCATCGGACTCGCGACGCAATCCACTCCCACCACGACACGCGCGCGCAACGTGGCCGGCCTTCGCTTCGACCCTCCCGCTCCGATCGTCGACTCGATCTCCAGGGTCCTGCGATCGCGCGGAGCGGACATGGTCGTCGTCGTCGGGCATGTGGGTGGCACA
>JANPKQ010000294.1:0-14027 GCA_031426115.1 Gemmatimonadaceae bacterium | reverse complement strand
CGCGACATCGTACAGCCCGATGAACGCGTGCGTCGTACGATTGCTGATGAAGGCGATCTTCGTCCCGTCGGGCGACCACCGCGGAGCACTGTTCGTTCCCCACGCCTTGATGAACGCGACCTCACCCTTGTCCATCGGCGTCGTCGGCGGCGCCTGGCTCACGCGCGCACGGTAGATCTGGCCGTCCTTCACGTACAGCACGAAGCGCCCATCGGGTGACAGCTCGGGCGATCCTCCATCCGCGAGCTTCCACGCGGCGATCGTCGGTGACGTGCGCGCCGCCCAGATCGCACGCACCCCTCCGTTCGGATCGTGCGACGGATTTGCGACCCACCCGTCCCGGTTCGGCCCGACCCCACGGACGAACACCACGATCGTCCCGTCGTCGGAGATGCTGACATCGGACAGCTCGATGCCGTCATCCTGGAGGAAGCGCGTCAACGCAACCGGCGTGAAGTTCGGGGCGGTAGCCGTGTAGACATTGCGCATTCCGCGCTCGTACACCGGAAACGCGAGCCGATCTGCCTTCTTCGCCGACACGAGCTCGAGCGGCGACGCCGGACTGATGAACTGCTCGATCGTCGGCCGCTTCGCCTGGGCGACGAGCTGGGGAGCGCAAACGCAGGCCAGCACGACGCCCGCGACCAGGGGACGAATCATTCGTTGGACGAGCATGGCTGCCTCGAGGGGGTGCATGGGGGTACTCGGAGCGTAACACCCCCCAACGGCTCCGTCCACCGGCCTGCCCGAGGCCTTGTCCTGCTCGGTTTGTGTCTCAGCCTCTGCTAATCTGTGCCTCTGTCAACTCCGAACTGCCGTTCACCCATTCGGCCCAGTGACAAAAGCAGTTCGGAGCGGTCAGAAGCCGAGGCTACAGAGGCACAGACCCAAATCGAGCCGCCACAAGATTCACCGCCCTGCCCTCCGCCACAGCAGGTACACCGGAAACCCCGTCAGCACGATGAGGTACCCGACCCCCGACGTCATTGGCGCCAGGTACCCAAGGTCTACGACGACGAGCATTGCCAGCGCGATGTAGATCATCGGCGTGATCGGGTACCCCCACGCGCGATACGGGCGCGCTGCATCCGGCGCTTTTCGCCGCAGCACGACCACTGCCCCGACCATGAGCGCGTACAGCACGAGATCCGCCGGGATGATGTACTCGAGTAGCTGCGTGTACACGTTCCCGAACGTCACCACGCCGGTCTGGGGATTCGTGATGGCCGTCCGCGGCAACGTCAGCAGCGACGCCCATACACCCTGAATGAGCAGTGCCGTCGACGGCACGCGGTGACTGTTCAACCGCCCCACCTTCTCGAACAGCAATCCGTCGCGCGCCATGGCGTACGACACCCGCGCCCCGGCGAGGATCAGCCCGTTATTGCACCCGAAGGTGGACATCATGATGGCCACCGCCATGAGCACGGTGCCCGGCGTGCCGAGCACGGCCTGCATCGTCGCCGTCGCGACGCGGTTCTGCGGCGCCCGCTGGATCCCCTCCAGCGGCAGCGTCACGATGTACGCGACGTTGGCGAGCAGATAAAGCGCGACCACCGTCGCACACCCGATGAGCAGGGCACGCGGAAGATTGCGCCCCGGATCGCGCACCTCGCCCGCCGTGAACGTCACGTTGTTCCACGCCGACTGCGCGAACAGCGGGCCCACCATCGCGCGTCCGAGCAACATCGCCAGCGCCAATCCACCCGTGGCAAGGAAGCCGGGCTGCGCCACTCCAGCGCTCCATCCGTTCGCCGCGGAATCCCACCACGACGAGGTGTACGCCGCGCTGAGCCGATTCCAGCCGAGCGCGAGCCCGAGGATGATGAGGCCGGCGAGTGCACCGGTCTTTGCGACGGTGAAGCTGTTCTGGATCAGCTTCCCGAGTCGCAGCCCGCGCGTATTCGTGAACGTCAGGAGGAGAATGGTCGCGATCGCGACGAGTTGCTGGGTGGACAGGCTCACCGCATACCGGCCGAACACGATCGGCTCGATGAGGTAGCTCGTCGGCGACACGCGACCGGTGAGGACGCCCGTGAAGTTCGCGAACGCCACCGCTACCGCCGCGATCGTCCCGGTCTGGATGACGAGCAGCATCGACCAACCGAAGATGAAGCCGGTGGCCGGCCCGTATGCCTCGCGGAGAAACACGTACTGCCCGCCGGCCTTCGGCATCATCGCCGCGAGCTCGGCGCAGCAGAGCGCACCCGTGATCGTCATGACCCCGGCGAGCGCCCAGGCTACCAGCAGCCACCCCGGTGCGCCCACCAGCCGCGACGACTCGGCCGAGACGAGGAAGATTCCCGACCCGATCATCGACCCGATGACGATCATCGTCGCATCGAGCGGACCGAGCTCGCGCTCGAGCGCCTGTGGCGAAGCGGATGCCGGCGGGGATGACGACGCCTGCTCCCCGGGTGCTTGCGGAGCGCGGCCGGTCGGAGCTGTCAACTTTGCGGTCCCTTCACGACTGGTACTTCCATTTGCGCCATTGTGCCTCGCCAGCCCCGGTTAGTAAGCCGCATGACAGTCCAGGTGTGAGTGTTCCGGGCCTTATTGGGAAAGGCATTGAGAGCTGAGCAACCGAGAAGAGCAAGGGACAAGTCGCCAGTAACTCAAGTCTGCCAGCCTGCCAGGCTCAGAACTCGGGACCTTCATGTCTCGCAGTCCGGTGACACCGTAATTCGGATGCCCGACGCGAGGGGGTCCCGAGTTCTGAGCCTGGCAGACTATACACTTTTGTCGCTATCGACTTGTCCCTTGCCCTTGCCCTTCTCAGTTGCTGAAGACTGATCATCTCGGTCTACGGTGTCTCGGGCCTGCGGTAATTCACGTCCAGGGCGCCGAGTCGCGCGAGATGCACATCGAGCCGTGCCCGATAGTCCGCATAGTCCTTGCGCGCGAGCGGTGTCCATACGGCCTCGGCAAGCGCGGTCAATCGCGGGAAGGCCATGTACTCCACCTTCTTCGGATCCTTCATGTATTCCGTCCACAGCTGCGCCTGCGCGCCGAGGACGTGCTTCGCGAACCGGGGCTCGAGCTCCGCCGGCATCGGGTCGAAGGAGTAGACGCGCTCGAGCGGAAGGAACCCTCCGATGGCGATCGGTTCGGCAGCGGTGTTCTGGGACTGGTAGAAATCGAGGTAGGTGTGGCTGGTCGGCGCCATTACGACGTCATGGCCCGCGCGCGCCGCGGCGATCCCTCCAGCCGTCCCGCGCCATGACATCACCGTCGCGTTCGGCGCGAGGCCACCCTCGAGGATCTCGTCCCAGCCGACCATGCGACGCCCGCGCGCGGTAAGAAACGTGTCCATCTGTCGAATGAACCAGCTCTGCAGCTCGTGCTCATCCTTCAGGCCAAGCTCCTGGATGCGGGCGGAGATGCGCGGACTCGTCTTCCACTTCGCCTTGTCTGCCTCGTCGCCGCCGATGTGGATGTACTGGCCGGGGAAGATCTCCAGCACTTCGGTGAGGACGTCCTGCATGAACGCGACGGTCGTCGAATCCGCATTCAGGATGTCGCTGTAGACACCCCACCGCATTCCAACCGCGAGACTGTCGCCGGTAATACCGAGCTCCGGATAGGCGGCGATGGCGGCCAGCGCGTGGCCGGGCATCTCGATTTCCGGAACGACGGTGATGAACCGCGCCTTCGCATAGGCGACGAGCTCGCGCGCGTCCTCCTGTGTGTAGAAACCTCCGTGCGGTTCCGCGTCGAACTTCCACTGCGCGGTGTCGCGCTGCGCTGACTGCCGCCCGATGAGGGACTGCGGCCGCCACGCACCGACGCTGGTAAGGCGCGGGTACTTCCGGATCTGGAGCCGCCACCCCTGATCCTCGGTGAGGTGCCAGTGGAAGGTGTTGAGCTTGTGGAGCGCGAGCAGGTCGATGTACTTCCGCACGAATTCCTTCGGCATGAAGTGCCGGCCCACATCGAGGTGGGCGCCACGCCACGCAAACCGTGGTGCATCCTCGATCGCCAATGCGGGGATGGTCCAGGCCACGTCGCTCACTGGAGCAGCGCGAAAGATCTCGGGCGGCAGGAGCTGTCGAAGCGTCTGGGTCGCGTAGAACAATCCCGCGGCGGACGATGCCCGCAGCGTGACTCCAGTCCGCGAGACATCGACCGTGTAACCCTCCGGTCCGAGACGACGCAACGATGCATCGTGACGAAGCGCGATCGCGTTCGGGGGCGGCGCGCCAGTCGTGCGCACGACGAAGGTGAATCCCGTTGCCGGCTCGAGGTATCGGGCGAGTTGTCGGGCCGTCGGCACGCTGGGCGCGTCGGCCCAGATGACCGTGCGCGGCGTCACGGCGAATCGGCCCGGCCGCGATACGAGGCGAACGGGCTGCGGGATCACGGCAATCGACGTAGCGCCGCTCGCCGGCGCGATCCCCTGGGCCGAAAGCGGGTTGCTCGCCACCAGCAGGAGTATCGCTGCGCTGGCGCTGCCGATCAGCATTTCTCGGGTCATTGCTCTCGCTCCCTCTCTCGCTCCCTCAGGGCGGATTCCCCACGGCGTCGCAGGCGAAAGCCCGCCCCGCAATGATATCGCGCCGAAACACGTCGGGCGCCATCGGCCACCGACGCGTGCGAGCCGCTATGCCCAGACGCAAAGCCATTCGGGCCCAAGATTCCCTCTGGGCGGCGATCAAGGTGTATGAATATCATACATCCCGCCTCGCAGGGACCGTTTACACCGGGCGCGAAAACCACGTTGCGCCGGTCCCTGAGCTCGTAGCCAAATGACTGCCATAAAAGGAGTTATTTCATGGGACAATCGGGACATCGGGTTTGTTAATCTTTGGGTACCAGCGTCGTCTGTATAGTATACGAAGTATGTAAGAAAACTTTACGCTTGCCGCCGATAGCGGCAGCGGACCCCGAGGCCGGACCTGCCATGCGAGTCGCCACGATGATCAGCCCACTGAACGCACGCAGCCGACGCACGATGGTGATGCTGTCGGTCGCGGCCTTGGTATCGATCGGCTGCGCGGACGAACGGCACGCAACGGCCCCGGCAACACTGCCGATCGCGACGCCGAGCATGGAGCTCGGTGAGATGCGCGCCACGGTCGACGTCGCCGCGGGCACGATGACCTTCGAGCGGATCGCGTCGCACGGGTCGCTTGGCGGCGCGAACGTCATCAGCGCAGCGATCTACGGCAATCAGGGCGTCACGGTTCGCATCTTCAATTCGCCCGTCGTCACGGCGCCGAGCGCGACGAACCCCGCGAAGAAGACCTTCACGGCGAACGTCGGCATTCGCAACCTGCTGGCCTATCCGGTCGGTGACGAGCAGGCGGGGGCCGCTCCCACCGACACGATCGGACTGGATGTATTCCTCGGCTCGGGACCGACAGTCACCGCGACCTCGTCGCCCTGCTCGCCCGCCTGCACCGTCACGGTGAAGGGCGCCGATGGCGCGCAGGCATTCAATGCACCGAACCAGCAGTACTGGCACTACCGCGATCGCCTCGGAGCCGCGGGCAGCGGCACCGATACGACGCGCGTCCGGAAGGTCTGGACGTTCGAGGCCGACAGCCAGGTGACGAACTTCAGCTTCAGCGTCACCATCAACGCGCCGTGGCCCGCGCCCTACGAGACGCGCTGGAAGGTCAACTACGCGGCGGACTCGGCTCCCGAGTCGACGTCCTCGACGACGTGGCGGCAGATCATCAGCGGCGCAGGTGGCGTCATTACGCTCGGTTCGCCAAGCGCCGGTATGATGACGATCACCACGATCCGGAAGGTGACCCAGGCGTTCACGCGATACGACTCGCTGGCGTCTGCGGCGAGCGCATACATGGAAGTCCGGATGCGCCGCAATGACGCGAGCACGAAGCCGGAGGAAGTCGTCTTCGGCATGGCCGACGCGGCGAAGTTCATCACGATCGGCGTGACCGGCTCGCGCGTCGGATTCCTGACGTCGACATACGCCTTCTCCGGCACCTCGTACGCGGTGACGACATCGAGCTTCCATGCATACCAGATCCGGAAATTCGGCGCGGACAGCGTTCAGCTCCTCGTGGACGGCACGCGCATCGCGAGCCGCACGTACGCGTCGCTGCCGAACACGGCGGCTGGTGCCGGATCGGCGTTCTTCTTCGGCGGCCCCGGGGCGATCTTCGACGGCGCCAAGAACGTGGCTGACCAGTCCACGACGTGGGACTACGTGATCTACGAGATCGGCGTCGCGACGCCCTAACCCGTTGCGACGACGACACGAACCCGTGCCCTCGGGCGGGGATGGTCGTCGATAGCAGTACTCCCGAAGTGCCGAGTCTCGCTGCCATCTCGCCGCTTCATTCGCCCACCCCACGTCAGATCGCGTGTCCCAGTGTCCGACTCGTCCTCCCTTCCAGATCCGCTCCTGCAGCGCCGGCCGTGGGTTGCGCCTGTGCTCACGCGGCACGAGTCGTTGACGGCGTTGACTCAGGTGCAGGACCCGCAGTATCCCCCGGGCATGTATCCGCCGGGAATGAGCCCCTACGGACCCGGCTTCGGGGCGAATGATGTCCCATGCAGCCAGGGGTTCTGTCCGTAAGAATGGCCGAGGCCCCGACGGACGAGTGACGCGCCGACCAGGTACGGCTCGAGCATGGCGCGCGGCTGCCCTGCTGCTCCTTGCGGCCTGCACCGAGCCGACTCGCCCCGAGACGATCGCTGTCCCCCCATTCGTCTTTGTCTCCGACGAAGAAGGCGGACACGCCATCTACCGGTACGACGCAGCGGCCGTCACGCGCCTGTCGAGCCCGGGAAGCGATGACCGCGAGCCACACAGTGCCGCCGGGCGCATCGTCTTCACGTCCAGGCGCGATGGGAATGCAGAGATCTACGCCGCCGATCTCTCGCTCGCCGGACAGCTTCGACTCACGACGAGCAGCGCCACCGACGACGCACCCGCACTCGACCCGACCGGGACTACGATTGCGTTCGTGAGCAGTCGGAGCGGCACTCCCCGGGTCTGGCTGATGGATGCAGGCGGTGCCAACCCGCGCCCACTCGAGACAGGGTCGGCGAGTTTCGTCCCGGAAGGGAGCCCGTCGTGGAGCCCGACAGGAGACCGAATCGCCTTCACGTCCACGCGCACCAACGCATCGCAGGTGTACTCCATTCCGGCGACGGGCGTTGGGGCAGCACAGCTCAGCCACGAGGCGACGGGCGCGTTCACGCCCGCATGGAGCAGCGACGGCCGCAGCATCGTCTATGTCGTGCTGGGCGGGCCGAGCATCATGCGCGTTGCGGCGGCAGGCGGCGCCGCGACGGCGTTCGCCGTCGATGATCGCGGAATCAGCGAGCCGTCCTGCGGGAGGTCGGTCTGCCTTGCCGTGCTCGGTCTCGTCGGCGCGCCAGGCGATCTCATCGCGGTGAGCACAACGGGACGCACGCGTCAGGCGATCCTCACCCGCGCCTCTGACGATCGACAGCCGGCGATCCTCGTCCCGTAGCCCGTCAGGGGTCGTCGCGCACGGCCACGACGACGATCTCGGGCGAGGCGTCGGTCAGCGGATTCCGGTCGAAATCGCCGGCGATTGATTCGACGCGAAAGCCCGATCGGGCGAGCAGGTGCTCGAGCTCTGCCGCGCCGTACCAGCGCATCGTGAAGGCCTGGACGATTCGCTCGACCGCTGTGTCCCTCCGCAGGTAGTAGATCAGCTCGACCTCGCTCAGCTGCGCCACCCAATGCACATGGGTCACACGCGTGGTGCGCCGGAAGAAGCGTCCGTCGCCGAGCGGCCGCTCCGGCGTGTCCTCGGCTTCCGCGCTGCGGTCGCGGACCATCAGCGTGAAAAGCGGATTGAAGACGTCGAACGCAAATCGGCCCCCGGCCACCAGGTGGCGTCGAACCGACGCGAGGCACTGCAACTGATCGTCCGTCGTGGAGAGGTGCTGAAGAATCCGGAATGGAGCGATAGCGAGGGTGAACCCGCCGACACCGTCGTCCGCGCCCGGCGCCGCGACGGAGAAATCGCGCGCGTCCGCCTGCTGAAGCACTGTCCGCTTCCGTACCGGCGCCGCTTCGGCGGCGAGCTTCGACCGGCACCGGTTCAGCATCGCCTCCGATGCGTCGATCCCGGTAACTGCGTGCCCGTCGCGCGCGAGCGGAAGAAGGATACGCCCCGTCCCGCACCCGAGCTCGAGCACCGTCGTCGGTCCATTCCGGACCCGCTGGGCTTCTGCCCCGTAGAAAGCAACGTCCCGTCGAGTTGCGTAGGCGGGGACCTCATCGTACAGTGCCCCGAACTCCGCGGTTACGTCGTAGCTCGTTGCGATCGTCATCTGAATGGTGGAGTCGTGAAGAAGAGAAAGAACCCGGCACCCCGCGTGACTTCGAACGCCAGTGCCCGGGTGTTGGCCAACTTGCACCGCGGGCCAAGCGGTCCGCCATGGCTGTGACCCGGCTCCTCGGCACCGCGTCTCAATCGAGGCTCAGCGCCGGACGATGCGGCGTGGGTTGTCCGGCGTCGGGTCATCGACAGCCGCGCTCTGCTGAAGGTCGCGCCCTTGTGCGATGTCGTAGTCAGTCGTGCTACCAGGAGACCCGCTTGAAGGATACCCCCGGTGCGGCAGCGAGTATTCCGCGCGAGGGCATCGAGCACCGAGACCTTCACCGGCTGCTCATCGACCGCGTGCAGGATTATGCGATCTTTGCACTCGATGCGCGGGGCTACATCCTCACCTGGAACACCGGTGCCCAGCGACTGAAAGGCTACCGAGCCGACGAGGCCATCGGTCGGCATTTTTCGATGTTCTATCCGACGGTGGACCTCGACGCAGGGAAGCCCGCGCGCGAGCTCGAGATCGCGATCGCCGATGGGCGGGTCGAAGATGAGGGCTGGCGGCTGCGAAAAGACGGCTCACGGTTCTGGGCGAACGTCCTCATCACCGCGCTTGTCGCCGATGACGGGAAGCTGGTCGGGTTCGCGAAGGTCACTCGCGACCTTACACAGCAGCGCGCCGCGCAGGAGTCCATCCGGCGTAGCGAGGAGCGCTTCCGCCTCCTCACCCAGAGCGTGAAGGACTACGCCATCTTCATGCTCGATCCCGAGGGAATCATCTCCACGTGGAACTCCGGTGCCGAGCACATCAAGGGCTACACCGCGGACGAGATCATCGGGAAGCACTTTTCGATCTTCTACCCCGCTGAAGACATCATCGCCGGAAAACCGGCCCGCGAGATCGAGATCGCGACGAGTGTCGGGGAATACGAAGAGGAAGGCTGGCGACTTCGGAAGGACGGCACGCGCTTCTGGGCGAACGTCGTCCTGACACCGGTGCGCGCGGCCGGCAACCGGCTTGCGGGCTTTGCGAAAGTGACGCGCGACCTCACCGAGCGACGGGCAGCGGAGGAGCGGACCCTCGACGACGCGCGCCGAACTGCGGCTCAGGATGCCGCCCGCGCCGCGGCCGAATTTCGCGCTCACGAGCTCCGCACGCTCGCCGAGCAGCTTCGGTTGCAGGCCGAGGAGCTCGAGCGCCGTAGCCGCGAAGCGGAATCGGCGAATCGCGCGAAGAGCGAGTTCCTCGCCGCGATGTCGCACGAGCTGCGCACTCCGCTCAACGCGATCGGCGGGTACACTCAGCTCATCCAGATGGGACTCAGCGGTCCGGTGACGGATGAGCAGCGGGAGCAGCTCGAACGAATCCAGCGCAGCCAGGAGCACCTCCTCGGCATCATCAACGACATCCTCAATTTCAGCCGGATCGAAGCGGGGCAGGTCGCCTACGACATCAGGTCCGTCAAGGTGCACGAAGTCGTGGACTCGGTGCTGCCGATGGTCATTCCCCAGGCGCGTGCCAAGCACCTCCAGCTCGATGCGGCCGAGTGCCCCCGCGAGCTGAGTGCGCGGGCCGATCGCGCGAAGGTCGAGCAGATTCTCCTCAACCTTCTCTCCAACGCAGTCAAGTTCACTGGAGATGGCGGGCGGATCGAGGTCGCCTGCAGCGCCAGCGGCGACACAGTGCACGTCAGCGTGCGAGACACCGGGATCGGTATCCCCACCGATCAGCTCGAGGCGGTCTTTGCGCCCTTCGTGCAGGTCGGGCGCGGTCTCGCCACGCCAAAGGAAGGCACTGGGCTCGGACTCGCGATCAGTCGCGATCTTGCACGGGCGATGAACGGCGATCTCACGGTCGAGAGCCGCGAAGGGCACGGCTCGACGTTCACCCTCGGACTCCCTGTCGGCTGATCCGACGGACGATTCCGGGGATCGGCCTATCGGCCCATGCGTATCGCCGCTCGATCAGCGGTCCCCTGATCCCGGTTTCGACCGGCCGCGCCGCGCGAGAACGATCGCGACGATGATGACGATTGCGAAGATGATTCCGAGGCGCCAGTTCATTCGAACCTCATGGCAGGGGTGACTCGGTGACGACGACCGACCGCACAACGGATTCGACCCGGCGCGCCGAGGTCCTCGAGAGCGAAACCCGATTGCTCGACGCAATGCGGACCAGTGACGCCGACCTTCTCGACGAGCTCCTGCACGATGAGCTCCTGTTCAACGGCCCCAACGGCGAAACAGCAACCAAGGCGCTCGACCTCGCCAACTATCGGTCGGGGAAGATCGACCTCCGAACGGTCGATGCAAGCGATCGAGTCGTAAGCGTCATCGGGGATGACGTCATCGTCGCGGTGACCGTCGAGCTCGAGGGAAGCTACATGGGCCATGAGATCGGCGGGAGATTCAGGTACCTCAGGGTCTGGAAGCACCTGGAGCGGCGATGGCAGGTCATCGCGGGCAGCGTCGTCGCGATGCCGTAAGGCGGTGACCGGCGGTCGGACCAGCGGGTCTGCCTCATCGACCCCCATATCAGCGAGAGCCGTCAATGCGCTTCCCGTCCGTCGCCACGCTCGCCCTCCCATCGGTCCTCATCCTGTCGGCGGTCGCCGCCTCGAGCGCGGCGGATCCACGCGTCGCGCCAGTCGAGCCGGCCGGCCGCGCGCGAGAGATTCACCGCATCCAGGCGCACTTCGACAGCGTGCTCACCGAGCTCGGATCGGCCGACCCGTCGAGGCTGACCGCTCCTCAGCGCGCGCGGCGCACCTCACTCGTCGAGACCCTTCGCGCGTATCGCGACGGCGCGGAGTTCCCGCACAATTACGACTTCCCGGGGGAGGCCGTCCCCTACTTCGTCGATCGCGGTACCGGCGTTGTCTGCGCGGTCGGTCACCTGCTCGCGACCAGCGGCCGTCGCGACATCGTCGAACGCGTTGCAGCGATGGACAACAACATCTGGGTAGCTCAGCTTGCCCGCGACACGGCGTTCGTGAGCTGGATCGACTTCCACGGCATTACCCTCGCCGAGGCAGCCCGTATCCAGGTGCCGTACATGGGCGACATGGAGCCGGCTCCTCGCGTCGCGCGCAACGACGCGTTCCCTACTGGCACCGGCCTCGCCCTCGGCACTGCACTCATTGCCTCGTACTGGAACGCGCGGCCGAACGCCGCCGGCACGAGCCGCGTCGCCAATGTGCTCGGCGCAGTCGCAGGTGCGGCATCGATGGCCACGGGCGCCACCACGATCGGAGGTGACGGCATCTCCCCAGCGGTCGGTGCCGCGAGCATCGTGGCCGGTGCCGCCAGCGCATGGTTGTCCACGCGAAACGTCATGCGCTATCGCCGTCTTGCCGAAGAGAAGCGTGACGCCGCGAGGGCCTCGGTCGCGCCGATGATGCCGATCGACGGAAGCTCGGGAGCCGGAGTCGTGGTGACGCTGCGGTTCTGAGGATTGTTCACTGATGCAGAAAGCCCCGGAGGCGCAGGCCTCCGGGGCGTGTTGCATCCGTTGGCGGCCGGCAGCCGGCTCGCTACGGCCGCTGTGCCGCCGCGCGCTCCGCACGCACGTAGGTCAGCCACCCGTGGGTGTCCGGGACCTCGCCGCGAACGGTCTGGAGATAGCGCTGCTGGAGCTGCTGGGTGACCTGCCCGGGACGCCCATCGCCGACCGTGATCCGGTCCACGCTGCGCACGGGAGTGACTTCCGCAGCGGTCCCGGTGAAGAACACCTCGTCGGCCACGTATAACATCTCACGCGGAAGCTGCTGCTCGCGCACCGGGATGCCGAGGTCGCGGGCGAGGGTCGTGATGCTGTCGCGCGTGATACCCGGGAGCAACGTCCCGTCAACCAGCGGCGTGTACAGCGTTCCGTTGTGCACGATGAAGACGTTCTGACCAGAGCCTTCGCTCAGCATGCCGTCGGTGCCCAGCGCAATCGCCTCGGCGTATCCGTTCTGGAGCGCCTCCATCTTGATGAGCTGCCCGCCGATGTAGTTGCCCGCGATCTTGGCGAATGCGGGCGTCGTGTTCGGCGCCATGCGGTGCCACGTCGAGACACACGCGTCGATCCCGTTCTCCAGGGCACCCTCCCCGAGATACGTCCCCCAGGGCCAGCATGGCAGGTAAACCTCGACCGGGCTGTCGAAGGGGACCATTCCCGCCGCGCCGTAGCCGCGGATGACCATCGGCCGGAGGTAGCAGGCATCGAGGCTGTTCCGCTCCACCAGCTCGCAGCACGCGGCGACGAGGTCATCGACCGTGTAGTCGAGCTCCATCCGGTAGATCTTGCACGAATTCACCAGCCGCTTGAGGTGATCCTCGAGCCGGAAGATCGCCGGGCCACGCGGGGTGTTGTAGCAGCGGACTCCCTCGAAGGCCGACGACCCGAACTGGAGCGAGTGGCAAAGCACGTGGACGTTCGCATCCGCCCATGGAATGAACTCCCCGTCGTGCCAGATCCATTCGGTTTCGCTGATGCGCATGACTGCCTCGCTGGAATCCTGACCGGCGCCAGTGCCCCTCGGCATGGCGTGCTGGAATCTAATACACTATTGATGGCCGGCTGGAGTCAGGTCAACGGCAGAGCGCGCCGAGCGCTCATCGCCAACGCGCTGGCGGTTCGTGGGCACCGGAGTCCGCGCCCTATTAGGCCGAGCGGGGTCGAGACCGGTGAACTGATCTCGACCCCGTGGCTTTCGCCCGTCCGTGCAGTTTGTGCGCAGTAAGCAATGCCGTTGAGCAGTTGATTCCGCCGTTGCCCTTCCGCCCTTGCTGTTCAGACGGGAAAGAGCATCTCCCGGTACTTCGGTAGCGGCCACAGGTCGTCAGCGACTACCAGCTCCAGCGCGTCGCAGATCTCCCGCACTCCGGCCATCGCCTCGGCTCCGTCTGTAGTGAGCAGCTTCGCACACTTCTCGACATCCTCGTGCATCGACTCTGCACGCTCGATGACCTCGACCAGCGTATCCCGCCGCGCGCGCAGTGACTCGATCAGCGCGCCGATCTCGTTCGCGGCTTCGACCTGTGGAATCGTCTTGATCCCGGCAGACTTGGCCTGCGACGCGGACTGGGCGAGCTGACCCATGTAGGCGAACGCCGCTGGCACCACCATCGTGTCGGCGATCTGCCGGATCGTGTGGAGCTCGATCAGCATGTCCTTGAGGTAGCGTTCCACCCGGACGTGATAGCGCGACTCCAGCTCTTCCTTCGTGAAGATCCCCAGCTTCGTGAGCATCGCGCGCGACTGTTTCGTCACGAGCTGTGCGAGCGCCTCGGGCGTCCGTCGCAGGTTGGGCAGGCCGCGCTTCTCCGCTTCGACGACCCACTCGCCCGAGTAGTTGTTGCCCTCGAAGCGAATCGCGCTCGACTCCTTGAACGCCTCGCGGACGACCTTCATCACCGCATCGTCCACCGACTTCGTCTTCTTGAGCTCCGCCTTGAGCCGGTCGGTGAGCTCGCCGATCGCGTCCGCGACCACGGCGTGAAGCAGCGTCACCGGGAAGGCGATCGACTGTGACGCCCCAACCGCGCGGAACTCGAACTTGTTGCCGGTGAAGGCGAACGGCGACGTGCGGTTGCGGTCGGTGTTGTCCTTCTCGATGTCGGGGAGCTTGGCGACGCCGAGCTTGATGAGCTCCTGTTCGGCACCACGCTTCGCTTCCTTCCCTTCCACGATGTTCTCGATGAGCTGGGTCAGCATGCTTCCCATGAACACCGAGATGATCGCCGGCGGTGCCTCGTTGG
>JANPKQ010000293.1:0-6896 GCA_031426115.1 Gemmatimonadaceae bacterium | reverse complement strand
TGGTGGTGATCGCGATCATCATCATCTCCATACTGCCGGCGGTGGTGGAGGTTCTGAAGAGCCGGAGGAAGGTCGGCGCGCCGGCGGAAGGGCGAGGGCGGAACTGATGCAGTGCGTCGAAAGCGGCATCGGGCAAAACTGAACGGCGGTAAAGCGTACGTAGAACTTGAACGGCGTGAACGCCGTCAACGTCGGCAAACCGTTTCACGGCGTTGACGGAGTTCACGCCGTTTCGTTCTACGTACCGTTTCCCGCCCCGTTGTTTTGCCCGATGCCGCCGTCGACGCACTGCATCAGTTCCGCCGTTGCTTCCAGCCTTCCCCGGCCCAACAGCTAGGGTCAGCCCGCCGCCCCGACCTTCCTCCGGCTCTTCAGAACCTCCACCACCGCCGGCAGTATGGAGATGATGATGATCGCGATCACCACCAGCCCGAAGTTGTCCCGCACTACCGGGATGTTGCCGAACAGATAGCCAGCGAGCAGCAGCGACCCGATCCACACGACGCCACCGACGATGTTGTAGGTGGCGAATTTCCCGTAGGACATCGAGCCCATGCCGGCGACGAACGGAGCAAAGGTGCGGACGATCGGGACGAAGCGGGCAATAATGATCGTCTTGCCGCCGTACTTCTCGTAGAACGCGTGGGTGCGGTCGAGGTGCTCGCGCTTGAGGTAGCGGATGCGCCCGTCGAACAGCTTCTCGCCCACCGTTTTCCCGACCCAGTAGTTGACGGCGTCGCCGAGGATGGCCGCGATCGTCAGCAGCACGAACAGCAGCCAGACGCTGAGGTCGGAGGTCGCGGCGAGCGCGCCTGTCGCGAAGAGGAGCGAGTCGCCGGGGAGGAAGGGCGTGACGACGAGGCCCGTCTCGCAGAAAATGATGAGGAACAGGATCGCGTACGTCCACGTCCCGTACTGCGACACGAGCGCAGCGAGGTGAACGTCGAGGTGCAGGATGTACTGGAGCGCGTCGCGGATGAAGCTCATGGCTCGTGCAAAAGGGGTCGGGGATCGGGCGACCGAACCCTAACCACTGGCCGAGCGGTCACGCCACTCCGAACCTCGCCAGCTTCCGGTGCAGCGTGGACGGGTCGATGCCGAGGACGTCGGCGGCGCGGGTCTTGTTCCCACCTTCGCTCTGCAGGACCCACGTGATGTAGGCCCGCTCGATGAGCTCGAGCGTCGGGTTCGCCGACGCATGCTCGGTGACGAGCGGCTCTGACTTCCGCTCCAGGACCCGCTCGGGGAGGGCGGTAACGGTGATCTCGTCGCCGGGACTGAGAATGACGGCGCGCTCGATCGCGTTCTCGAGCTCGCGCACATTGCCGGGCCAGTTGTACTCCTGAAGCGCCTCGCTCGCGGCGGGGCTTGGACGCTTGGGCGTCGTGCCGCGAAGCGCAGCGGCTCGGTCGAGGAACGACTCCACGAGGAGGGGAATGTCGTCTCGCCGGGAACGCAACGGCGGCAGGTGCAGCGAGATGACGTTCAGGCGGTAGAACAGGTCGCTGCGGAAGTTGCCGCGCTTGATCTCTTCTTCCAGGTCGCGATTCGTCGCCGCGAGGAGGCGCGTATCGATCGGGATTGCCTCCGTTGCGCCGACGGGAATGATCTCTCGGTGCTGGAGCACCCGCAGGAGCTTGATCTGGGTCGCCGGTGTCGTCTCGCCGATCTCGTCGAGGAAGAACGTCCCCTCGGCAGCCGCGGTGAAGAGACCCGCCTTGTCCTTCACCGCGCCGGTGAACGAGCCCTTGGTGTGACCGAAGAGCTCACTCTCCAGCAGGCTTTCGGGAAGCGCGCCGCAGTTGATCGAGAGGAACGAGCCGGTGGACCGGCCCGAGAGCTCGTGAATGTACCGCGCGATGACTTCCTTTCCCGTTCCGGACTCGCCCTGGAGCAGGACCGTCGACTCCGTCGGGGCAACGATCTCCGCCATCTTCAGGATCTCGAGCCACGGCTTGCTGTTGCCGATCGGGCGGCCGGTGTCGGCGCGGTCCCGGCGCTTGATCTCCTGCTTCAGCGACTTGTTCTCGACGCGCAGGTTCCGATGCTCCGCCGCACGGCGGAGGATCGCCACGAGGTCGTCGTTGCGGAACGGCTTCTGGATGTAGTAGTAGGCGCCCTCGTTCACCGCCTGCATCGCCGACTGGAGCGTCGCCTGGGCGGTCATGAGAATCACCGGCGTGTCGGCGTCGTGCTTCCGGGCCGCGGTGAGGACGTCGAGTCCGCCGACCATCGGCATGCGGACGTCGCTGAGGATGATGTCGGGTGAAAGCGCGGCGATCTGCTCGAGCCCCTGCTTCCCGCCGAGGGCAACGTGCGCCGTGAAGCCTTCGTTCTTCAGCAGAATGCGCAACGTGTCCAGGATTCCGGACTCGTCATCGATGATGAGAACGCTCGGCTTGCCGTCGATCCGCTGACTCAACTCAGTTCTCCTTCGCTTGCGAAATGGGGAGCAGCACGGTGAAGGTCGTTCCCTTCCCCCCGGTGTCCACGAGCACGTGACCGCGATGGGCCTCGATGGCGCGATGCACGATCGAGAGACCGAGGCCGCTCCCGCCCTGCTTGGTCGTGGTGAACGGCTCGAAGAGCCGGTCGCGGACGTCTTCCGAGATCCCGGGGCCGTCGTCGCTGATGCGGACGGACACGGCGCCGGGCTCGAAGAAGATCCCCACCGGGAGACGGTTATTGGCGACTCGCGTCACGTCCACGCCGACCCGGCCGCCCGGCCCGACCGCCTGAATCGCGTTGAGCGTGAGGTTGAAGACCGCCCGGTGCAGCAGGTCCTCGTCTCCGTCGATGAGGAGCGCCTCGTCCTCCGAGGTGAAGGCGACCTTCACGCCCTCGGCCTTGCCGGGATGGGCCTCCGCGAGGCCGGCGGCCCCGCGGGCGATGCCAGCGAGGTCCACCGGCTCGATCCGCGTGAGCCGCACGCGGGCAAAATCGAGAAACTCGGAGAGCAGCCGCGAGAGCCGGTCCGACTCGCGCACGATGAGCTTCGCGAGCACTTGCTCGTCCTCGCCGGCGTGAGGCGCGGCGGCGAGCTGTTCCACCGAGCTCTGGATCGACGCCAGCGGGTTCTTGATCTCGTGCGCGAGTGACGCGCTGAGCTCCGCGACCGCCTCCAGCCGCTGGGCGCGCAAGTGAAGCGCGTCGAGCCGCTTCTGGTCGGAGATGTCCTGGAAGATCGCGGTGGCGGTCGTCGGCTGGCCATTCCCGTTCGCATTTCCCTCGGCGAAGGTCGTCGTGACGCCGATTGGGAACGATCGCTCGCCGAGCGTGATGATGCCCTCGGCGCGAGTCGTCCGGATGCCGTGATTCATCGTGCGCTCGAGGGCGAGCACCAGGTTGGGCGCGACAGGCTCGAGGACATCGAGAATGGGCCGTCCGACCTGCAGCTCGAGCGACTGGCCCAGCAGGGTGCTCGCCGCGGGGTTCGCGTGGAGGAGCATCCCCTGGGAATCCACCGTGATGATCCCGCTGCGGATGTTGCGCAGGATGTCGGCTGCCTGGAGTCGGAGGTGCACGAGCTCGGCGGCGAGCTTCTCGTGACCGGTACCGACCTGCTTGAGGCGTCCGCTGAGGAATCCGCTGCCGAGCGCCACGACCGCGAAGACTGCGAGCTGGAGCCACAGGCTGGCGGTGCCCCAGCCGAGCCCCTGGTTCGGGCTCCAGAAGACGTCGGCGCAGTAGAGCACCATTGCCAGCGCCGCGGTGAGGATTCCTCCGCCCGCGGGAAGGATCACGGAGTAGATCGCGATGACGAGGATGTACAGCGCCGCGAACTGCGAGCTTCCGCTGCCGGTGAGGTGCACGACCGCCGTGACGAGGAGCACGTCGAAGGCGGATTGGAGGTGGAAGAACGAGCGACCGAGCGGCAGCTGCTTGATCTCGCTGATGACCCCGGAGACCATCGTGAACATCGCGGCGCCAGCAAAGGCGAGCGAGGCGATGAGCTTCGTATTCGCGGGGACTTCCTCGAGCTTCCAGACGTACAGCGATGCGAGGTAGATCGCCGATGCGAGCGACAACCGCCCGACGTATACCCAACGAAGGATGCGCCGCGGCTCCAGGATTGCCTGAAGTGTCCGCAGGTCGGTCTCGATCGATGTCGGGAAAAGGCGCACGGCGAGGCAGCGGGAGACGCAGACAGCGGCCCGGCGATTCCGCCAGTCCGGGATATGTGCTATATCTCCGACGATTCAGCACTTAGGGAGTTTCGGAGTGGATCATGAGTTGACGCTCGGCAGCATCTTCGGTCGGTTGGGCGGCGTCATCATCCTCGTCCTTGCCAACGCCTTCTTCGTCGCCGCCGAGTTTGCGCTCGTCGGGTCGCGGCGCAGCAAGGTCGACCAGATGGCTGCGGAGGGCGATCGGAAGGCACGCACCGTACAGCAGGCACTGACGCATCTCGATCGGTACATCTCGGCAACCCAGCTCGGCATCACGCTTGCCTCGCTGGGTCTTGGATGGCTCGGAGAGCCCGCGCTGGCGGGACTGGTCGATCGCCTGCTCGGCAGTATGGGAGTCGAGGCCCCGCCCGGGGTTACACACACCATTGCCGGCTCGATCACGGCGTTCGCGATCATCACGTTCCTGCACATCGTGCTCGGTGAGCTCGCCCCGAAATCCGTCGCGCTCATCATGCCGGAGAGAGTGAGCCGGTGGGTCGCGCGGCCGCTGATGCTGTTCTCGTCGTTGATGTACCCGTTTGTCTGGTTCATGCAGGGCGCCGCAAACCTGTTCCTGCGGATATTCGGCATCGAACCAGCGACCGAGGCGAGCCGGGTCCACTCTCCGGAGGAGCTTCGGATGCTCGTCATCCAGTCCCGCGTCCACGGAACGCTCGATGAGTCCGACAGCGCGATGATCGCCGGCGTCTTCGACTTCCATGCGAAACGCGCGCGCGATGTCATGCGGCCGAGGACTGACATCGTCGCCCTCCCGGTCGATGCGACGGAGGACGAAGTGTGGAAGCTGCTGCGCGCGGAGCGCTACTCCCGCTATCCGGTGTATGAGGAGTCGCTCGATGACATGGTCGGCGTATTCCTCGCCAAGGATCTCTGGCTGCACGACGGCAGCGAGCCGTTCAACCTGAAGAACTTCGTGCGCGAGGCCCTCTACGTCCCGGACAGCCGCCAGGCCGAACGTGTGCTCGACGACCTGCGGAAGACGCGCGCGCAGATGGCCGTCGTACTCGATGAGTATGGTGGAACGGCGGGCATCCTCACGATGGAGGATCTCATCGAGGAGGTCATCGGCGACATCGCCGACGAGTACGACATGGCGACCCGCGACTCGATCACGACGAACGGCGTTCTCGAGCTCTCGGGGTCGTTGTCGCTCATCGATGTGCGGTCGAACTATCGCCTTCCGATCCCAGAGGGTGACTGGACGACGCTCGGCGGGTTCGCCTTCTCACGCCTCGGCCGCGTGCCGAAGGTCGGCGACCGCGTGCCCTTTCCGGGAGGAGAGCTCGAAGTCGTCGCAATGGACGGGCGGCGAGTGGCAGCGCTCCGGGTGCATTACTCGAGCAAGGATCGCGTTCCCGCATGACCGCGCCGGCGGGCGACGACGCGCTGGTCGTCAACGACCGGCTGTCGATCCCGCGGCACGAGCTTGCCGCCCGCGCATCGCGGGCCGGCGGCGCCGGTGGCCAGCACGTAAACACCTCGTCGACGCGGATCGAGATCCTGTGGAACGTGCGTGCGTCCACGGCGCTCGATGAGGAGACACGAGCGCGGCTCTTCGAGAAGCTCGCGACGCGAATCGACGGCGAAGGGGTGATACGCGTCGTCGCGAGCGACCGGCGGAGCCAGCGCCAGAACCGTGAAAGCGCAGAGGGGCGGCTGGTGGAGCTCGTGCGAAAGGCGCTGGTCATCCCGAAGAAGCGACGCGCGACGAAGCCGAGCAGGGCTTCGAAGGAGCGGCGCATCTCCGAGAAGAAGAAGCGCGGCGAGACGAAGGCGGCGCGCCGGAAGGGCGGCTTCGACTGACGATCGCGGCGGACCGCACGCCGGTCTGGCCGTTGCGATTCGGCGCTAGCGCCCTGCGGCGGATCCGGGCTCCGCGTCGCTGATCTGGCGCTTGATGGTCACGATCGCCGCGCGCGCATGCATCGCGGCGTTGCTGTCCGGGTAGCGGTCGGCAATCCGACGGAGCTCGACGAGGGCGCGCGACGGCTGCGCGAGCGGGCCGAGCAACAGGTCGATCAGTCGGTTGGATGCATAGATGTCCTGCGGAGCGGCAAGCGCAGGATAGCGCTGCACCTCGCGCAGCAGTTCTGCGGCTCGGCTCGGGTTCGCGCCCTTCCCGATGCACAGCTCGGCCGTCCTGATACGGACATTGATGCCACTCGGCGCATCAATCGGTATGGTCGCAATCGCGGACTCGAACGCATCGAGGGCTTCGGCGATGTCGCCGCGCGCGGCGAGTGCCTCTTCCCTGGAGAATTGGTGCTCGTAGGGCGTGCTGTCTCCCGTCGGAAGGATGAATCGGCCGAGGTGCGTGCCGGCGAAGTTGGCGAAGCGAAGGCCGGCCCAGGTGATCGCGCCTGTCGTTACCAGTGCGAGCGGGACGACGAAGGCGGAGGAATACCCCAGAGTGCGCCGCAGGGTGGCGAAGAGCAGCAGCAGGCAGGCGAACACGACGAGCATGTAAGGCACGGCTCGCAGCAGCAGCGGGCCGTCGTGGCCGAGGCGCTCGAATCTCGTGGGGCGGTAGGACGACGGCGCCACCGGTCGGTTGTCGGGATTGCGTGCCAAATGCATGGTCGCTTCGTGTGCAGGTCATCGGTCGGCAGGGTGCCGCCGATGATTGACGCCCGCCGTGAACGGCGGCAACCGACCGATGCGACGCCGCACTCGCGCGCGTCCAGGTGGGTCGTCACCATCCGTGTG
>JANPKQ010000292.1:0-2036 GCA_031426115.1 Gemmatimonadaceae bacterium | reverse complement strand
TCGGCTTCAAGGCGGAGACGCTGACCGTCGCGTTGCGGGCGGGAACGGACACCACCGTGCGAATCACCGTCATCGCTCAACCGGTGGAGCTGTCCGGCATCATCGTGTCCGCGACGCGCAGCGGGCGGCGGATCGAGGACGAGCCACTGCGCGTGGAGGTCCTTGCCGAGGAAGAGGTCGAGGAGAAACTGCTCATGACTCCCGGCGACATCACGATGATGCTGAACGAATCATCGGGGCTTCGTGTGCAGACGACATCGCCATCGCTCGGCGGCGCCGCGGTGCGGGTGCAGGGGCTTCGTGGCCGATACACCCAGATCCTCGCCGACGGGCTTCCACTCTATGGCGGGCAGACCGGCGGGCTCGGCCTGCTCCAGATCCCGCCGATGGACCTCGGCGGCGTGGAGATCATCAAGGGCGTCGCCTCGGCCCTCTATGGGGGATCGGCGCTGGGCGGCGTCATCAATCTCATCTCGCGACGCCCGGGGGAGGAGCGCCTGCGCGAGCTGCTGCTCAATGGGACCACGCTCGGCGGCATCGATGCGATCTCATTCGAATCCGCACAACTATCGGAGCGGTGGGGCTATTCACTTCTCGCGGGCGGGCACCGTCAGTCGCAGGTGGACAAGGACGATGATGGCTGGACCGACGTCCCGGGCTACGAGCGCGCACTGATTCGTCCGCGCGCGTTCTGGACGAGTGAGGCCGGACACTCCGTCATGTTCACGGCTGGCACAACCTTCGAGGCTCGAGCGGGCGGGGTGGTGGACGGGACGTCGGTGCCAGGGGCCGGCGTCTTCCTGGAGCGCCTTCGCACCAACCGCTACGACGCGGGCCTCGTGAGCGGCTTTCTTCTCGGCCAGTCGATCCTCAGCGTTCGCGGTGCCGCCGCGATGCAACGCCACCGGCACGTCTTCGGTCCGGTCTGGGAGCGCGACCGGCACCTGACATGGCTCGGTGAAACGTCGCTGACGATCCCGCAGGGAAGGTCGCTCTGGGTCGTCGGCGCCGCGGTGCAGCAGGAACGGTATCGCAGCGAAGATGTGCCGCGATTCGACTTCACGTTCACGACACCGGGTGCGTTCGCACAGAACACGGTGACGCTCACCGAGGCGCTGTCGCTGACACTGAGCGCACGAATGGATCACCACAGCGAGTACGGGACGCAGCTCGCGCCGCGTCTCTCGGCGCTCCTGCGGCTCAGCCCGATGTGGACGCTGCGGGCGTCGGGCGGCGGGGGCTACTTCGCGCCATCACCGTTCACCGAGGAGACCGAGGTGACCGGGCTATATACGCTGGATCCACTGAGCGGAATTCGCGAGGAGCGTGCCCACAGCGGATCGATCGACGTTGGCGGGACCATCGGCGTCGTCGAAGTCAACGCGACGGTGTTCGGCTCGCTCGTGAAGCATCCGGTCGGGCTTCGGGCGGGGGCGAGTGGTGCACCGCGTGCCGAGCTGGTCAACCTCGACGAGCCGACGCGCACGGCAGGTGGAGAGCTGCTGTTGCGATGGAACCCGGAGCCGTTTCACATGACGGGCTCCTACACCTTCGTCCGCTCGACGGAACAGGACCCCGAGACGCGAAGCCGGCGCGATGCACCGTTGACGCCGCGGCATCAGGCGGGGGTGGTGACGATGTGGGAACAGGAGGGGCGAGCGCGCGCAGGACTCGAGGTGTACTACACGGGCGTTCAGAAGCTCGATGACAATCCGTACCGCACCGAGAGCAAGCCGTACGTGCACATCGGGGTGCTGGCCGAACGGCGGTTCGGGCCGGCGCGGGTGTTCATTAACGCCGAGAACCTGCTCGACTACCGGCAGACGAAATATGATCCCCTCGTGAGGCCCACCTATGGACTTGGCGGACGCTGGACGACGGATGTCTGGGGACCGTTGGAGGGCAGGGTCGCGAATGCCGGCGTGCGACTCGACCTGAAGTGACCGGCTGAGGCAGGTCGCCAGCGCACCGCCGGCCATGGCAGTGCGGTCAGCATGCACACACGCGCACGACGGGATCGAGGCGCCATGAACACC
>JANPKQ010000291.1:0-5018 GCA_031426115.1 Gemmatimonadaceae bacterium | reverse complement strand
GCTATCTTCGACGGCGATGGGCTCACCTATGATCACCTGATCGCGTCCGCTGCAGTTCCGCCCATTTTCCGGGCGGTTAAAACAGCCGGACGCTTGTACTGGGATGGGTTGTTCAGCACCAATCCGCCGGTTCGCGAGTTCACCGAGACACAGTTTCTCCTGTTCTGCACGAAGAAGGGTACGGTCAAGAAGACCAAGCTCTCGGAATACTCGAACCCACGGGCGAACGGGATCAAGGCGATCAAGGTCGAGTCGGACGATGAGCTGATCGACGTCCAGGTCACCACCGGCACCAACGACATCGTGATTGCGACCAAGCACGGGCTCTCGGTGCGCTTCCACGAGTCGGACGTCCGCGACATGGGCCGAGACACTACCGGCGTGAAGGGGGTCGAGCTCCGGAAGGATGATGAAGTCGTCGGGATGGTCGTCATCAAGCGCGAGGCGACGCTGCTGGTCGTCACCGAACGGGGGCTCGGCAAGTGCTCGCACATCGACGAGTACCGGGTCCAGAAACGCGGCGGAAAGGGGATCCTCACCGTCAATCGGACCGCGAAGACCGGTGACGTCGTGACGATCATGGAAGTGCTTCCCGAGGACGAGATCATGATCATCACCAAGCAGGGGGTGATCATCCGTTCCTCCGTCGCCCAGATCCGGGTCACGGGGCGTAATGCCCAGGGGGTCAAGCTCGTTCAGCTCGACGACAAGGACCTCGTCACCGCCGTCGCACGGGTGGTTGGCGACGACAAGAGCGCCGTCGGGGAGGACGACATCGAGGGGGTAGGGGTCCCGGGTGACGCGGACGACCTCGATGACGAGGATACGGACGACGACGAGTAGTTGCGGCTGGGCCAGCGGGGGCGTCCTTGATTGGACGCCCCCGCGCGCCATCCAGGCCCCTCGCAGGTTCGTACTCCAGCCCGAGCCCATGCCCGTCCTTTCCCGCCTCCGGGAGCTCATCGCCCCCGAGCCGGTACTCGCGCCAACGACGCGCACCGAGAACGTGACCCGAGAGATGTCGGCCACGTGGAGCGCCATCCGGTCGGAGATCCAGCAGGATAGCGCTGATCTCCACCGCGAGGTGCTGCTCTGGCAGCGCTGGGTCCGGTATGCGGTGGCGGCGCTCATGACGTTTGGCGCCATCGTCCTGCTTCAGTCGCGCGGCATCGGGCCTGAGGGATGGATACCGGTCGGCGTCGCGACGGGCATCTACCTTGTCGTCATCATCCTTTCGGCCTGGTACCTCAAGCGGTCGGCGGGCCAGCGACTCGTTCCATGGCTGACGGCGGTCGTCGTGGTCGGGGACGTCGCGATGATGACGGGGCTCATCATGCTGAGCTCTCCGCCATCCCAGTACCACCGCATCCTGCTGCTGGGACTGCTGGTCATCCAGCTCACCGTCTTCTACTTCGGGCTCCGGCTCGGGCTGTGGGCGACGCTGCTCGTCGCCTTCGCCTACCTCGGCTCCTCGATCGTGCCACCCGTCTGGGTGCCAGGACCGTCACCGACGCCGATGGTCGTCGCTTTCAACGGCGCGATCTTCCTCTTCGTCGCGTCGGTCCTGACGATCACCTTCGGCGGGTTCCGCCAGCGCATGAACGCCCTCCGGGTGTTCTGCAAGCGGGTCGAGATCGGAGACCTTGGCGGTGCCTACGACCTCGAGGATGAGGCGCGCCCTGACGAGCTGACGCTCCTGGCGCGCAGCCTCGACACGATGCGCAGCCGCCTCATCGAGCTCATCGGGACCGATCCCCTCACGGGCTGCCTCAACCGCCGCGCGCTCGAAACGCGCCTCCGCCGCGAGTGGCGCCAGGCGAAGCGCCGCGGCTCGGTGCTGGCGATTCTGGTCGTGGACCTCGACCACTTCAAGACCATTAACGACACCCACGGCCACCCCGTCGGCGACATGGTGCTCCAGGAGCTGGCCGAGATCATGAAGACGACCGCCCGCGAGACCGACGCGGTCTCGCGCGTCGGCGGTGACGAGTTCGTCATCGTCCTCCCTGACACGGCATGGCAGGGCGCGATGGCCTTCGCGGAGCGGCTGCGCCGGAACGTGGACGAGCATACCTTCGGGGGAGACGAGATGCTCGAGATCACGATCTCGGTCGGCGTCGCGCACGCCCGCGGCACCGATGCCATGACAGCGGAAGAGCTTCTCGAGCAGGCGGATCGGAACCTGTACAAGGCGAAGGACGGCGGGCGCAACAGAATCAGCGCCTGATCGTTCGCCGAAACCACCGGACCCCCGTGACCGTGGCATCCTCCCCGGCGCTCGTCACCCTCCGCGCCCTTCGCGACGCAGCCGCCGCCATCGCCGGCGTCGCCGTCCGCACCCCGCTGCTGCGGTCCGATGACCTCGATGCCGCCGTCGGCGGCGCCGTGATGGTCAAGCCGGAAATGCTCCAGCGCGGGGGCGCGTTCAAGTTCCGCGGCGCGTACTCGTTCCTGTCGCGCATGGACCCTTCGATCCGGTCGCGCGGCGTCATTGCGCCGTCGTCCGGGAACCATGCGCAGGCCGTCGCCCTCGCGGCGAAGATCTTCGGCTGCCCGGCCACCGTCGTCATGCCGACGACCGTGACGCCCGCGAAGCGCGGGGGCGCCGAGCGCCTCGGCGCGCACGTCGTGCTCGCTGGGACGACGACCGCGGATCGGATGCAGCGCGCCGTGGAGCTCGCGCGGCAGGAAGGGAGCACGATCATTCCGCCCTACGATGATCCCCTGATCATCGCTGGCCAGGGAACGGTCGGTCTCGAGATCGTCGAGGATGCGCCGGAGACCCGCACGGTGCTCGTGCCCGTGGGCGGCGGCGGCCTCAGTGCCGGGGTGGCGACGGCCGTGAAGCTGCTCGACCCGACGATTCGCGTCATTGGTGTCGAGCCGACGGGCGCGCCGAAGCTGTCGCGCGCCCGCGCCGCTGGGTCGCCGGTGAAGCTGTCATCGACCAGCGGTCTCGCCGATGGCCTGCTCGCCGTCGAGATCGGCGGCATCCCGTTCGCGCATCACCAGCAGTACATCGACGACGTGGTGATGGTCGATGACTCCGCGCTTCGCGGCGCAATGCGCTTTCTGCTCGACCGCATGAAGATCGTCGCCGAGCCAAGCGGCGCGATCACCATCGCGGCCCTCCTGGAGGGACTGGTGCGTCCGGCGGGCCCCACGGTTGCCGTGCTCAGTGGCGGCAACATCGAGTGGGCCGGGTTGCTGGCGCTCCTCGGAGATGCCTAGTGAGCGCATCCTCATCTGCGATGAGGACCCGGATGACCGGCAGACGATCAGCTGGCTCCTCAAGGAGCACGGCTATCAGGTGATTGCCCTCGAGGATGGCGGCCGGCTGCTGGCGACGCTGGAGGAGCGGGCGCCGGACCTCGTCATCATCGATACCATCGGCAACAACGGCGACGGGCTTCATCTCCTCGAGCAGATGAAGGCCGATGAGCGCTGGCGCGAGCTCCCGGTGCTGATGGTCTCGTCGCGGTCGCCCGAAGAGAGCGCGGTGAAGACGCTCGGCCTCGTCGCGTCCGACTACCTCCGGAAGCCGTACCGGGTGCGCGAGCTGCTCGCGCGAATCCAGTCGCAGCTCCGCATGCGCGCCGTGCTGCACTCCGCCCGCGAGGCGCTGCGCACCACCGAAGTGCAGCTCCGGCAGGCGCGTGAGGATGCCGAGAACCAGCGCAAGGTCGTGGACATCATGCATGACGTCACCGGCGACCTCACCTCCGAGGAGATCTACAATATCCTCGCCCGCCGGGTCGCTCGCGCACTCTCCGTGTCGCACTGCTCCGTCATCCTGGCCCGTCCGGGCGATGCGACAGGCATCGTTGCGACGGCGTTCGAGCATCCGGCGCTCCACAACCATCCCATCGAGCTGTCGCGCTATCCGGAGCTGCGTGCGGCGCTCGACGCGGGCAGTCCGGTGCTGGTCGAGGACGTCCGCGTGAGCCCGCTGTACGCGGGGACGCGCGAGCTCTGGGAGCGCGAGGGGCTGAACGTCGAGATCCGGTCAGTGATCGCGCTCCCCTTCTCGCTGGATCGGCGACAGGCCGGCGTGTTCTTCCTGCGGCGCACGCGCAGCGAGCCGCCGCTCACCGCCGAGGATGTGCACTTCGCGGACTCCGTCGTCACGGCGGCAGTTGCGGCGATCCAGCGTGCACAGGTGATCGAGATGGCGAAGGCTGACAACGCGCGGCTCGAAGCGCTCGCCCACACCGATCCGCTGACGCTCGTGCTCAACCGCCGCGCGCTGGTGAACCGGTTGATGGCCGAGGTGGATCGCGCGCGGCGCTACGAGTCGGTCGTGTCGGTACTGATGGTGGACCTCGACCACTTCAAGGGCGTGAACGACACCTACGGTCACCTCGCCGGCGACCAGGTGCTCCGCGATGTCGCGGTGCTCCTCCAGCACGAGGTGCGCTCGGTCGACATCGTCGCCCGCTACGGCGGCGAGGAGTTCATCGTCGTGCTCCCGCAGACATCGGCGGAGGGCGCCCTGACGTTCGCCGAGCGCATCCGCGAGCGGCTCGAGGCTCGGACGTTCGAGAGCACGGGCCATTCGCTCCTGCTGACGACCAGCATCGGCGTCGCGACATTCCCATCGGCGCGCGTCGCGTCGATGGAGGACCTCGTCGGCCGCGCCGACGAGGCGCTGTATCGAGCCAAGGCCGAAGGGCGCAACCGCGTGCGAGCGGAGTAGGTGATGCGATGAGAATGGGATGCCCGCGATGCGGCTCGTTCTACGAGGCCGACTCGAAGTTTTGTGCGAGGGACGGGTCGAAGCTCATCGAGGCGGCGACGGTGCCCGCGGTGTTGCCCGGCGTCGGCGCCGCTGCGCGGCGGCACTCGGGGCACAAGCCTCCGGCTCCGCCGCCCACACCGCCGGTCGCCGGCCGCACGAGCCCCGCGGGGGTGTCGCTGCCTGCGACCGAGGGAGCGCGCTGGCTCGACTACGCGTCGCTGGCGGGATCGGTGCTCGACGGGCGCTACCTCGTCGTCAGCAAGATCGCCGACGGCGGGAT
>JANPKQ010000290.1:0-5016 GCA_031426115.1 Gemmatimonadaceae bacterium | reverse complement strand
GGATCAGCCACGCGGCAGCGGCTCGAAGGCGTCCTCCGTCACGCCGAAACTCGCACCACCCTCTGAGCGCCACGTCGAGCGCGCGGGCGTCCAGACGCACATCGTGTTCGGGTCGCCCACCGTACCCTACAGCGACCCGCGGCGGTATGCGGTGGTTCTGGTGGACACGCTGCTGGGAGCCGGCATGAGCTCGCGGCTTTTCCAGCGCGTTCGCGAAGAGCTCGGTCTCGCCTACTCGGTCTACACCTATCAATCGTTCCACGCGGACTCCGGCGTCCACGGCGTGTATGTCGGCACGGCGCCGGAGACGGCGGGACAGGCGACCGAGGCGGTGCGGGCCGAGCTCGCCGACATCGCCGCGCATGGCCTCCCGGAGGCGGAGATCGAGGCGGGCAAGGGCCAGCTCAAGGGCCAGCTGACGCTCTCGATGGAGAGCGTGTCGTCGCGGATGTATCGCGCTGCCTCGGTCGAGCTCTACGGCGACCGGTACCGAACGCTCGACGAGCTTCTCGCCGAGGTCGATCGGATCGATTCGGCGACCGTGGCCCAGGTGTGCAGAGATTACTTTGCGCCGGACCAGCAGACACTGCTGACGCTCGGCCCCCGCTAGACGCGCTTCGACCGCGCGGCACGCGACTTTCATGGTCCCGGCACCGTGTCGGACGTCTCGCTCCCGACACACTCACGTTCACCACGACTGACATGAAGATCGGCGTCCCGAAGGAGATCAAGACCAACGAGAACCGCATTGCGCTCGTCCCCGCCGGCGCGGAAGCGCTGGTCGCGGCTGGCCACGATGTCATCGTCGAGCGCGGGGGTGGGGAGGGCAGTGCGTTTCCGGATGCGCTGTATACCGCTGCCGGTGCCCGCATCGCTGCGAGCGCCGATGCGGTCTGGAAGGAAGCCGACATGATCATGAAGGTGAAGGAGCCCATTGCCGTGGAGTGGCCGCGGATGCGGAAGGGCCAGACGATCTTCACCTACTTCCATTTCGCGGCGGACGAGAAGCTGACGCGTGCGCACATCGAGAGCGGCGCGACGTGCATCGCCTACGAGACGGTGGAGACACCGACGCGCGAGCTGCCGCTGCTGATCCCGATGTCCGAGGTGGCGGGACGCATGGCAGTGCAGGAGGGAGCGAAGTACCTCGAGAAGCTGTATGGAGGCCGTGGCGTGCTGCTTGGCGGCGTTCCCGGTGTCTCTCCGGGGAAGGTCGTCATTCTTGGCGGAGGCATCGTCGGGATCAACGCGGCGAAGATGGCCGCGGGCATGGGGGCGCAGGTCACGATCCTCGACATCTCGCTGGACCGCCTGCGGTATCTCTCGGACGTCATGCCTGCGAACGTCGTCCTGATCCACTCGAACCGGTACAACATCCTCGAGGCGATCTCGACGGCGGATCTCGTCGTCGGGGCCGTGCTGGTCACCGGGGCGAAGGCGCCACGGCTCGTGCGTCGCGAGGACCTGAAGCTCATGCAACCCGGGTCGGTGATCGTGGACGTCGCAATCGATCAGGGTGGGTGCGTCGAAACTATCCATGCGACGACCCACGAGAATCCGACGTACGTCGTCGATGGGATCATTCACTACGGCGTAGCGAACATGCCCGGGGGAGTGTCACGCACGTCCACGCTCGCGCTGACGAACGCGACGTTCCCGTATGCACTCCGGCTCGCGAACAAGGGGTGGAAGAAGGCCCTGCGCGACGATCCAGCGCTGCTCAAGGGCCTGAACATCGCGGCGGGCAAGGTCACCTATCCCGGCGTTGCGGAGGCGTTCAATCTCCCGCTGACGGATCCCGCGACGTTCCTCGACTGATGCGGTGCGCGTGACCGCCCGGGGGCATCGAGCGGGCGGTGGCGCGTCCGGTGGGTCGGTCCCTCCGATCCTCTCGTATCACAAGGTCGAGCGTCGCCTGGAACTCGGCGTCACGCGGATCTCGCCACGTCGCTTCGCGAAGCAGATACATCGGCTCGCGGATGCCGGGTGGACTTCCTTGTCGCTCCACGAGACGCTCGACTGCATCACCGGCGCGCGAGCGCTCGGCCCGAAGGAGCTCGCGATCACGTTCGACGATGCGTATCGCGGGCTTCGGGACCACGCCTTCCCCGTGCTCGAGGAAGTCGGCTTCACCGCGGCGTGCTTCGTCATCACCGACTTCGCTGGCCGACTCAACCGGTGGGATGTCGCGTACGGAGGGCGACGCTTCGCACACCTTGCCTGGCGCGACATGCGGCGGTGGCAGCAACGCGGGGTCGAGTTCGCATCCCACACCGCGACGCACCCGCGTCTCACCTGGCTCGACGCGAGCGCCGTGGCGCGGGAGATGGTAGACTCGCGACGAGCGCTTGCAAGGGCCCTCGATGTCGTTCCGTGGGCACTCTCGTATCCGTTCGGCGCGGCGGGCAACCGGGAGCGTGCGATCGCTCGCGACGCCGGATATACCGCGGGGTTCGACCTCGCCGCCCGCTGGGGCGGAGACGTGATGGGCATCCCGCGGCGGCCCGTCTACCTCTGGTCGCCCCCTACGCCTGGCGTGGGAATGCTCGCGCCGCTGGAGTGGCTCGGAGCGGTGGGCGCGAACCGCTGCTCGGTGGGAACGACCCTCCTCCAGCGCCTGCGCCGCGCGTCGGGCGACACCGACGGTACGATCATACGAAGTAGCGGGCGGCGATTGGAATCAGCGATGGGTGAGTGACGAGCGCCGTGGCGAAGATTCGGCCCAGGGTCCGACGCTCGACCGGGATGCCGTTGAGCCGCCGGGCGAGGCTGTTGTAGAACCCGTCGTCGAACTTGTTGAGCGCTTCCTTGATCTTGTAGAAGCGGAGATGGTCGTCGCCAAGCAACTGCATCCACTCGTCGTGGTATCGGCGCAGCTTCGCTTCCGACACATCGTGCGCCTCGAGTGCGGCAACTGCGGTTCGCGCGGCGAGACGCCCGGCCTTCATGGCATTCACGATGCCGCCGCCCGACAGCGGGTTGACCATGTGCGCCGCGTCGCCGCAGAGGAGCATCCCGTCGGTGACGGTGCGCTTCACGGTTGTGTGCACGATGACGCCGCCAACCGTGTAGGACGTGCGCACGCCAGTCGGGAAGTAGCGGTCGATGTAGGCATGCAGCCATTCGCGCGCCGGCCGCTTTCCCCCTTTCAGCGCGACAATGCCGAGGCCGACGTTCGCAATACCGACGCCCTTGGGGAACACCCACGCGTATCCACCGGGCGCGATCTCATCCCCGAAGTGCAGGTAGATCGCATCGGGGTCGAAGTCGATGCCGGAGACGACGTACTGGGCGCAGCTCTCCATGTCCCGCGACGGCACGCGGGTGTCGAGTCCCGCCCAGCGGCCCACCATGCTCTCCACGCCATCCGCGCCGATGATGAGGCGCGCATGCACGGTCCCCTCACCGCGCGGTCCGCGGACGGCGACATTCCAGCCGTCTCCATCGCGCACGATGCCGGTGGCCTCGGTGCCCACCCAGAGATCCGCCCCAGCGCGTCCGGCCTCGAGCGCGAGCGCGGGCTCGAAGCGTGTGCGATCCAGGATGTAACCTACATCACCTTCCGCGACGCGCACCTCAGTGCCGTCAGGCGCCCAGAAGATCACGCGGGAGATACGCCGCGAAATCCAGTTCGCGCCGGCCGGATCGAGGAATTCTCCGAGGCCGGCACTCCCCACGCCTTCTCCGCAGCGTACGGGAGCCCCGATCGCACGGTCGCGCTCGAGGAGGAGGACGTCGAGCGCGGGGTTGGCAGCAGCGCATTCCCGGGCGGCCACGAGCCCGGCAGGACCGCCTCCGATGACGAGCACATCACACCGGATCACGGCAGCGACAGTCGGGGATTCGGCACCATCGCCAGGGCGCCGACGGGGCAGGGATCAATGCACTTGTTACATCCAGTGCAGGTTGCGTCGTCTACGAGTAGACCCTCGCGACGCATCCGGATCGCCATCGGAGGGCAAAGGGGCATGCACAGTCCGCATTCGTCACAGAGCTGGGCGTCGACGACGGCGATGCGGGCGGGGAGATAGGAGCGCACGAGCAAGGGTTAGCGACACGTCTAGGTCGTGTCAAGCCAACGCCTTGCTGCGTCGTTGCCGCACCGCTACGTTTCGGTTCGGTTCACCTCCTCCCAGACAATTCACGCGCTCGCCGTCGAGCGCGGTAATGGACTTAATGCGCTGGCCTTTCAATAAGGGGTCGTTGTTCCCCGCGAACGCGATCGCCGTCGATCTCGGCACCGCCAACACGCTGATCTACGTGAAGGGCGAGGGGATCGTGCTCAATGAACCCTCCGTCGTCGCGATCGATCGCGAGACGAAACGCATCAAGGGAGTGGGGCTCGAAGCCAAGCGCATGCTCGGGCGCACGCCGGAAGGCATCATTGCCGTGCGGCCGATGAAGGATGGCGTCATCGCCGACTTCGACGTCACCGAGAAGATGCTCCGCTACTTCCTGACGCTCATCATCGAGAACCACGTGTTCAAGGTGAAGCCCCGGGTCATCGTCTGCGTGCCGTCGGGCATTACCGAAGTCGAGAAGCGCGCGGTGCGCGATTCCGCGATGGGCGCCGGCGCGAAGGAAGTGTTCATGGTCGCGGAGCCGATGGCTGCCGCGATCGGCGTCGGCCTTCCGGTCGAGACGCCGACCGGGAACATGGTGATCGACATCGGCGGCGGGACCACCGAGATCGCCGTCATCGCGCTGTCCGGCATCGTCAGCGATACCTCGATTCGCACCGGCGGCGACGAGCTCGATACGTCGATCGTTCAATTCATGAGGAAGAACTACAATCTCCTCATCGGCGAGCCGACGGCTGAGAACATCAAGATCCAGATCGGTTCCGCGGCGCCCGTCGGCGAGGAGCGCGAGATGGAAGTGAAGGGTCGCGACCTCGTCTCCGGCATTCCGAAGACCGTCCGCGTCCACTCGAGCGAGATCCGCGAGGCGATTCAGGAACCGATCCAGCAGATCGTCGACGCCGTGCGCCGCGCGCTCGAGATCACTCCGCCCGAG
>JANPKQ010000289.1:0-4411 GCA_031426115.1 Gemmatimonadaceae bacterium | reverse complement strand
GCACCGGGCGCCGGTGGTGTACGCCTACCTCGGCCCGTCGGTCGAGCACTTCGTGTCGTGCCAGGAGTTTTCGCGCTCGCTCACGGCATCCCACTTCTTCGTCGAGCGGGTGAGCCGCAAGCTGCTCGGCGGGATCGCCATGCATCGGGCCCGGAGGCGCTGAGTCCAGGTGGCCCTACGGGAAGTCAGACTCGCGACTGGCAACTCGAGTTGCTGGCGACTGGCTCACACGTTCTTTGCCGTTGACGTCCCTTTGAACCGAGACGGGACGCCGCCCTAGCGTCCCGATGCAACACGGTCCATCGTCCCGCCGTGCAGCTGACGACCCTCTTCGACCTCTCGCTGATCGGCCGCGCCGCGCGCCCGGCGATCGAGTACACCGATTCGAGCGGTGCCCTTCAACGCCTGACGTTTGGCGACCTGGAAGCACGGGCCAATCGAACGGCCGCCGTCCTCGTCGAGCGCGGGCTCTCCGCCGGCGACCGTCTCTGCATCCACCTCGGCAATCGCATCGAGTTCGTCGATCTCTTCCTCGCCTGCACACGACTCGGCGTCATCCTCGTGCCGATGAACGTGCTGTACCGGGACCGGGAGCTGAAGCACATCGTCGGCGATTGTGATCCTGCGGCGATCGTAATGGTGAACGGGACTGATGCCGTCTATCCCGCCGGGGTACCGGCGTGGCCCGTCGAGGATCTGGCGCAACGCGCGGAATCGCAGTCAACGCAGCGCCAGCCGGTATACCTCGAGGGAAGCGCTCCCGCGCTGATCGTCTACACCTCGGGAACGACCGGTGCCGCGAAGGGCGCGGTGCTGTCGCACGACAACCTCGCTGCGAACGGCATCAACCTCGCGACCTGCTGGCAAATCACCGAGCGCGATCGCTACCTCGCGGTGCTGCCGCTCTTCCACGTGCATGGCCTCGCGAACGGGCTCCACAGCTGGCTCATCAGCGGATGCCTGATGCGGCTGGCCGAGCGTTTCGATCACCGCACGGCGGCGGCGACGTTCAGCGACTTCAGGCCGACGCTGTTCTTCGGCGTCCCGACGGTGTATGTCCGACTGCTCGATCCCGCGGTGGTACCCGACGATCTCGCGCGGAAGATCGGCGGAGGGGCGCGCCTCTTCGTCTGCGGCTCCGCACCGTTGCCCGCTCACACGCTGGAGGCATTCGAAGCGAGGTACGGTCATCGGATTCTCGAGCGGTACGGGATGAGCGAGGCGCTGATGATCATCAGCAATCCGTATGTGGGCGAGCGACGCGCGGGGACGGTCGGTGTCCCGCTTCCCGCGACCGCGGTGCGGATCGTTGGCGAGGACGGAGCTGCTGTTGCCGATGACACTGTCGGTGAAGTGCTGGTAAGGTCACCGCACCTCTTCACCGGATACTGGCGCAACGCCGCCGCGACCGCTGCCGCGCACACCGACGACGGCTGGTTCCGCACTGGCGACCTCGGCGTCCGCTCCGCTGACGGCTACCACGCCCTGCGTGGGCGGAAGGGCGACATGATCATCTCCGGCGGCTTCAACATCTATCCGCGCGAGATCGAGGAAGTGCTGCTCGAGGACGAGCGCGTCGCCGAAGCGACGGTCGTCGGCGCGCCGGATGCGCTGCGCGGCGAGGTGCCGGTGGCGTACGTCGTGGCCGACGCGACGCTCGATGTCGGCGAGCTCGAGGCCGTGTGTCGGCGTCAGCTCGCGTCGTTCAAGGTTCCGCGCGCGTTCGTGCGAGTCGATTCGCTGCCGCGAACCGCCCTGGGCAAGGTGCAGAAGCATCTGCTGCCGCCGTGGAATTCCCCGGCGGCACCGGACGACATCGTGCGCGCGCCCGGGTGAGGCAAGCAGCCCGGACGGCGGCCGCATGACGCCGGCTGCCATCGCGCTTCTGGAGCTCGTCGTCGCGCTCGCGGTGAGCATGACGTCGCGTGTGAACGTCGGGTTGCTCGCCATCTCGCTGGCGTGGATGGTCGGCGTTTACGTCGCGAAGCTGAGGCCCGACGCCGTCATTGCCGGCTTTCCGGCGAGCCTGTTCATCACGCTGGCCGGGGTGACGCTGCTGTTCTCGATTGCCAGCGCGAACGGCACGCTGGAGATCCTCGCGAGACGCGCCGCGGGGCTCGTCCGCGGAAACGCCCCGTTGATCCCGCTGATGTTCTTCGTCCTTGCCTTCATCCTGTCGGCGATCGGGCCCGGCGCTGTGGCGAGCGTCGCGCTCGTCGCGCCGCTGGCGATGCCGACCGGCCGGCGGGCGGGCGTGCCGAACTTCGTCTCGGCCGTCCTCGTCGGGACGGGAGCGAACGCGGGGAATCTGTCACCGGTGAGCTCGGTCGGCGCGATGGTCAACACGCTCATGGCGGCCAACGGACTTCCAGGCGAGGGCGGGCGGGTGTGGGCCGCGAACTTCGCCGTGCATGTGCTCGTGGCGCTGGTGGCGTGGTCGGTGTTCGGCGGATTGAAGCTGATGCGATCGGGAACTCGGGTCGCCGTCGAAACCGGCGCCGCCGCCCTCGAGCGGCGACACTGGATCACCATCGTCACGATCGCCATCTGGATGATCGCTGTCGTCGGCTGGCGCATGAACGTGGGCCTCGCCGCCTTCACCGCGGCGACGGTGCTGCTCGTCGCGCGCGTCGTCGATGAGGGGCCGGCGATTCGTGGAGTGCCGCTCGGGATCATCTTCATGGTGTGCGGCGTGACGATGCTCATCGGTGTGCTCGAGACGACGGGTGGGCTCGCGCTGTTCACCGGCCTCATCGCGCGGCTCGCAACGCCGGCGACGTTGAACGGGGTGATCGCGTTCGTCACCGGCATCGTGTCCACCTACAGCTCGACGTCGGGCGTCGTGCTCCCCGCGTTTCTGCCAATGGTGCCCGGACTCGTCGAGGGGGTCGGCGGTGGTAACCCACTCGCCGTGGCGATCTCGATCAACGTCGGGTCGGCGCTGGTGGATGTGTCGCCACTGTCCACGCTCGGGGCACTGTGCCTCGCCGCGGTGCCGGATCAGGCAGAGGCGCGCGTGTTGTTCAGGCAACTCCTGATCTGGGGGCTGTCGATGGCGGTGGTCGGCGCGGTGCTGTGCGGAGTCGGGGCGGGGATCGTCGCTCGCGGCGGCTGACTATCTTTCGTCATGCTTCAGACGCTGCCCACGGAGATCACGGACCCCGTCAACGCGCGCATCCTCGCGGTCTCCGAGGACCGGATCGCCGGGTTTCTGCCAGACCCGTTCGCCGAGATTGCGCGGCTCTCGGAAGTGGATCTCCCCGTGGTGCTCGAGCGGATTCGCGCAATGCTCGCCGCGGGCACGATCCGCCGCGTGCGCCAGACACTGATGGCGACGAACCTCGCGCCCGGCGCGCTCGTCGCCTGGCGAGTGCCTGCCGAACGACTGGACGCCGCCTTCGCGTACATGGTGCATGAGGATCCGTTCTCCGGTCACGTTGTCATCCGGTCCACCGACGCGGAAACGCCGGGTTCCGTCTACCGGCTCTGGACGACGCTCAAGGTCCCTGCACGCTTCTCAATGACGAAGCATTGCGACTTCCTCGCGAGCGAGACGGGCGCAGAGGCGTATCGGCTGATGCCAGCGAAGCGTCTCTTCACCCTTGGCGTCGGTCACGTGCGCCGGAAGGGGATGGAGCCGGGCAGCCGCAGCGAGGAGCTAGGCGCGGTGCGCGACACCAACGTCGTCGCGCTCTCCGACTACGAGTGGCGCATCCTCGAATCGTTGAAGCGCGAGCTCGCCGTGGAGGAGATCGTCGAGGATCCGTGGCGCGCGCGCGCGGCGGAGGCGGGTGTCTCGTTCGCAGAGTTCCTCCTGACGGCGCGGTCGCTCGTCGAGCGTGGCGTCATCGGGCGATTCTCGACGTTCCTCGAGCACGTGAAGCCGTCCGCCACGGGCACGCGCGTGACGCGCTACAACGCGCTGTTCCACTGGCGCGTGCCCCCCGGCCGCGAGATCGATGCCGGTCGCGAGGTCGGCCGTCACCACATCATGACCCACGCCTACTGGCGTGAGGGCGGCCCCGAGTTCGCCATGGTGAACATCATGGGCGTAGCGCACGGGACCGAGAAGGAACTGGTCCTGGCCCACAAGGCGGCCATCGACGTGCACCTGGAGGAAGCGGGGATTCCGGTGAGTTACACGAATGTGTTCTGGGGAGGGCGGAGCGAGATCAAGCCGTCGGAGATCTCGCCGGCGGTCTACGATGCCTGGGCGCGCGGGAAGGGCGTGACGGCCTAGGGGCGGAACGGCGGGGGCGAACGGCGTGAAGGCCACGGCGTCGGGGGCGACATCGGGCAAAACTGAAACGGCGCGATTAGGTACGTAGAGGAGAAAAGCGTGAACTCCGCCAACGTCGCCAACGCCGTTAAACCGTTTGCCGACGTTGACGGCGTTGACGCGCAGTCACGC
>JANPKQ010000288.1:0-16757 GCA_031426115.1 Gemmatimonadaceae bacterium | reverse complement strand
TCCGACGGGACGGACGTGAAACGCCTTACGAACCGTCCCGGACCGGATGGAGGGCCCTTCTTCTCCTACGATGGAACGAAGATCGTCTTCCGCGGGCGCGCACTCGGCGCGGGCACGGAGCTCGCCGACTATCAGGCGCTGCTGAAGCAGGGACTGTGGCGACCGACGGAGCTGGAGCTCTTTGTGATGAACCGCGACGGGAGCGGCCTGCGACAGCTCACGACGCTCGGGGGCGCCAACTTCGCGCCGTCGTGGCATCCCGATGGCAAGCGCATCATCTTCGCGTCGAACAGGGCCGACCCCAGGGGCCGCGACTTCGACCTCTATCTCATCAACGTGGACGGCACGGGGCTCGAGCGCGTTACATACAACGAGACCTTCGATGGGTTCCCGATGTTCTCACCGGACGGGCGGCACCTGGTGTTCGCATCGAATCGGCGCGCGACAGCGGAAGGCGAGACGAACGTGTTCATTGCGGAGTGGAGGGACTGACGGCCGATCAGGGGGCCGTGCGAGCGCGGCGCATGCTCGTCCGCAACTACAACAGCAGTACATGTGGGCTCAGGAGCGCGCTGAGCGCTGGGCGCTGACCGACGCCAATCGCCGACCGCTCAACGGCGGATCGGGAGGAAGGCCGGTGCGCCCCGCCGTCGCCCTTCCGCAGTCAAGCGATCGGCGATGAGCGTTAGTCAGCGATCAGCGCTCAGCGCGCCGTTGAGCCCTCATGTACGGGTTTGCACTTTCAGCCCCCCATGACCGGCAACCGAAACCGCGCCCGCAAGTACGACTACGCTCTTCAGGCGCGGACCGTCGGCTTCACATTCGTGTTCAGCCGGAACAGGTTCGTCGGATCATACTTGTTCTTCACCGTCACGAGCCGCTGGTGATTCTGACGGAAGTTCTCCCCGATACTGGACGCGGATGCTTCCCGGTCCAGGTCGTTCACGTAGAAGCCGTGCGTGAACCGCTCGAGTCCCGACCAGTACTGCTTGATCCACTGGATGTGCGCGCTCGGTTCCGTGCCGTGCTTCCAGTCCACGGCGCACAGCATGTTCGCCTGAATGTCGCGCTGCGCAAATGCCGTGGCGCTCGAGGGGACTCGCGAGATCGCTCCGCCGCCGTGCTGGAAGAAGATCGCTGTCGATCGCGACGGATCGCCCGCGAGACCCTCGACGATCGCCGAGATGAGCTCCGCAGGGATGGCCGCGACGAAGCCACTCTTGAGGTAGCTGCTCTGCGCGCGTGGATCGTTCGTGTCGCCCGAGCGCTGGACCGCGACATACTCCTTCGACGTCACGCTGTCGGCCAGCGGCGTTCCGAGGGCACGCAGCGGCGCGAGGACACTGGCCGCCTTCGCTTCGGGACCGGAGTAGCACACCTGGAACAATGCGACTCCCGGAGCGCCACCCGGCGGCAGGGCGAGTACTGCGCCGAGATCCATGTCGTCGGGCATCTCGCGTCCGTATTGCCCGAAGCGCGTCAACACCTCACGTGCCTTCGCGATCGGATACACGATCTGGCCCGCGATGACCCGGCGCTGCATCGGGTGAAGCTGGAACTCGAACGACGTGACGATGCCGAAGTTGCCGCCCCCGCCGCGCACGCCCCAGAACAGGTCGGGGTTCTCCTTCGCGTTCGCGCGCCGGTGCTGTCCATCCGCCGTCACGACATCGACCGCGATGAGATTGTCCACGGACAATCCAAAGCGTCGCGCGACGCGTCCGAATCCACCCCCGGTGACGAGCCCACCGACGCCGGTGTGTGACACCGTGCCCATCGGCGTGACGAGCTCATTGGCCATCGTCTCGTGATCGACCTGGCCGAGGAGGGTGCCGCCTGCAACCCACGCGCGTCGCGCGATCGGATCGACACGCACGCCGCGGAAGCGCGAGAGATCGATCTGCATGCCGCGATCGCAGGTGGACTGCCCCGACGCACTGTGTCCACCGCACTTCACGGCGACGAGCAGCCCACCGTTCTCGCGCGCGTAATTCACGGCAGTCCGGACATCGGCGGTGCCGGTGGGCTGCACGATGAGCGCGGGATACTTGTCGAACGATGGGTTGAGGATCCGGCGCGCCTCGTCGTACTCCGGGTTCGCACGGAGGAGGACGGGGCCGCGCAGGCGCGCACGAAGGTCGGCGACCGAGGCCGCGGTCAGCGTCACCTGGCGCCCGTCGCCGGTGACCGCCTCGAGATCCTGCAGGGGGCGCGGAACTTCAGTGAATGCGGCGCCGAGCGATTGGCGTCGCGGGATGGTCAGCGCCGCGGCCGCAAGCGCTGCCGACTGAATGAAGCTACGTCGCCTCATGGATGTCTCCCGGTGTGAGTAGGTGAACCAGGGACTGCGACGCCAATATCGCTCGCCGGCGAGAAAGTGCCAGAGGGTTGTTGCGCGCCGTAACTGCAACACCAGTACATGCGGGCTCAGGAGCGCGCAGTTGAGCCCTCCTGTACCGGTTTGCCCTTCCAGCGCCGCCACGCTCAGAACCGCGCCCCAAGCTGGAGATCCACCCGCCACCGCCGCTCCGGCCAGATGCCACGCGACACATCCGTCCGCAGCAGCCCATCGAGCAACGACACGCCAATCCCAGCGCCCGACATCGGTCGACCACCACTGGTGAAGTCCCCCCGCGCCCCTGCCCAGCCGACATCATAGAAGCCGATCAGCCGCGCCCCTGCGACACCACGCGCAACCTCCGTCCGGCTCAACCAGAACGCATCCCCCACTCGCGGCCCCTCTGCATCCACGTTCAGTCGCGCGAACTGCCCCCGCACCGTGTGCAGCCCGCCGATGAAGAACGCGCGCTGCACCGGGAGATCTCCCGCGCTCGTCCCCGCTGCACCACTGACCGCCGCCGAGAAACCGCCGAAGCCGCGTGTCAGCGTCCCATCGAGCACGAAGCGACCGTACCCCGACGTGCCGATCGCATCCGTCCGGTCAGTGAACGCGCCTTCCGTCCGCGCGCGCGCGAGGAGTCGCAGGTACCGCGGGTCTGCACCGAAGACCCGCGCAATCTCCACCGCGCCGCCGAGTGCGGTGAGCTCCGTCGCATCGATGTTGCTCACCGGGCGCGGGTTGCTGAACAGATCGGCGAGCGACACATCGGAGTTCGGATCACTCCCGGCGGATCGCTGCCGCTCGGCGAACAACCGCCACTGGATCGGTGCACGGCCAAGCATCGCGGGAGCCTCTCGCGTTCCACCGACCTCGGCTCCGTACGTCCGATAGTAGAAGCCCTCGTCCCGTGCGTACAGCGCGTTCGCCACTGACGCGCCAAAGGAAAGCGGCGCGCCCCAATCATCGTTGGCGATGCCGAGCCGGTGGAACCCAGCGACACGCAACGACCGGTCGCCCGTCGACCGTGTCACCGACAACTCTCCATTCGGCACCCAGTCGCCCGTCCCGATGCGCGCTTCGGCGCGCGCAGTGTAGCCCAGGCCGAGGTTGGATTCGAGCGACACGCCAGGCGACAGGCCCTCCATACGGTTGTAGCGCAGCAGGTCGAGCCCCGTGTGAATGCGCGGCGGTTGCGGGCCCCATTCCGGCTGGAGCGAAAAGTCGAGCGCCTTCAGCAACTCCTCCTGATCCGTGCTGCTGTAGGCGTCCTCGCCCGGATCGAAGATCGTCCCGGGGAGGTCCGGAGAGTTCGCGAGCCGCGTGGTATCGCACGGCATCGTGATGGCCATCTTCAGCGCGCCGCCGTAGCGCGACCCGACGCTCGCGATGTGCGTCTCACCCGCGGCGCACGCCTCCCGCCGGGCGGTGATGCGACGCGCACGTGCGATAGCGAAGTTCGCGCTTCGCGCCAGACGGCGCGCTGCTGCCGTATCGCCCGCCGCGCGCGCCTTCTCCGACTCGAGGCGAAGGCTGTCGGAGCGGAACTCGTGATGGCGAACGAGCGAATCCTCCCGCGCGCGCACGGCAGCCTGCGACGTATCGCCGCGCGACGACTCGCCCGACCCCAGTGTGAGGCGCGAGCTGAACGTCGTGTCGGTCGCGGCAAGTCCCACATCGCCGGGCGCGGGAATGCGCGGCAACTGGAGATCGGTGTTCACCGCATCGTAGTCGAACCGCTCCTCCAGCTTCAGCGGCATCCGGACAAAGCCTGCCTGGAAGAACCCCTCCGCGACGTTCTGCCGCGGGAGCCAGAACTGGCCCTCGTGCAGCCCGTATTCCACCGTGATCGCGGTGATGTCACCCTTGAGTGGACTCACCAGCGCGCGCGCGATGCGCGACGGCTCCTCGCCGGCACTCGCCTTCCGTTCGGCCTCGGTGACGGCGCGCTCCGCATCCCGCCGCGCCTCCTCGCCCATCATCTCCCAGAGGTCGATCTCCTGCGCGAGGCGGTACGCAGCGCGCACGAGATGTCCGCGTTCCGTGTCGAACCAGAACGATCCCACGAACGCGCGCCACTGCGGGCGCCGCGCGGTGATGCGCAGCTCGCGGAGCATGACCTGCCGTCCGTCCGCGAGACGGAACGAGATCGAGTCACCCGTTGCGTACCGGTAGTACGCCTCGGCGCCCGTCGCCAGGGGATGCAGCAGGTCGTCCTCGCTCACCTCCGCCTGCACGGCGCGGATGTACGACGACGGCGTCCAGAGTGCCTCGCGACCGGGGAAGTACGGGACAGGCGTGACTGACGCGAGGTCCATCCCGACTCCATCATGGCCGAACATCGGGGCTGCTGCGCGGCGGCCCGTCGGCTCGATCCACACCCCGGAGCCGCGCGCCCAGCGAACGTTGGCGACGTTCTCGGTACGAACAAGGATGCGGTCGAGGCTCCGGACACCGAGTCGAAGCGTGAGGCGCTGGAACGCCTTCGCCTTGTACGACGCGAGGGCCGAATCCTGGGTGACGCGCGCGACGCGTGCGCGCTCGAGCAGGCTTTTCGCGCCCGCGCTGGCGAATGCGGTGCGCGCCATCTCGGGGGTGACTTCCACGCGTCGAGGAGCTCGCTGCGCCGCCGTCGTGTCCGATGCTGCCGTCGGGGGCGTTGTCTGCGCACCCAGCGGTGTCGCCAGCGCGAGGGCGAGCAGGAGTGCGAAGGTCTGTCTCTGCATTGGAGCGGTCCCCTGTAGAGCGGCGAAAGGCCGCGGATGCGACACCAGCGTAACCCGGGATGCCATGCCTGGAAAGAAAGACATGTGCGGGTGCGTACGGCCCCGGGTGAACAATGTTACCGGATCACAGAAACATACGTCTTGCCGGTCGAGGCGCGATGTGCCATCGTGTGGCCTCCGAAAACCGGCTTGCAACCACCCTGGCCCGTCGATGACGTGGCTCGCTCCGACAGCGAGTCTCCGTCGATAGAGCCATGATCCGCATTTCACACCGTCATCTCAGAGATCCGTATGCGTTCGTCCGTCCTTTCACGCGGCACCATCGCGATTGCCGCCGCCGTCCTGTTCAGCGCGGGTTGTTCGGATTCGTCCAGCGGTCCGAATCAGAAACCCCCCGCTGAGGTCGAAGTCGTCTTCGGCGCGGACCAGAGCGGAATGGCCGGGGCGCAGCTCCCCGATCCGATCGTCGTCCTCGTGCTCGACGCCGCGGGAAATCCGGTTCCCAATACCCCGATGACGTTCCAGGTCATGGCGGGTGGCGGAACGATCCAGGGCGCCACCGCACGCACGGACGGCGACGGGCTGGCCGGAACGCTGTGGACCCTCGGGACGGCGATGCACGTCGAGCAGCGGCTCGAGGCGCGCGCGACGTCGAGCAGCGGCGCAACGCTGGCATCCGTGTCGATTCTCGCCTCGGTCGGCCCCGGGGCGCCCGCGCGACTCGAGATCGTCGCGCCGACTCCGGGAGGCAACGTCTACCCGGGTGCGCGCGTGTCCGACCAGTACGGCAACCCGATTCCCGGCGTCACCATCACCTTCGCCGTCATTGCCGGCGGCGGCAGCCTCGAGGGCGCCACCCAGACATCGAACGTGCTCGGCGTTGCCACGGTAGGACGCTGGAACCTCGGCGCACCGGGCGCCAACACGATTCAGGCGTCCTCCGGAACGCTGACGCCGGTGACGTATACCATCATGCAGCGCGACAATACGCCGACGCGCGTCATCCTCGCGGCGGGCCAGGGGCAGACCGCCGTCGTCGGCACCCCCGTTCCGGTTGCGCCGTCGGTGATCGTGCAGAACGCCGCGGGCGATGCGCTGCCCGATGTCGTGGTGACGTTCACCCCCGGTCCGGGGAGCGGCAACGTCTCCTTCCCGACGGCGACGACCGGCGCGAACGGCAGGGCGACGCTTGGCGGCTGGTCTCTCGGAAATGCGACCGGTCCACAGACCCTCGTCGCGTCCGCATCAGCCACGGCGACGTTCACCTTCAATGCGACAGCGACACCCGCGCGCGTCGGGCGCCTCGAGAAGCATGCGGGCGACGGGCAGATCGCGACGGTGGGCACCACCCTTCCAACGGCCCCCGCGGTGAAGGTGCTCGATGTCTACGGCAATGCTGTTCCGGGCGTCGCGGTGACGTTCAGTGTTTACAACGGCCTTGGCAGCATCACCGGACCGAATGCAGTGAGCGACGCTGCCGGCATCGCCACCGTTGGAAGCTGGACGCTTGGCCCCTTCGGCGGAACGCAGACCCTGCGTGCGACGACGCCCGACGGATCGCACGTCGACATCACCGCCCAGGCGACGAGCAATCAGGCGGCGCTGATCAGGGCGCATCCCGACAACCCGACGGCAGCGCTGGTGCGAACGGAGATCACGCTGTCGGTCATCGTCGTCGACGACATCGACCGCCCGAAGGCGGGCGTTGCGGTGAGCTTCGCGCCGCTGTCGTCGCAGCTTTACGGCGGTGGGAGCGTCATCGCACCATCGCAGGACGTGATGACCAACGCCCAGGGCGTGGCGTCGGTTCGCTATGTAATGCCGGACAACACCCTGGCGCCCGGCGGCGTGGACGCGTCGAGCCCCGGCGTGCCGACACTGAGGATGAACGTATCACCGAGGACGGGACCGCCGTCCGAGATCCTCGTCAGCCTGCCTTCGACGCCCGTGGCGGCGGGCGGTGATTTGGGCCGGCCTGTCTTCTCCGTCGTCGATCAGTTCGGCAACTCGATCATCTTCCATCCGGTAACGTTCACCGTCACGGCCGGCGGCGGCCTGCTCGACGGCGCCGTCGAGCGCACGGTCTCCACGTCGGCGCCGCCGGGGACGACGACCAACGGACCGATGTGGAAGTCGGGGCCGGTTGCCGGCGTGAACACGATCGTGCTCTCGGCGGAGAACCTGCCGAGTGTCACGGTGACGCGCACGACGGTGTCGCCGCCGTAACGAGCGGATCGAGCGAAAAGTCCGTCTACCGTCCGCCGAGTCTTGCCTGCCATCCCTGGAGGAGCGTCAGGACCGGCGGATCCTCCCGGTTGAAGGCGAAGAACCGATCTCCCTCCGGCGTGACGTCGAACCATCGGGCTGCACGGCTGAAGGGCGGCGCCGCGACGACTACAGTCGGCGTGGACAACGTCGCGGTTCGACCGAGGGTCACGCGCACGCCCATGATCGATCCGTTGGGCGCACGGTAGTAAAGTTCACGCCCGTTGCGACTCCACCGCGGATAGTCACCGCCGGCCGTCGAGACACGCGCCTCAATCCCGCTCGCTGCGACCGGTCGCACGAATACCTCGGGCGCGCCGAGCCCGTCGCTCACATAGGCGATCCATTGACCGTCCGGCGACCATCGCGGTGAAGACGCGTTGCCACGGTCCGGCCACGCGCGCGTCGCCGTGCGCGTAGCGAACGAGTAGATCCAGATTTCATCGAGCGCCGCGCTGTCACCGGCCGAGAGCTGAAACGCGATGCGCTGTCCGTCAGACGACCACGCTGGCGTCCTGATGTTGCGCCTCCCCGACGCGAACAGTGAGTCCGAGGTTCCCCTCGCGATGCTGTAGGTGCGTAGCTCGAGCGTGCCGGCGAACAGGGTGCGGTACGCGATGAGCGAATCGCCCGGACTCCACGCAGGATCGAGCGTGCCCTGGTCCGGGCTGGTCTGTGCCCGCACCTGCACCGCGACACGGCGATCACGGTCATGAATCCACAACGGTCCCCCGGCCGCGAACGCGATGCGGCGGCCATCGTGCGACAATGCGGCGGTCGCGGCCCCGAACAGTGGATTGCTGAAGTCCGTCGGCGCGCGAACGGAATCCACGACCGCCGATTGTCGGTCGACCCAGACGACATGTCGTGCGTCAGCAGAGGTCTGGAGCGCGACGATCGCAGTGGGCACCGCGGTGTAGCTCGGCACCGACCGAACACCGACGACGCGGTCGAGAACCAACCTCGGCTCACCGACGGGTTGGAGGGTGCGCAGGTCGAGGCGCTGTGCGTTCAACGCGCCACCTGCCGCCTCGCGCCAGAGAAACCAGTCCGGTGCGACAAATATCGCATCACCACCGCCGTCGGCGCGGACACGGGTGATCTGCCCTGACTCGAGATCAACGATCGACGCAGTGTTGCGGTCGATGACCCCGCTGAACATGATGCGTCGCCCATCCGGCAGCGCCGACGGTCGGCGGTGGATGTACTCGCCCTCGCCGAACCGGCTGATCTGCGTGCACGGTCCGCCCGCCGCCGCCACCTTGAACAGCGGCACGCTGAGGAAGTCCGGCGAGTAGACGATCGTGCCGTCCTGCGTCCACGCGCCGCCGCCGGGGCGCGAGGCCGGACACAGGATGCGCCGGGTGCCGCGATTCAGGTCAGCGATCCTGAGCTGTCCTCCAGCAAAGAACCCGAGTGACCCACCATCGGGCGACCAGAACGGACCCGAGGCCCCATCGGTTCCGTCGATCCGCGTCGCCGTTTGACTGTCGAGGGGACGGACCCAGATCGCTGTCGCGCCCTGTCGGTCGGCCGCGACGAGCGCGAGGCGCGCGCCGTCGGCGGACAGCGCGACGCCCGCTTCCATCCGGATGTCCTGCCCGGCCGGCGCAACGATGGCGGATATTACCGGCTGCGCGCTGGAATCCTCGGCCCCGCGTCCACCGAGCAGGGCGCCCGCGAGCGCCCCTGTCAGTAACGCCACGACGCCGACGATGACGAGGGGGCCGGCGTTCTGCGCGCGCTTCTCCTTCACCAACGTGCGCGCGTCGTCGTGGCCCGTGGCTTCCCGCGTGGGCACCGCGCTGTCGCCGGCTCGGAGGAGACGAATCACCTCATCCGCCGACTGTGGACGGTCAGCGGGATTCTTCTCCAGCAGCTGCATCACGAGCATGGCGAGCGCCGGCGGGGTCGCGGCACGCCGTCGTGTCAGCGGCTCCGGAGCTTGGGCGGCGTGCGCAGCGATGAGCTGCTGCGCCGTGCGCCCCTCGAACACGGCGCTCCCCGCAAGCATCTCGTACGTCACCGCGCCGAGCGCATAGAGATCGGCGCGATGGTCCACGACGTCGCCGACGGCCTGTTCCGGCGCCATGTAGGCGGGCGTTCCGAGCGAGGTACCGGTCGCCGTCAGGGTCGAGGCGCGCGCTGCGCCGTCATCGCCGTCACTGGGCTCGCGCGACGCGCTGAGGGCCTTCGCAATCCCGAAATCCGCCACGAGCGCGCCGCCGTCCGACAGGAGAATGTTCTCCGGCTTGACGTCGCGATGGATGATGCCCGCGCGATGCGCCGACGCGAGTGCCCCCGCGACCTCCGCGACGATACGCACCACGTCACCGATCGGGAGCGCTCCCTCGCGCGCCATTCGGTCGCGAAGGCTCTGGCCCTCGACGAGCGGCATCGTGTAGTACAGGATGCCGCCATCCAGCGCTCCGGCGGCGAGCAGTGGGACGATGTGAGGATGCTGGAGTCGCGCCGCTATCCCCACTTCGCGTTTGAATCGGTCCGTCGACAACCCTTCGGCGAGCTCGGGCCGCAACACCTTGATCACGACCTTCCTGCCGAGCGCCGACTCCCCGGCAACGAACACACGGCTCATCCCGCCGCCGCCGAGCTCACGCTCCACGGTGTACGAAGCGCCGAGCGCGCGTTGCAGGCGGTCCTGGATGTCCGCGGAGCTCACGTGGAGGGTCTCGCGTTGAGGTGCGCGAAGTTACGGGTGCCGGTCTCGCCGCACTAGTCTGGGTCACCTGGCGCGAACGGCAACCGCAAGCGCGGGGTCGGCCCGCCCTAAGCGTGATGCCCACGGGAGAGGATGCCTCCCATCGATGAGCGACCTCGACAAACCCCCGGGGGGTCCGCGTGTCGGGCGCGATTTGCGCTTTTCCGTAACGCCCCTCATCGTAGTCGCGCGTACGTCCCCATAGGAGGCAACAGCATGGCGCGCTGCATCGTTCGTGGACTTCTCGGGATTGCACTGAGTCTGACTTGTATCGAGGCGGCGGCTGCACAACAGCCGCAGGTCACGACCGGCACTGTGGTCGGCCAGATCATCGCCGTGGACTCCCGCCGGCCGCTCGGCGGCGCGCAGGTCGCCGTGGTCGGCACGACACTGGGAGCGTCAGCCGGCGCTGAAGGTCGCTACGTCATCCGCAGCGTTCCCGCGGGGACTCACACCCTGCGAGTGCGGCTGGTCGGATATGCGCCGCTGGAGCAGCCGGTCACCGTCGTGGCGGGCGGCACGGCCACGGTGAACTTCGAGATGAAGGACGCGCCGGTCCTCCTGTCCAATGTCGTCGTGACGGCACTCGGCATCACGCGCGAGGAGAAGAGTCTGGGGTATGGCGTCCAGACGATCAGCTCCAAGACGCTGGAGCGGATTCCCGAGACGACGTTGATGCAGGCGCTCGTGGGCCAGTCGGCCGGGGTGAGCGTGTCCAGCTCGAGTGGTCGTCCCGGGGCGGGCGCACGCGTCACGATTCGCGGCGAGAACTCCTTTTCGGGAAACACGCAGCCGCTCTTCGTGATCGACGGCATGCCGATCTCCACCAGCACCGATGGCCCGAGCAACGCACTGGGCACCGGTTCCTCCGGGAGCCGGCAGATGGATATCGACATGGAGAACATCGAGGAGATGACCATTCTCCGTGGTGCCGCGGCCACCGCACTGTATGGGTCCCGCGCGGCGAATGGCGCGATCATCATCAATACGAAGAAAGGGCGCGCGGGATCGCCGCTGTCGTTCGAGTACTCCGCGCAGGTACGAATGGACGAGCCGATCATCGCGGGCTACGTCACCGATTGGACGGCAGGCAGCCGCGGCTATTTCTGCAATGGAAGGATTCTGGACCAGGGCGGGTGGTGCGAGCCGGGAGCCAACGTGGCTCCGGAGACGCGGCAAAACTGGGGTCCCCACAAGGACAGTATTCCACAGATGGTGTTCGACTCGGTCGGCCCGGTCCGTCTCCGCGATGCCCGCGAGGATTTCTACAGGGGGTCGCCGAGCATCGAGAACGCGTTGCGAGGCAGAGGGTCGATGGGCGACCTCGGGATCTACACGTTCGGTGCGTCGTGGATGGACCAGCGCGGCATCAATCCGAAGGCGGGGCTCGACCGGCTGACGTTCAGCGGCAACGTCAACCTCAAGCTGGCAAGCTGGCTCACATCGACCACGAGCCTCCAGCGAATCCGGACGGACAATCCGTACACGGATGATTCCTTCAGCGGGTTGGACAAGACCCTCATCGACACGCCCCCCTCGACCGATACGCGCAAGGCCTGGCTGCCCGATGGCTCACCGGTCATGTACGGAGCGAACACGCCGCATTACCTGTGGTCGGCGCTCAACGAATACAACAGCGAGATGACGAACCGCTGGATCGTCGCCCAGCAGTTCGGGTTCACCCTGGCGCCGGGCCTGCGACTCTCGAACAACGCGGGAGTAGACGCCTACGTCAGCGAGTACGGCAGGTTCGTCGATGAACGGCCGTGGCGGACCGCGCAGAACCTGACATCCGGTTCGACCCGGCAGCGCAAGAGCACGCGCACCACGTTCAACAACGACCTCCAGTTGCTCATGGACGGCCGCCCGCTGTGGGAAAGCGGGGTGACGGTGGGCGCCCTCGTCGGCGCCAATGTGTACCTGCAGGACGCCTCCTTCGTGGAGGCGACCGGCAACTCGATCGTCATTCCGGGCTATTTCAACATCGGCAACTTCGCGACGCAGACGACGGGCGCGAACCTTCCGACGAAACGCCGACTCCTCGGCGCGTACAGCCAGCTCACCGTGGACTACAATGATTGGGCGTTCCTGACATTGACTGGCCGCAACGACTGGAGCTCCACGCTGCCGACACATGCGAATTCATATTTCTATCCATCGGCCAGCCTCGCCATCGCCTTTACCGACGCGCTGAACTGGCACCCGAGCTGGCTCGAGTTCGGCAAGCTGCGCCTCTCCAGTGCGAAAGTCGGCAACGATGCGCCGCCGTACTCGCTCTCGACGCGGTACGTCACCGGCACCCTCGCGAAGGGTGGGAACAACGACATCCAGCAGAACGGCGGTCCGGCCGTGACGTTCCCGTTCAGGGGCGTGACGTCCTACACACAGTCCCAGCAGCTCGGCAACCCCGAGCTGAGGCCGGAATCGACGGTCGAGGACGAGATCGGCCTCGAGCTACGTTTCTTCGGCGGCCGGGCGCGCGCCGATATCTCGGCCTACCGGAAGTCCAGCTACGACCAGATTTTCAGCGTGCCGTCATCCGCCGTCACCGGGTTCACGAGCATCACGCGGAACGCCGGGGATCTCCAGAACAAGGGAGTCGAAGTCTCGCTGCACGGTCGCCCGGTCGACATCGGCGGCTTCTCGATGGACCTCGGGGTCAACTGGGCGAAGAACAAGTCGAAGGTGCTGAGCCTGGCTCCTGGCGTCACGTCGATCTACCTCGCGGGCTACTCCTGGCCGCAGATCCGCGTCATGGAGGGTGAGCCCTACGGAGTGATCTGGGGCTACGGCTGGAAGCGCAATTGCGTTGACCCGAACCCCTGCTTCACCAACTCGCCCGCCGGCGAGATGCTCATCGGCGACAACGGCTACCCCATCCGGACAGATGAGCTGCGAAACCTCGGCAGCGTCATGCCCGACTGGACCGGCAGCCTCACGACCGATATCCGCTTCCGCAATTTCGGTCTGTCGGCGCTGGCGGACACCCGGCACGGCGGCAAGTTGATCAACTTCGAGACGCAGTATCAGGTGAATAACGGGCGCTCGATCCTGACCAACGACCGATACACCTACGTCACGCACGACGGCATCAACATCAACACGGGCGCGCCGAACAACGTGCGCCTGTTCAAGGACCAGGACTACTACCCGCTGGTCTATGGCTTCGACCGCCACGAGAATCAGATCGAGCCAGCGGGTTTCGTGAAGCTGCGCGAGATGACCTTCTCCTTCCGCGTCCCGGACAAGCTCCTCCAGCGCATTTCATTCGAGGCTCTCACCCTTTACGTGACCGGCCGGAACCTGAAGGTGTGGAGTGATTTCTCCGGCGGCGACCCCGAGGGCGATGTGTACGGTGGCCAGAACGCCGGCGGGCAGTACTTCCGCCAGTTCAGTGAGCCGCAGACACGCAGCTGGATGTTCGGTGTCCGGTCCACGTTCTGATCGCGCACATCTGACTCTGGGGAGACCACGAATGACCATTCTTCGAACCGCGGCACGAGCGGGAGCCACCGCGGTGCTGGCGGTGACGCTCGCTGGGTGCGACGGGCTGCTGGATGTCAACAACAACCCGAATGCGCCCGAAAAGGCGCGGGTCGATATCCGGCTTCCTGCACTGATCACCATGTTCGTCCATTCCACCTACTACGGCGAGAACTCGCTCTGGGGAGCGGAGTGGCTGCAACAGTTCTCGTACAACCGCCCTACTCGCGCCTATGCGGAAGTGCATCGCTACGAGCTTGCCGAGACGGATGCGAGCACGGCGTGGGACTACTTTTACACCAGGCCCGCGAACGAATCGCGGCGCATGACCCTGGACGCGTCGGCAGAAGCGGACATCTACTATCGCGGCCTGGGCAAGCTGTTCAATGCGTGGACGTTTCAGGTCATCACGGATCTCTGGGGGCCCGTTCCGTTCGCCCAGTTCGGTGATCCGTCGATCCGCGAGCCGCGGTACGACGAGCAGAAGGTCGTGTACCAGGGCATCGAGACGCTCCTCGGGGAAGCCATCGTAGACATGAGCAGCCCGACCGGGCGGCGACCGACGACGAACGACCTCCTGTTCGGCGGCGACATGACGCGCTGGGTCAAGGTCGGCCGATTCCTGCAGGCCCGCCTCAACCTCCGGTTGTCCTCCGCGCCGGGCGAGAACAAGGTGGCGCGCGCGACCGCGGCGCTCACTGCGATACAGTCGGCGCTCGCCAGCAACACCGACGACGCCGATTTCATCTATCCCGGTGGCATCAACGCTCGCAATCCGAACTGGACGTTCCAGGATCAGCGCAATCTGCTGGTCGGGTCCGAGTTCATGATCGACCTGCTGAAGCGGCGGAGCGATCCGCGGTTGCCGATCATGTTCATGCCGATCGTGTACGACTCCATCCGCGGCACCACCAGGTTTCCGTCCACGACGCCGAAGTATATCGGCCATCGCAATGGCTCCGCGCAGCTCACCGATTCAACGGTCTCCTGGATCGGCCCATTCTTCTCGAACGAGAATGCGCCGCTCAACGTCGTCAGCTTCGCCGACCAGAAGTTCACGGAAGCCGAGGCACGCCTCATCGTCACTGGTGCCGCCGCGGCCGATGCGCCGTATCGTGAGGGCATTCGCGCGCACATGCAGAAGCTCGGCGTGACGACCGCCGCGATCACGGCCTACCTCGCTGCGCGGCCGGCACTGGGCACTGTCGCGAACCCGCTCGAGGAGATCATCACCGAGAAGTACATCGCGAATTTCCTGAAGGTCGAGGCGTGGAACGATTGGCGCCGGACCGGATATCCCGTGGTTCCGGCCCCGGTCGAGCAGGCGATGCTCGAGGGGATTCCGCAGCGCATCCGGACGCCGGGCTCCGAGCTCAGCAACAACATCAATCAGGTTAAGGCAACGGGGATTTCAACGGGGCTCGAGGGGATGCTGGTGAAAGTATGGTGGGCGACCCGATGACGACGAGAACCGGACGAGGAGACATGACCGCTATCCGCAGAATCTCGGCGCTCCTTTCGCTCACCGCGGTACTGGCAGCGTGTGACAAGCCCACTCCGGCAGAGGTGCGGTCGGATGGCAATGAGTTCCCTCTCCGCGCGAACTGGAGCGCGGCTGCCACGCCCGTCGGCTCCGGCACGGTGCGGGCGTCGCTGACGATCAAGGAGTACCTCGGCTCGCACATGGAAGCCGTCGTCAGCATCACGGGCGGCGCGCCCAATGCGTCATATCAATGGCGCATCTACCGTGGCGGCGACTGTTCGGTGAATGTCGCGGCGACGAACGCTACTTCGAACAACGGAATATTCCTGTTCGCGACGATCCAGTCGTATCCGGACCTCGTCGCGGATGGAACGGGTGCCGCCACATTGACCCGCGCGATTGCGGGTTCGCTCGATCCGCTTGGCGCATACAGCGTACGAATCAGGCCGACGCAAGCGGCGACGAACTGGAACGGTTTGACTCCGGTTGCATGCGGCAACCTTCGGCCTTCCTGACGTGCTCGGAGACGGGGGCACGATGAGAACGCTCCCGCGAACGACCGGGCGCGCGCGCGCGGTGACGGCGCTCGTCATCGGCCTCCTCTCCGGCGGCTGTTACAAATACGTCCCGGTCGAGACCGCGACAGTGGATCCGCAGGAGGACGTTCGCATCTTCGTCACCGAGTCCGCGGCAGCGCGGCTCAGCGGGGACCTCGGCGTGTACACAAGGAGTCTGCAAGGACGCTTTCGCCAGGAGGCACACGACTCCGTCTCGATCTCGGTCCCCGTCACCCGGGCGTATCAGGGCAGGCTGTTGGATAGCGGGTGGCAAACGCTCTTTCTGGGTCGAGGCGAAGTGGTCCGGGTCGATCGCCGTGAGCTTTCGCGGACCCGGACCGTCGCGGCAAGCGTCGGTGTGGTGGCCGCCGTCGCGGTGATCATCACCAGCGTCGTGCAGATACTGGATCCGAATCCATCGAGCGAAGAGCCGCCGCCACCGCCACCGGCTCCTTCGCTGCGCCCGAACGGATCTCTTCGCATTCCCGTCAGGTAAGGGGGCACCGATGCGCGCGTTGAGCGTTGCCCTGCTGGCGACCTGGGTCATGCTCGGCTGCGCAGGTTCGACAGCGGCGGGCCGTCCCGGCTCCGGCGGCGGAAGCACACTTTCGCGAGCCGAGCTGCAGGCGACCAATTCGGAGGAGCTCTATGTCGCGATCGCCAGGCTCCGGCCCGAATGGCTGTCGAGCCGAGGGCCGACGTCGGTCTCCGACCCAACGCCGAGTTCGGCGAGTGTCTTCATGAATGGCTCGCTGCTGGGAAGGGCCGAGTACCTGCGCCAGATGCGCGTCATCGATGTGACCGAGGTCCGGTACTGGAATGCCGGCCAGGCGTCCGCTCGGTTCGGCATGGGTCACCCGCGCGGAGTCATCGAGATCATCCGCAAGTAGCCCCCGGTTTATCGGGTGGCTCTGCGCCCAGCAGCAGTCCCTCACCGATGGTATTGCTCGCGGGCTGATAGCTTTTAAGCTATCGTACCTGCATGGCGTCACGAGCAACACCCCACGGCCTGTTGACGCAGGCACGTCGCCTTGGCCGGCTCACACAGCGCGGATTGGCGGAGCGCGCAGCGACGGTTCAATCGGTCGTGGCTCGCATCGAAGGCGGATCGACGAGCCCGACCTGGGACACGCTTTCACGCCTGCTCGAGGCTGCGGGGTTCGAGCTGCGAGTCACGCTCCAGCCG
>JANPKQ010000287.1:0-7280 GCA_031426115.1 Gemmatimonadaceae bacterium | reverse complement strand
CGATCGTGATGCCGCCGCCCAACATCACCGACATTCTCCACGTCGGTCACGGGCTCAATAACACTGTGCAGGACGTCATCGTTCGCTGGCGCCGGATGGCGGGCGACGAAGCACTCTGGCTGCCCGGTACCGACCACGCCGGCATCGCGACCCAGAACGTCGTCGAGAAGAAGCTCGCGCGCGAGCAGGGGAAGACGCGCTACGACCTCGGTCGCGACGAGTCCGACGCGCAGACGACAGCGTACGTCGACGCCACGGGCGGCACCATTCTGCAACAGCTCCGGGCAATCGGGGCGTCCGCGGACTGGTCGCGTACGGCATACACGCTGACACCCGAGCTGTCGCGCGCCGTTCGCGAGGCGTTCGTGCAGCTGTACGAGAAAGGGCTGATCTACCGCGGGCACCGCGTCATCCACTGGTGCTCCCGCTGCCTCACGTCGCTGAGCGATGAGGAGGCCGAGCACGAGGACGAGGCGGGCTCGCTCTATCACATCAGTTATCCCCTGGCGGAGCCCATCAGCGGGCTGGCGTCGGTCACCGTCGCGACGACACGCCCGGAAACGATGCTCGGCGATGTCGCCGTCGCGGTGAACCCCGATGACCCGCGGTACCGTGAGCTCATCGGGAAGGAGCTCATCCTTCCCATCACGGGCATTCGCATTCCGGTGATTGCCGATGCCTATGCCGACCCGGCATTCGGCACCGGCGTCGTGAAGATCACGCCCGCGCACGACCCGAACGACTTCGAGGTCGGCCGCCGCCATTCATTGCCGATGCCCATCGTCATGTCGCCGACGGGCATGATGGAGGAAGGCGCAGATGCGGCGGGCCGCGTTCCGGAGCGGTTGCGCGGCGTCGATCGTTTTGCGGCGAGAGCCGTCATCGTGGACGAGCTCCGCGCCGCGGGACACCTGGGGAAGGTGGAGACGCACAACCACTCCGTGCGCCACTGCTATCGTTGCCACACGGTCGTGGAGCCGCGGCTGTCCGACCAGTGGTTCGTGAAGATGGAACCGCTCGCCCGTCCCGCGCTCAAGGCAGTGCGCAGCGGTGCCATCCGCATTCTTCCCGAGCGGTGGGAGGCGGTCTACATCAACTGGCTCGAGGGCATCCGGGACTGGAACATCTCCCGGCAGCTCTGGTGGGGACATCGCATCCCTGTCTGGTCCTGCGCGGCCGGCCACGACCCGATCATCAGTCGCGAGGATGTGACGCGCTGCCCGAAGTGCAGCGGGCCGGTGCGACAGGATGACGACGTCCTCGATACCTGGTTCTCGTCGTGGCTCTGGCCCTTCTCGACGCTGGGCTGGCCGAACGCCGACGCCAGGGACCTGCGCGCGTTCTATCCGACCGACGTCCTCATCACCGCACCGGAGATCCTGTTCTTCTGGGTGGCGCGGATGATCATGGGCGGGTTCGCATTCATGGGCGACCGGCCGTTCCATACCGTCTATCTGCACGGCACGGTGCGCGACACCCAGCACATCAAGATGTCGAAGTCGCTCGGCAACGGCGTGGATCCGCTGCGGGTGGTCGAGCTCTACGGGGCCGATGCGCTGCGCTACACCCTCGTGGCGGGCCTCGGCATGGGCGCCGATGTCATCATCGATCCGAAGGACCTCGAGCAGTCGTTCGCGCCGGGGCGCAACTTCGTCACGAAGCTCCGCAACATCGGAAAGTTCATTCTGTCGAACCTCGGTGACGAGGCGGTCTCGCCGCTGTCAGCAATCGCGCCGTCGAGCCTGTCGCGCTCGGACCGCTGGATCCTCGACCGCCTCGATGTCGCAATCGCCGACTGCGACACGGCGCTCGGACCCGCGCGCCCGACGGGACGGACGTGGCGCCCGTCCGAGCTCCGGAGCGGCCTTCGCTTGAGCGAGTATGCGGAAGCCGCGCGGCGGTTCGTGTGGGGGGAGCTCGCTGACTGGTATGTGGAAGCCGCCAAGGGACGGCTCATGGCGGGCGGCGCCGATCGCGACGTCGCTCGCGCGGTTCTCGTGCACGTGTTCGATGCGGCGCTGCGCCTGCTGCAGCCGATCGTCCCGTTCGTCACCGAGGAATTGTGGCAGCAGCTTCCCGGTCACGCTGACGACGGCACCCTCGCGCGCGCGCCGTGGCCGGCACAGCGCCGCGAGGGCACAGGCGGTCGCGACGGAGCGGCACGAGGTTCGGAGTTCGAAGTCGTGCGCGAAACGGTTGCCGCCCTTCGCCAGCTCCGCTCGGAGTACGCCATCACTCCAGGCAAGATGATTCCGGCAGTGATCGTACCCGCTCGCGACGCCGCGGCGCGCGCGGTGTTCGACGAGGAGGGCGGCACCATCGGACGTCTCGCGCGCGTCACGATCACCCTCGCTGATGTCGCGCCGTCGGGAACCGCTGCGCACGCCGTCCTCGCGGGTGGCACTGAAGTGATCGTCCCGCTCGAAGGCATCATCGATGTCGAGCGCGAATGTGTGCGCCTTCGCGGTGAGCTCGAGGGGCTCGAGAAACAGCTCGCGAGCCTGTCGCAGCGCCTCGCGAACGAGGGCTTCGTCTCACGGGCGCCGGCGCACGTCGTCGAGGCCGAACGGAAAAAGGAAACGGAATGGACAGCGCGGCGCGGCCAGCTCGCCGACAAGGTGAGGTCGATGTGCGGAGGTTGAGCCGCGCCGCCATCGTGCTCATCGCCGGGTGGGCGGTGACGGCCGCGTGTGCCTCGATGGAAACACCTCCCGGCGGACCGCCGGATGCCGCGGCGCCCGCACTGGTTGGCGTGACGCCCGACACCGGCTCCGTCAACGCCAGGCCGAAAGCCGTCGTGTTCCGCTTCGATGAGGTCGTCTCGGAGCGACCGCGGACGGTGACGACCCTTCACGACCTGTTCCTCATCTCGCCGGCGACCGGCGCGCCCGAAGTGGATTGGGATCGCGACGCGATCGAGGTTCGTCCGCGAAGGGGCTGGCGTCCGAACACGACGTACACGGTGACACTGCTCCCGGGACTCGCCGACCTCCGGGGCAACACGAGGACCGACGGTGCCGCCGTGACCTTCTCCACCGGCCCAACGATCTCGACCTCCGGCGTGCGAGGCATCGTCTTCGACTGGGTGGCTGGCCGGGTGGCACCCAATGCCTACGTCGAGGCCATCTCGCGACCCGACAGCGTCGTGTATGTCGGCACCGCCGACAGCGCGGGGATGTTCATCGTGCGCAACATGCCGCCGGGGGATTACACGGTCCGCGCCCTCGTCGATGTGAACCGCAACCGCGAGCTCGACCCGCGCGAGCTCTGGGACAGCGTGCGCGTGACCGTCGGCGACAGTGCGCGAGTCGAGCTGCTGACCCACGTCCACGACACCGTCCCGCCGCGCATCGACCTCGTCACCGTGCGCGATACATTCACGCTGCGAATCACGACGGATCGCCCCCTCGACCCCGCGCTGACAGTCGAGCCGTCGCTCTTTGTGCTACTCGCGTCCGATTCCACGGTCATCCCGATCTCGGAGGCGCGCCCGGCGCAGGTGTATGAGCGTCTCCAGGCGGAGCGTGAGCGCGCCCGCGCCGACAGCGTCGCACGCGCTGCCCCGCCCCTCGCGACCGGCGAGCGCGCGCCGCGCCCCGGCGAACTGCAACAGCCCATCGCCGCCGTGACGCCAAGCAGGCCGAGCCCCGCGAGCGAGATTATCATCATCGTTCCACAGTCCCTCCGCCCCGGCGCGTCGTATCGGCTCCGCGCGCGCAACCTGCGCGGAATCATGGGAACCGAGCGCGACTCGGAGCGCGAGTTCAAGGTTCCGGAACCACCGAAGCCACCGGCAACACCGCCTCCACCGGGCGCGACCCAGCCGCCTCCAGGCGGTTCCCCGCCCCCGCCCGCTCGGTGAGCGACCCGCGCCGCGCCCTCCCCAGCGTCGGCGTGCTCCTCGAAAGCGACGCGCTGCGTCCGCTGCTCGACGGATTCCCACGCGCGCTCGTCGCTGAGACGCTGCGCGGCGCGATCGATGCCGCCCGGCGCGAGCCGCGGGAAGCGCCGGACTCACCCGCCGCGTGGGCCGATCGCGTACGCGCTGACATCATGCAGCGCGAGCGACGCCTGCTCGGACCGGTGTTCAACGCGACGGGCGTCATCCTGCACACGAACCTCGGCCGTGCTCCGCTCGCCGATGTCGCGGTCGCGGCCATCGCCCGAATCGCGGCCGGCTACGCGACGCTCGAGTACGACGTCGAGCGCGGCGCGCGCGGGTCGCGCCACGTGCACTGCGGGGAGCTGCTGCGAGAGCTCACCGGAGCGGAGGATGCGCTCGTTGTGAACAACTGTGCGGCGGCGCTGGTGCTGGCGCTCAACACGCTCGCCGACGGGCGCGAGGCGATCGTCTCCCGCGGAGAGCTCATCGAGATCGGCGGAAGCTTCCGGGTTCCGGCAATCATGGCGAAGAGCGGCGCGGTGCTCGTCGAAGTCGGCACTACCAACCGGACGCACCTCACCGATTACGAATCGGCGATGAGCGCCGGCACCGGCGCGATCGTCAAGGTGCATCGGAGCAACTTCGTCATCGACGGATACACCGCCGAGGTCTCTCTCGACGAGCTCGCGGCACTCGCCTCGCGTCGGAACGTGCCCCTGTTGCACGACTTCGGCAGCGGCCTGGTGCTCCCGCTCGACGACTACGGCCTCCACGGCGAGCCGACGGCGGCGGCCGTCGCGAAAACCGGGGCGACGATCGTCATGAGCGGCGACAAGCTCCTGGGCGGCCCGCAGGCAGGCATCATCCTCGGAGCGCGGGATGTCATCGCGCGGATCCGCGACAACCCACTCATGCGGGCGCTGCGCGTGGACAAGCTGACGCTTGCGGCGCTCCAGGCGACGCTCGCGCTGTATCGCGATCCGGTGCACGCCATCAGCGCGATCCCTGTCCTTTCAATGATCGCCGCGCCGATCGCGGCGCTTCGTCTTCGCGCCGAACGTATCGTCGCGGGGCTCGGTGTCGGCGGCATCAGTGCGGCAGTCATCGACAGCGAAGCGAGCGTCGGGGGAGGCGCGTTCCCGACGGCGCGCATTCCCTCCGTCGCGGTCGCCGTGAACGGGGACGCCGCCGCCCTCGAGGCGGCGGCGCGAAACGCATCGACACCGGTCATCGGCCGCATCGCCAATGGCCGGTTCCTCCTCGATGTGCGCACGATCCCACCACGCGATGAGCCACCGCTCATCGCGGTGATGCTGCGGGCGCTCACCAATCCCTCGCGATGATCACTAGGCGGCCGGGTGCCGGTGGGGTGTTCCTCGACCGCGACGGCACCATCATCGCCGACCGCCACTATCTCCGGGACCCCGCAGGCGTGGAGCTGCTCCCCGGCGCCGCCTGGGCGATCGCGCGCCTCAACGACGCGGGCATCCCCGTGGTCGTCGTGACCAACCAGTCGGGGATCGGGCGCGGCTATTTCTCGAGGCCGGAATACGACCGCGTCGCGAGGCGGCTCGACGAGCTCCTCGCGCTCGAGGATGCACGCATCGACGCATCCTACATGTGTCCCCACGCCCCCGACATGCGCGAGCCCTGCGCCTGCCGGAAGCCGGGCGTCCTGCTCTACGAGCAGGCGATCGCCGATCATGGGCTCGATGGCGCCGCATCGTTCTTCGTGGGGGACATGTGGCGCGATATCGCCGCGGCACGCGCCTTCGGCGGACGCGGCATTCTCGTCCCCACGGAGAAAACTCCCCGCGAGGAGCGCGATCGCGCCGTGCTCGAGGCCGAGATCGCCCCGTCGCTGACGGACGCCATCGTTCGCATCCTCGAAGCGTTCGGCGGTCGCGCCCCGGCACGATGACGCCCGTGAACCAGCCATGCCGCCGCTGACGACTCAGCTCCCGGTGCGGATCGCCGTGCTCGCGTCCGGGGGCGGTTCCAATTTGGAGGCGATCGTCGAGCACTTCGCCACGCTCGGGCCCCGGCGCGGCGGCGAGATCGTGCTCGTCGCCTCCGATCGCGCCGGCGCTGGCGCGCTCGCCAAGGCTCGCGTCCGTTCGGTGCCGGCAGTGCACCTCGCGGCTCCAGCCGATGGCGCGGCGCTCGGCGCGCTCCTCCGCGAGCACGACATCGGGCTCGTGGCGCTCGCGGGGTACCTGCGGCTGGTCCCCGCAGAGGTGACGCGGGTCTTTCGCGGACGAATGCTCAATGTGCACCCGGCACTGTTGCCCGCGTTCGGCGGACCGGGCCTGTACGGGCTGCGCGTCCATCGCGCGGTGCTCGCGGCGGGCATCCCGCTGAGTGGCGCCTCGGTGCATTTCGTCGATGAGGCCTACGACCGCGGCCCCGTCATCGCGCAGTGGCCGGTCCCGGTCGCGGGCGACGACACGCCCGAATCACTGGCCGGCCGCATCCTTCACGTCGAGCACGCGCTCTACCCGCGGGTCATCGATGCGGTCGCCGCCGGGCGTATCGCTCTCGACGACGAGAACCGTGTGCGGCGAAGGGCCCCCATCCAAAGCTCCGCCTTCATCCTCGACGAGCCGCGTGGGTTCGCCCTCGCACATTCCATCGATCGAATGCTGCACGACCCGGAGGCCTGAACGTTGCCGTCGCAGTTCGAGTCCTCACGCCGCCCTCCCTCCTCCCACGCACTGATCTGATGCGCGTCCTCCTCTCCGTCTCCGACAAGACCGGCCTCCTCCCATTCGCAACCGAGCTGGCGCGACAGGGCTGGGAGCTCGTCTCGACCGGCGGGACCGCACGGACCCTTCGCGAGGGCGGACTCACGGTCCGTGACGTCAGCGAGCTCACCGGGGTGCCCGAGATGCTTCACGGCCGCGTCAAGACGCTGCACCCGGCGGTGCACGGCGGCCTGCTCGCGCGCCGCGACCTCCCGGAGCACATGAGCGCGATCGAGGCACAGGGGATCCAACCCATCGACATGGTCGTCGTGAACCTGTACCCGTTCCGCGAAACCGCCGCGCGGCGCGACGTCGCGGCGGACGATGTGATCGAGCAGATCGACATCGGCGGGCCCGCGATGCTCCGTTCCGCCGCGAAGAACCACGAGTTTGTCACTGTCATCGTGGATCCCTCGGATTACCCGCGCGTCCTGGCATCGCTCGCCGAGCCGAAAGGTGCGGACGAGCTTCGACGCATCCTCGCGGGGAAGGTCTTCGCGCACACCGCGAGCTACGATGCCGCCATCGCGGCCTGGTTCGCCGTGCAGCGCGAGGATGGATTCCCGGAACAGGTCACCATTTCCCTCGAGCGCGCCACATCGCTCCGCTATGGGGAAAATCCAGATCAGCGCGCGGCCTTCTACACGGAGCGC
>JANPKQ010000286.1:0-23927 GCA_031426115.1 Gemmatimonadaceae bacterium | reverse complement strand
GACGTGCTCGAGATCCTGCCGGTGCTCACGGCCGCGGTGCGCGACGCACGAAAGGGACATTAGCACCCGCTAATCAAGGTCGTGGGCGCCGCGTGCGTCGTGAATACCGGTAGTGGGCAACAGTTCGCGCATCTGAAGCATCCGCTTGCTTTGCCGCCGCGAAGGTGTCACGCATCACACGGATCGACCCATCTCCGGGAACTCGCGAACGCGCCCCGGTGTTACACATGGACTACGAGTTGCGGTGCGGCCGAAGTGTGTCTTTGAGCACACTTCGCGGGTCACTCGCGACGCGCCCGAGACCGGAATTACGGATCTTCGGCCCTTCCTTCCGCATTGTGCACGGACCTTGCTCAACACACGGGCTCCGGGACTTTGCCGGACGATACGTCTCAACCTTGAAATACAGCGAGGAATCATGCGCAAGTTTCTTCTGACGGCCGGTCTCATGGCGGCGGTCGCTGCTCCGATGCAGGCCCAGACGCCTGGCACCGCGGTCACATCGGGTCAGTCATCGTTCTATTTCAGCCCCTACGTCGGCTACATGTGGTTCGGCAACCTGTTCGAGTTTCCGAACGACGTCGACTACACCAACGACAACGGCCCACAGTACGGCGTTCAGGCGGGCGTGAGCTTCAGCCCGAACTTCTCGCTGATCGGCAACCTTGGCTACAACAAGACGGACTTCCGTCTCGAAGGCAATGGCGTCGCGACCCCGCAGTCGGGCGATCTCGCCATCTTCTTCTATGACGCGAACCTCCAGTTCCGCGTGCCGTTCATCGCGAACCGCATGGGCTCGTGGATTGCCCCGATCGCCCAGGTCGGCGTCGGCGCAATGAAGTACACCTTCGACACCGATGACATCAACGGCGAAGGCGAGACCAACATCGCGTTCAACGTCGGCCTCGGCGGCGACTTCCAGCTGATGAAGGCGATCGGCGCGCGCATCATGGTGAAGGACTACATCACCTCGCTCGCGTGGACCGATGTCGGCGCGGTCGATTTCAACGACCAGGTGAAGAGCAACGTGGCGCACAACATCGCGCTGACCTTCGGCCTGAACTTCGGCTTCTAGTTCTTCGCTCGATGCAGGGAAGTGCGGGGCGACGGTCGCCCCGCACTTTGTGCATCCAGGTCCCGGACAATGGTCGTCAGGTCGATCGTCTGTCGGATCTCACCCTCCGCGAACGGGATCCGGACGCATTCGCGGATCGACAGTCCGCGTGATGCGCACTCCCCGGGAAGATGTGGAGCCGCCACGCGACCTGGGTCCGCGATCAGTGCGATCCCATCGGGGGCGAGCGCGTGGGCGATGACGCCGGCGATCAGCGATGGGTAGGGACGCTCGTACATCACGTCGGACGCGACGATGACATCGAAGCGACCGAGGTCCTCGGGAAGCGCCCGCCAATCCACGTCGCGGACAGCCGGCTCGCGCCCCGTGTTGCTCGCGACATTGAGGCTCGTGAAGAGCAGCGCATCGGCGTAGTAGTCGGTGGCCGTGACGTCGAACCCCGCCTGGCTCGCCGCCGTCGCGACGAGCCCGACCCCACATCCGAGCTCGAGCAGCGACCGGCCCGCGCCCTCGAGCGACGCCACGTGCCTCGCGAGGATCAGCGCCGACGGCCACAGCTCCGCCCAGTACGGCAGGCGCTCATCGCGCTCGAAGTCCTCCTCACTGATCAGCGACTCCGAGCTTTCCGGCCGCACGAGGCACACGCGATGTCCTCCGACGTCCACTTCCGCTGACAGGAGTCGGAAGCGCCGGCGCAGCACGGCCTTTCGGGCCGCAAGGCTAGAGGCTGAACGTCGTGGCGAGCTGCGCGTCCTCGACAATTGGAAGGGCATGCAACAATTCGCCGGCCTCACACCGCGGTCGATCCTCGGGAACGATGAGGAGTGCGTTGGCTCGCGTCATCGACGTGAGGATGCCGGATCCCTGCGGTCCCGTCAGCATCGCGTGGAGGCGGCCGTCATCGTGCGGTGTCACGATCGCGCGGAGAAAATGCATCAGCCGTGCGCCGATAGACACGGGCTCGTCGAGAACGACATCGACCGGCCGCCGAAAGAGGCGCTGATGCCCCAGCATTTTTCGGATCACCGGGCGCGCGAACAGCTCGAACGTCACCATCGCCGACACCGGGTTGCCCGGCAGGCCCAGCCACGGGATGCCGCGCAGCATGCCGAATCCGAGCGGTGCGCCGGGCCGCATGCGAACCTTCCAGAAGCGCATGTCAGCGCCGAGCTGCTCGAGCGCGACGCGCGTGTAATCGAGCTCCCCCACCGACACCCCGGCGGACGTGATGATGAGGTCGCATCCGCCCGTGCGCTCGAGCAGCTCCCGCAATGCCTCCGGCGTATCCGCGGCGACGCCGAGGTTCACTGGCTCGCCCCCCGTGGCGCGGACCAGCGCGTGAAGCGTGTAGCTGTTGGAGCTGACGATCTTTTTCCCCGCCAGGGCCTCGTGGAACCGGTCGAGATCCACTAGCTCGTCGCCCGACCCGATGATCGCCACGCGAGGCCGTCGAACGACGTCGATGGCGCCAGCGCCCACCGACGCCAACACTCCGATCTGTGCAGCACCGAGCACCGATCCGCGCGTCAGGACGACATCCCCTTCGCGCAGGTCCTCGCCCCGCGGGCGTATGTTGCGTCGCGCGTCGCGCGCGTCACGTATCTCGACCTGGCTCGTTCCTGCATCGGTGTCCTCCACGCGCACGACCGTATCGGCGCCGTCGGGAAGCGGCGCACCGGTCATGATGCGGATGGCCTCTCCCGCGCCCACCCGGCGCAAGGCGAATCCGCCCGCCACGACGGTCTCCGTCACCGTGAGGCGCACCGGACGCCCCGGCGCGATCGGACCGAGATCCTCGGCCCGCACGGCATAGCCGTCCATGGCGGAGTTGGTCCACGGGGGAAGCGTGATCGGCGAAACGATGTCCGACGCGAGGACACGTCCCAGCGCGTCGAGCAACGGAACGCGCTCGATCGACAGCGCTGATATGTCGGCAAGGATGCGCTCGCTCGCCTGCGGGACCGTGAGCATCAGCGCCGGTGCCACGTCATCGAAGCGAGCGCCGACGCGAGGACATCCTGCACCCGGGTCACTTCGTTCACCGACGTCGTGAAGTTGTTCGCGAGCATGCTGAACATGACGAGCTCCCCATCGCGGGTGCGGACGTACCCCGACAGCGATCGCGCGCCTGTCAACGTGCCGGTCTTGGCCTTTACGTTGCCCTCGGCAGGGGTTCCGCGCATCCGTCGCTCGAGTGTCCCGTCCACGCCGGCAACCGGGAAGGATGCTTCATACGCCGCGAACAGCGTGTCGCGCCACATGGCGTCGAGCACGCGAATGATCGTCTCGGGCGACACGAGGTTGTGCCGGGAGAGTCCGCTCCCGTCCCGCACGACGAACCCGTCAGCGGCGGCACCCCACGCCAGTAGTTGCCGCTCGACGACACGGCGGCCGCTGTCCGGGCTCCCGACCCCCGTTCGCTCGAGGCCGAGCGTCCTGAAGAGAATTTCCGCGATCTGGTTCTGGGACGGTTTCGAGAGAACCGGCAGGATCTCCGTGAGCGGCGGCGACTCGACGACGAGGAGTGTGTCGATTCCTGCGAGGGCGGAATCAGCGAGACGTGCCCCAATGCCGCCGTCCACCGGAATTCCCTGGGCAACGAACGCTTCGCGCAGCGCCGTGAGGTACGCGAACGCGGGATCGCGCAGCGAGATCGTTGCGACACTGCTGTCACCTGCGGCGATCGAGCCCGCAACGAGAACTCCGCCGGTCACTGTGTCGCGCACGACCCGGATTCGCGGGCGCGTCGCGGAATCGACCCGCGCGGAGCCATCCACCATCGGCGCGGCGGCGGTCAGCGCCTCGTTCCGCACCGGCGGGTAGATCGACGACGGCGTCGTCACCACGACCGCGGGTGCTCCGGCATCTGCGCCACCACGCGTCACGATCCGGGCGAACCCTTCGTTGAGCATGAGCTGATCGACGCCTGCGCCGTACGCGGCGTCGAGATCGTCCCACTCCCACGTGGCACCAATGTTCGGGCCGGGAAAGACATCCCCGCCCTCGACGATCCGTCCCGAGATCCGGCGGATCCCCCGCGCGGCCAGCGAGTCGGCGACCGCGCGCAACGGGATCAGCGCGTCGGTGCGCATGCTGGTGCTCACCGTTGGATCACCACGCCCAATGACGATGAGGTCGCCGACGAGGCTTCCGTCGCGTAGCTCGGCGCGCGTCGCGAACGTCGTCCGGAATCGATAACCAGGTCCGAGCTGGGCGAACGCAACGGCGGTCGTGAGGATCTTCTGGTTCGATGCGGGCATGAACAGCTTCGCCGCCTCGTGCGAGTACAACGTGTCGCCGCTCCCGGGGTGAACGATGAGGATTCCCCAGTGCGCGTTCCGGAACTCCTTCGCCGCGATGAGCGAATCGGCGAGCGCCCGCACCTGGCTCCTCGATAGCGATACGTCGCCGGCCGGTAGGCGCCCGCCTGCCGTCGCGCACGCGCCGAAGACCCAGCCCATGAACAGCGCCACGCCGGCGCGGACGTGCATGCTCGTCGCTCGCATCACGCCGCACTCCCCATGACACGCAGCTCGACCAGTGTCGCGAGCTCCCTGACCCAGGTCGCCGATGAGAAATGCAGCACCGGCGCGGGCGCGTGCAGATGCTCCACGTCGGTCACCACCGCGAGTAACTCTCCCCCGTGTCGTGCCGTATCCCCGAACAGCGGCTCGGCATGGACGGCCACCCGGAACACCTCGATCTTCGGCAGTGCCGACATCTTGAATCCCTCGCATACGATGATGTCCGCGTCGGCCATGTAGCGCTCCGCGATTGATTCCGGCGACAGCTCGGTGTCCCACCGCGAAATGAGCGCGAACTTGTCCGGTGCGACCATCGCGACCCGCTCGACACCACCCTCGTGGTAGTGGCGATAGGTGTCCGTCGTCGCCGGGTCGATGTTGAAGGTGTGCGACCCGTGCTTGATGCTCATCACGCGATGCCCGCGCGACCGCAGCTCGGCCGCGAGCCGGACGGTCAACGTCGTCTTTCCGCTATTCTTCCTGCCGATCACCGCGACCATCGGGGGCCGATGCATGCTCCTCCGCCATCCCGAGCTCGTCGGGCGTGTTCACGTTCATGAAGATGATGGATGGATCGCCAAATCGTGCGACGACGTCCGCGGCCACACGTGCGACCCGCACATCGTCGAAGAAGCCGATGACGCGCCGGTCGTCGGCGTCCAGCCGTCGTTCGATCGCCGGCAGGCATGCCGGTCCGTAGTACGCACAGAGCGGCTCGAGCCCGCGCCGCGACCCGCTCTCCGGCACGGCGACATCGGCGTCGGCCCCGGCACTGCGCAGCGCAACGAGCAGCGGGACCGGCACGAACGGCATGTCCCACGCAACGACCAGCACGGGTCCCGCGGCGTGCACGAGCGCAGCATGAATTCCGCCGAGGCTGCCGAGTCCCGGCCGAACATCGCCGGCTCGACGCACGCCAGGGAGCCAATCGGCAGCCGCGGGATCGTTCGCGATCAGAAGCAGGTCATCCGCGGCGCCTGCGAGCGAATCCCGCACACGGTCGATGATGCGGTGCCCGCCGACGCGCTCCAGCCCCTTGGGGGCGCCGCCGTAGCGCGAGGCGTTCCCGCCCGCGAGGATGACCCCCGTGCAGGCCCCCAGCGGCGTCACGGAAGATGTCGCTGCGGGGCGCCGCTTACCGCACGCCCGATCAACAGCATGCCGGCCGCCCGGGCAATGTCCACCGCGATCGTCGATGGGACCGATGGCGTCGCCACGACCGCTACCTTTGCACGCGCAGCCTTGTAGGCGAGCTCACCCGAGATTCGCCCGGTGACGAGAAGGATGAGACCCTCCGGATTCGTCCCCGCCCGGAGCGCTGCACCGAGGACCTTGTCCACGGCGTTGTGGCGCCCGATGTCCTCCGCGTGAAAGAGCAGGGAGGTCCCATCTGTCAGGGCCGCGGCGTGGACGCCGCCCGTCTCCGCGTAGCGCTCGCCGCGCTGGAAGAGCGCCTTGAACAGCGCACGCGTTGCGGTGAGGTCGATCTCGGGCAACGGTGACCGGCGGCGCGGAACCGAGCTCAATGAGCCGAGGATCGTCGTCACTGATCCGCAGCCCGAGGCAAGGACACGCCGCCGCTCGGCGAGTTCGACAGTCTGATAGCGCTCCGGTGCAATCTCGACCCGGAACCCGAGCTCGGTCGCGCACGGCCGCATTGCCAGCAGGTCACTCATTCGGTCGACGTACCCCTCACCGAAAAGCCACCCGATGACGAGATCGTCGAGCTTCTCGGGAGAGCACATCCACGTCACCGCCGGCGCACCGTTGAGCTCGAGCCAGACGGGCACTTCCTCGACGGCATGCAGCGCGGCGGCAGTGGGAGGCGCGGCGTCAGTCATTCGCCCATGATGCAGGCAGGGCCGCGTTGCGGGCAAGGCGCCCGCTCCCCGCCGTCACTCGGCGGGATACGACGTCGCGAGGGTGTCGTCCTCGGCGATCCGCACGCGGATCACGGTCGTGGTGCGGCCAAGCTCGGCGCCGACCCGCTCGAAGATGAACCGCGCGAGATTCTCCCCGGTGGGAATGAGCTTCCCCTCCGCAAACTCCGGAACCTCGGTGTTGATGTTCCGGTGGTCGAATCGCTCGATCACTTCACGTGCGAGGATCCGGTCCAGCGTCCCGAGGTCGACGGCGAAACCTGTTTCCGCATCGATCTCCCCGCGGACGGTGATGTCGCAGACGTAGCTGTGTCCGTGGAACTGGGGATTGGCACACGCACCGAAGACCTCGGCATTCCGCGCGTCGCTCCAGTCAGGCCGGCGATACCGGTGGGCAGCGGCGAAGCGCACTCGGCGCGTCAGTGAAGCGGGGGGCATCGACCGACGCGCGGGCGAGTGGAGTGGTGGTGCGCCGACTCCAGAGCTCAGTGATCCTCGCCCATGTCTGCGGGCGACGCATCGGTTCCGCTCAGCCCCTCCGGCGTCGGCGACATCGGGGGATTCCAGGCGGCCCCACCCTCGATGGCCTTCTGCATGTCCGTCGTCCCGTACAGCATCGCATCGAGATCTTCCGTGAGATGCTCGGACTCGTCGCTCAACGGGCGTGCCCGGTCACCGAGGAGCGCGCCCGCCGCCTCGTCCTCGTCGGCAAGATGGTCGTCGATCGCCTCCGGGCTGTCCGCGCGGCGAATCGCATCGATGACGAGCTCGTTCTCGACGTTGGTGATCCCGAGGGAATCGGTAATGAGGCGCTCCGCGATGCGAAGCTCGCCTTCCGTTCCGACGCGCCCGCTCAGCATCACGAGTCCATCCTCGACATCCACCGTGATATCGTCGGCGTCGATCGACTCGTTGTCGGCGAGCTGCTGCCGGACGAGATCGCGCAGCTCATCGTCGCTGAGGTCGTCGATATCGTGAATGTCTTCGTAATCGTGCGCCATTGCGGTGCTCCGGATGGGGAGGGGCGGCTGCAGTCGCATTCGCGCGGCGTCGCTAACGAAAGAACTGATATGACCCGCCCAGGGTGATCGCTGCATTGTGCGTCCACACGTTCTGCGCGCCGCTGCGCACCGGTGGAAGCGTCCCGCTGCCGGTGAAGTAGGAGTTCGGGTACTTCACCTGGTACAGGTAGTCCAGCACGTCCAGGCGAAGCTGATAGCGTCCCGACGACGGAACCCACCTCACTCCGGCCCCAAAGGAAAGTGCAAACGCGGTGCCGAACTGAAATCCGCCAACGTCCGGACTTCCCTTGAAATCCGATGCGACTCCGCCGCCAATCGTCGCCACGGGGACGAGGCCTCGAAAGCTCTTCTGGCCGGTGAGGTTGAATGTGAGGGCGAGATCCGCAAGATAGAGCGGCCAGTCCTCCGTCCCCACGATCCGGTCGTTGAGAGGCTTCGTCGGGTCGAGGACGTCTCGCTCGGAGAACACCCTCGCCACGCGCACCGCGAATTGCGCCGGCCCTCCGACGCGCACTTCGTACCGCCCGCCGACCATCGGGCCGCTCTTCGGAGCGACACCGACCGGGTCCCTGCCAGCGGCGTAATAGCCCGCGACGACCGTCGCTTCCTGGCGGTAGATCAGGTCGCGGAACGGACTCTCCGCTGGCGTATACCCAACCTGCGCGCTCGCCACCGTGCTTGTCGTTGCCACGGCCAGAACAACCATCCATGCCTTCACGTCGTGCCCCCGGTTCTCAGATCCGTCCCTGTCATCTCCGTCGGCTGTTCCACGCGGAGCATGCGCAAGATAGTCGGCGCGACGTCGCACAGCGCGCCGCCGGCCCGCAATGGCCGATCCCCTGTCGGGTCGAGCACGACGAGCGGCACGGGATTCGTGGTATGCGCGGTGTGCGGCCCACCCGTCGCTTCATCGATCATGTATTCGCAGTTGCCGTGGTCCGCCGTAATGAGAAGGTGTGCGCCTGCGGCCGCCGCCGCCTTCACGACACGCGCGAGGCACTCATCGACTGTCTCGACCGCCTTGATCGTCGCCGGTAGTGATCCGCTGTGCCCGACCATGTCGCCATTCGCATAGTTGCACAGGATGAACTCGTGGTCGTTCCGCGCGATCGCCGCCGTCAGAACGTCCGTCACCCCCGCGGCGCTCATCTCCGGCATGAGATCGTACGTCGCGACCTTCTGGCTGGGAACGAGCAGCCGCTCCTCTCCCGCGTACGGCGTCTCCAGGCCACCGTTGAAGAAGTAGGTGACGTGCGGATACTTCTCCGTCTCGGCCGTGCGGAACGTGCGCATGCCACGCTCCGAGAGCACCTCGGCCATGATCCGCGCCATCGACTGCGGCGGAAATGCCGCGGGCAGCCCGAACTTCGGATCGTATACCGTCATCGTCGTGACGCCGACGCGTGGAGGTGGCGTGACGTCGAATCCTTCGAACGGCGTCTCCACCAGCGCTCGCACGATCTGCCGCATCCGGTCCGACCGGAAGTTGAAGCAGATCAATTCGTCGCCGTCACGCATCGGAGCGATTGGGCCCTGCCCGTCATCGACGGCGAATGGAAGGATGAACTCATCGGTCTCGCCACGGGCATACGCATCGCGGATCGCCTGCATTGGATCCGCGTGCGTCGGACCGGTCCCACGGACGGCTGCACGATACCAGAGCTCCGTGCGCTCCCAGCGTCGGTCGCGATCCATCCCGTAGTACCGGCCACCGAGGCTCGCGACGCGGGCACGGCCGACTGCATGGGCGAGGAGGTCCTGCATGTAGCCGAGCCCGGACGTCGGCATCGTATCTCTTCCGTCCAGCATCCCGTGAATCGCGATTCGGGGGACCCGCTCGGCCTCCGCGAGGTCGATCAGCGCGAAGAGATGCTTGTCGAGCGCGTGCACTCCGCCCGACCCGATGAGTCCCATCAGGTGCAGCGTTCCACCCGTGCGCACGACGCGACGGCACGCGCTGACGAGCGCGTCGTTCCGGAAGAGGCTCCTGTCGCGGATCGAGAGCTCGATCCTCACGAGATCCTGCATCACCACACGCCCGGCGCCCAGGTTCAGATGCCCAACCTCGCTGTTGCCCATCTGGCCTTCGGGGAGCCCCACCGGATGGCCCGAGGCCGACAACAGTGTCTTCGGCGCCCGCGACCAGAGCGCATCCCATGTCGGCGTGCGAGCGAGTGCGATCGCGTTTCCATCGCGCACCGCTCGATATCCCCATCCGTCGAGGACGACGAGGACCGTGGCGGACGGAGTGACACTCGGCATCTAGGCTCGCGGGGTGCGTGGTGATATACTCGAACGAATCGATGCTCGACAAATGTATTCACGCTCTCCGCGACCGACCAGCGACGTTCTTTTTCATCATCACGGCGCTGCTCGTCACTCCGACGATGCATGCGCAGTCGTCGTCGGTCCGATCTGCGACGCCGCTGCTCGCGGCGCCGGCCGGACGTGAGCTCGCGACGATTCGTCCTGGCGCAACCGTTCGCACATCCACCGTTCGCCAGGGTCATACCCAGGTCACGCTGGATGGCTTCGTCGATGCGAGCCTGCTGGGTGCCGGACGAGATTCCTTTCCGAATGCGATCAAGGCGCCGAGCGGCGCGCGGCTGCGGAGCGCGGGCCGTCCGGACGCACCGGTCCTCGCTGAGCTGCGCGATGGGATGGGGGTCACGGTGATCTCGCGCGCGGGCAACTGGGTCCGCGTCCGTCGCACGGGATGGATCGGGTCGGCGACGCTCGTCTCCACGCCAGCGACGTCAGCGTCGTCCGCGAGGGGGTCGTCGGTCCGCGGCCGCGCGGGCGCTCCGTCCGCGCCGGCGCAAACGCCGTCTCCGCCGCGCCGCGTGGGTGCCGACTCCTCTCGCGCCGACAGTACGGCCGCGCAGCGACCACCGGTAGCGTCCCCGCCGGCGGGGGCGCTGACCCCCGCGAATCCGACCGAGCTTCGCACCGGTCCGAATGGTGTGCCGATCGCCCGGCTCGACAGCGGGGTGCACCTCATCCCGCTTGCCCGCGATGGCGGCTGGACGCGCGTGCGCGTCGAAGGCTGGGTTCGCGATGCGGAGCTCATCCCGGCTGACACCGCACTTCGGCTGTCGCTTACCGCCGCTGACCTCCGCGCGGCCCCGGACGGGGCCCGCGGCGCAGTGGTGCGCTGGGACGTCCAGTTCATCGCCGTCCAGCGCGCCGATCAGCTCCGCCGCGACCTCCGCGTTGGAGAGCCCTACATACTCGCGAGAGGCCCGGGTTCGGAGAGCGGACTGCTATATCTGGCCATTCCGGCGGCGTTGCTCGCCGAAGTGGAGCGGTTCGAGCCATTGCAATCGCTCATCGTTACCGCTCGGGTGAGGGCGGGGAGGAGTGAGCCCGTCGGTATCCCCGTTCTGGACCTCCTGACAGTCGCCCGCAAATGAGCGGACACCGGCATCGCACTTGCCTTTACTTGCGCATGCTTCAGCTCGTCACTGTGTAGCGTTATCGACCGCCCCGTTCGAGGCGGTACTTTCCTTCATCCAGCCTGCACCATGGCTCAGTTCTCCGAGCGTCCCGATATCAGCCCCACTGGCGCCCCGATCCCCGATCGGCGGCGAGCCGGCTGGGGTGAGTTCCGACACGCCTACCCCGGCATCCTGGCGACAATGTCGCTTGCGCTCCTCCTCATGCTCGGCGTGAGTGGGTGGCTCATTTACAAGCGCATTCAATACCAGGGGGAAATCGACCGCCTCCGCTCCGGGATGACCGATGCCGAGCGCAAGCGGACCGACATGCTCATGTCCTCTACCAAGAACCGGTTCCAGGTCATGGTCGAGCTGATTCGCCGGCAGTCGCTCGGCGACAAGGAGCTCCACCTCGCGGTCACTGTGGACAGCAGCGTTATGCGGCTCCAGCGAGAGGGTGCCTTGCTGCGTGACATGCGCGTTTCGGTCGGGCCCGAGAAGGTTGTCGGTAGTGGGGCCGATACCATCCACATGGCGATCCCGCGAGGAACGCGAACTGTCGAGAAGCTCATCGACGCCAACGATGGGTGGGAGGTCCCCCGGTGGGTTTACGAGGACCGTGGCCTCGCTGTCCCCCCGGAACGGTCGGTGAAGGGCGCCCTTGGCCCCGTGGCTGTGGTGCTCAACGGGGGCACGGTTCTCTACGCAATGCCAAGTGCCGGACCACTGAACGACTCGAGCTACGTCCTTCCCGGGAGCGTGCGACTCACTGCCGAGGATCTTCGGGCCATTCGGCCGAATCTCAGTGTCGGTATGAGAGTGTACTTCTACTGATTGCGGGTCGTCCGCTCATCAGTGGAAACACCGACGAATCGGGAACGGACGACGTCGGAAAGTGTCTGAATTCGACTTGTGCCACCGCAGGTGGCTTTGACGGTTTGCCTGGAGGCAGGAAATGGCGTCACGAGGGTTTTTGACGAGCGGTGGGCGCGTCGCGTGGGGGCTGATCATCGCCGTCGTTCTCGCGATGGCGACGAGCACACTATTGCTCGCCAATACGGCCGAGGTCCGGATGGAGCGGGACGTCGCGCGAATGGTGTTCAACGACAACGTGGATCTGCTCGAGGATGTGAAGCGGTCCGTGAGCACCGAGCAGGACAGCCTCACCGGCCTCCTGTCCGGCAGTCCCGACAAGCCGCGCGACACGCCCTATATCGTCGTGAGTCTTGCCGAGAATCGGCTCTGGTACAAGCAGGGCGATCGCACCCTCTTCGAGACCCGCGTCGCCAGCGGCAGTGGTAAGACGCTGGTGAAGGAAGGCGGCGCGAGCCATTACAAGTTCGACACTCCGCGTGGCCGGCTCGTCGTGACGAGAAAGGACCTCGACCCCCAGTGGGTCCCGCCCGATTGGCACTTCATCGAGCAGGCCCGCAAGCGCGGACTCGGCCTCGCCCGGCTCAATCGCGGAGAGCAGGTTCCGACCTCCGATGGCTCCGTCATCACGGTTGTCGGAAACGACGTCGTGAAGCGCTTCCCCGACGGTCGCACGCAGCCGCTCGAGGCCCAGGATGGGCGCGAGATCGTGGCGAACGGCAATATCATCGTTCCGCCGTACGGCACGAATCAGCGGAAGTACGCCGATGTTCTCGGCACCCACCGCCTGTACCTTGGCGACGGTTACGCCCTGCACGGGACGAACAACCCGGCCTCGATTGGCCAATCGGTCAGCCACGGCTGCATCCGCCTGCGCAACGAGGATATTGCCCAACTGTACGAGATGGTGCCGCTCGGCACCCCGGTCTTCATTTACTGACCGATTGGACAGGACACGGCCTCGGAACGGCCACATTTTCCGCTGGCGACTGCGGCAAAGTCGCTAACGTTCCGAGGTCCGCCCGTCCTACCCCTCCGTGCAGCCGCGGAGGCTCCTTGCTCAGGGCATGTCGGCCCGTTGGGTCGGCTCGCAAAGCCATGAGACGATGTCTGAAAGGACGTCGCCCGTCTGGTTACCAGGGAGGCAGGTCTGTGAATCACGTCAACGTACGTGCGCGGCGATCCGGTCGCGCGCTGGGCCTTCTCATGCTGGGCGCGGTCGTTGCCGCGTCTGCCATGGGCCCGGTATCGGCGGCCGCGGCACCCCCGGCGCGGGGCCTCGTCAGCGCCCGCCCTGGTCCCGATTCGCTTCTCGGAGCCTCGATCGACTCGCTCCTCGGCCTCAGCGGGATGCTGCGGGCGAAGTTGATCTCCGATCTCAGGATTCTCGAGGCTGGCGCGATCGGTCGTCTTTTTGGCGGTCAGCGCGTCGATGAGCCAGGGGTCTATGCGGTAAGCGACACGGCTGCGAAGCGCTCCTTCTCACTGATCACGATGCTGCCCTTCACCGCGAAGACGGGAAGCCGCGTTGGCAGCTACCTCGTGGGTTCGTGGCCCGGCGAGCGCCGTGCACCCCGATCCGAGGCGTACGTAAACCCGGCGGGTTTCATCAAAGTGACTAAGGAGAACCAGAACACCCAGGTCTCCGAGCACTTCCGCCTTCGGGATTTCCTGACCAAGGACCAGCAGCACGTCTGGCCGAAGTACCTGGTCCTGCGTGAGCCCCTCGTGGACAAGCTCGAGCTGATCATTCTCGACCTGGCCAAGCGCGGGATCAACGTGAAGCACATGACCGTGATGTCCGGGTTCCGCACCCCCCAGTACAACCAGAAGGGTGTAACGAAGGGCGGTCGCGCGACGGACAGCCGCCACCAGTTCGGTGATGCCGCCGATGTGTTCGTGGACAACGATGGAAACGGGCGCATGGACGACCTGAACCGGGATGGGCGGATCGATCATCGGGATGCCCAGGTAATCCTCGACGCGGCGGATCGCATCGAGCGCGCCTACCCGACCATGGTCGGTGGCGGTGGCCTGTATCGCGCCACGAGAGCGCACGGTCCCTTCGCACACATCGACGTGCGCGGCTCACGCGCCCGCTGGGGCTCCTGAGCTTGACGGCTGGCAACCGGAGGCAGCGGAGGGGCGCAGCAGGGCGCCGGACCCACTGGGTCACGGTTCTCGTCTTCTGCGTCGCCGCCCTCGCGGTCATCGAGTTTCACGTGCCGCCGTCAGCCCGTGGTCCTGTCAGTGTTGGCCCGGTTCAGCTGGCGTTCCCGACGGCCCGGCCGTCGGTGAATGCGTACGGTAGCAGCGGCGAGGTCCGCGTTCAGCTTGCCCTGCCGGGCGAGCTCGTCGAGTATCCCCTCGAGGTCACCGGCGACCCCAGCTCGCTTGGGTATCAGTGGGTTCGCCTGTCCGACTCCCTCCCGGCGGACTCGCTGCGCGCCCTCGGTGGCGCCACTGTCGTGGCACCGCGGGAGCCGGGCTTCTACCAGCTGTCCCTCGTGAGGGGCTCCGAGCGCCAGGTGGTGGACGAGCTGACGCTCGCCGTCCTCGTCCCCTTCTCCCAGAAGCTGGGTGGAAACCTCAACGGGTACCGGATTGGCACCTACCTCGCGGAGCGCCTCGGTGCGCCGAAGGGCGAGCGGCCAGCCGGTTTCGTCCAGGTTGCGAGCGCCGATGCGGACCTGGCATTGACCAAGCATTTCAAGCTGTCCGACTTCATCAGCCACGATAACCAGGACACGTGGCCGCGGTACGCCGCGATCAGCCCGAAGCTACTCGACAAGCTGGAGCTCGTCATGGCGGAGATCGCGCGTCAGCGTGGCGACTCGGCCCGCGTGGGACTGAGCGTCTCCGTGCACTCCGGGTTTCGCACGCCGAGCTGGAACCTGACGAACCGCTTTGCTGGTGATAGCCGGCATCAGTACGGCGACGCCGCAGACGTCGCCATCGACGCGAACGCCGACGGACGGCTGACGCTCGCCGACAGCAAGCTCGTTGCCCTTGCGGTGGAAGCGGTCGAACGGGATTATCCCGAGCTGGTCGGAGGCCTCGGTCTCTACAGCGGGCCGAAAATTCGGACACCATACGTGCACATCGATGCGCGGGGAACGCGGGCTCGCTGGCGCGGCTGACCCCGCCGGGAGCTCATAATGAACACCTTTCTCCGCGACCGCATTCTCCGAAAGCTCGAATCGCTTCCGGATGAGCGGCTCTACCAGGTCCTCGACTACGTCGAGTTCCTCGAGTCCAAATACGCCGAGCGCCAGACACCCCAGGCGGGGATCTTCACGCGCTTCGCCGAGACCGTCGAGGACCAGCTCCGCGCCGGTCGCGTGTCCGCGTCGGCGATCTCCCAGACCATGAACCTGATGAACCAGGCGATGGGGGTGCTGAACGGCGTCGCCGCCGCTGGCAAGTCTGTTGCGAGTGATATCGTCAGCGCCGCTCGCAGTCCGGAGCGTCCGGCGGGCGAGTCGCCCGTCGCGCCGGCCTCGGCCGCGGTTCCTCCGCAGCCACCGGGCGCGCCCATTCCTCCCCCAGGAGAGCATCGCTCGTGAGCAGACCCGCACAGACCACCGCCGGCCGGGCCCGGAGCACGCGGAGCCGCACCCGCGCGAGCGCGCCGCCGCCGGAGACCGCCGTCGAGACGGAACCGCGTGCAGGGGCAAAGCGCACCGTCAGCGGCGTGATTCGGCAGATTCCCATGTATCTCAAGCTGCTCGGGGGCCTGCTCGCCGACCGCCGGGTGCCGCCGCTCGACAAGGTCCTCGTCGGGGCAGCGGTGCTGTACATCCTGATGCCGCTCGATCTGATCCCCGACTTCATCCCGTTTCTCGGCGAAGTGGATGACGTCTTCCTTCTCGTGACCGCCATCCAGCGATTGATTTCCAATGCCGGGAAGCGGGTCGTGATGGAGTACTGGCAGGGTCCTGCTTCGGATCTCGATCCGGGCAACCTGCGAAAGGTTCTGACGGCGGCGGCGTTCTTTCTTCCGCGCCGCATGCGGAGGCGGCTGCGAACGATCGGCCGCTGAAGGGGGCCCCGGCTCCCCACTGGACTTGAAGGGCGGGCGATCCTACATTCCGCCATGGCAACCCCGACTCGAACGACACGACGGCCCGCTGTACCGGCACCGACCGGCGGCGGGCCTTCGCGCATCCACGAACCGGCATCGCGCGTACGGTCCGACCTCGCGCTGACCTTCGATGACGTCCTCCTGACCCCGCGCAGCTCCCTCGCGCACCCGAAGGATGTCAGCACGGCCAGCGACTTCACGCGAGGCATCTCGCTGAACGTCCCGCTCGTCGCCGCGGCGATGGACACGGTGACGGAATCCGAAATGGCGATCGCGATGGCTCGCGCCGGCGGAATCGGCGTGATCCACAAGAACATGTCGATCGACCGCCACGCGGCAGAGGTTGACCGGGTGAAGCGATCGGAAAGCGGAATGATCCTGAATCCGATCACGCTCTCACCCGATGCAACGCTTCGCGAGGCGGTCGCGCTCATGGCGCGGTTCCGGATCTCGGGTGTCCCGATCGTGGACCGTGAGGAGCGGCTGGTGGGGATCATCACCAACCGTGACCTGCAGTTCGAGCGGAACCTCGACCGCCCGATTCGGGAGGCGATGACGCACGAGGACCTCGTGACCGCGCCCCTCGGAACGACTCTGGACCAGGCCGAGCAGATCCTCGGAAAGCATCGCATCGAGAAGCTGCCCGTCGTTGACGAGCACGGGGCGCTGAAAGGCCTCATCACCGTGCGGGACATTCACAAGCGCAGGCAGTTTCCGAACGCGAACAAGGATCGACACGGCCGCCTGCGCGTCGCGGCCGCGATCGGGGCCGCCGGCAACTTTCTCGACCGGGCAAGGGCGCTCGTCGATGCCGGCGTGGATGTTCTCGTCATCGACACCGCTCACGGCCATAGCGCTGGCGTCCTCGACGCGACGTCGCGGGTCCGTGAGGCGTTTCCCGACGCCCAACTCGTGGTCGGCAACATTGCGACCCGTGAGGGCGCGACCGCGCTCGTCGAACGCGGTGTCGATGCCGTCAAGGTCGGGGTCGGGCCCGGATCCATCTGCACCACCCGGATCGTCACCGGAGTTGGTGTGCCTCAGCTCACGGCGATCTTCGATGCCGTCGACGGCGCGGATGGCGTACCGGTCATCGCGGACGGCGGGATCAAGTACTCGGGCGACATTGTGAAGGCGCTCGCCGCCGGCGCGTCGAGCGTGATGATGGGCTCCATGCTCGCCGGCACGGAGGAGAGCCCGGGTGAGTCGCTCCTGCTGGAAGGTCGCCGCTTCAAGATGATCCGCGGGATGGGTAGTCTCGCGGCGATGCAGGATGGCAGCGCCGACCGGTATTTCCAGGAGGGTGAGATGTCCCCGCGAAAGCTCGTTCCCGAAGGGATCGAGGGCCGGGTGCCGTACAAGGGCCCTGTCGCGGACGTCCTCTTCCAGATGGTCGGCGGATTGCGCAGCGGGATGGGATATGTGGGATGTGCCTCGATCGAGGAGCTGCGCACCGAGAGCGAGTTCGTTCGCATCACCGCTGCCGGTCTCCGGGAATCGCATCCCCACGACGTGACCATCACGCGGGAAGCGCCCAACTACTCGGTCTGACCGCGGCCGCGCGCACTGCCGGCGCGCCTCGCATGCCACTCGTTCGCCGTTCCCGCCCGAGAATGCCTCGCGGCGCCACGGCTGCATACGTTCGACCCGGATCTCGCAGCATGGCTTCGACGTCGCTGGACCTTCTTGCAGTGCCCGCCGCCCGTCGGGACGCCATTCATCGGATCGCGGCCGAGCTCGCGCCGGGCAGCTCCGTTGCGCTCTCCACGCACGTCAATTCCGATGGGGACGGGTGCGGCTCGGAGACTGCCTTTGCGCGGCTGCTTGCACAGCGTGGCGTGAAGGTTCGTATCGTCAATCCAACGCCGTGGCCCGCGATGTTCACCTTCCTCCTTGGCGACGATGTTCGCGACCGCACCGCGGAAGGTGCGGCGGCACTGCGCGGCATCGACGCGCTGGTCGTCATGGACATCAGCGACGTGGCCCGGCTCGGCGCTCTCGCCGAGTCGGTGCGGGCGCTGCGCATCCCGAAGCTCGTCATCGATCACCACATCGCGTCGGATGAGCCAGCGGGAAGCGTCATCTTCGCCGACCAGACCGCCTGCGCCACGGGGGAGCTCGTGTACGACTTCGCGCGCGAGCTCAAGTTGCAGATGGATGAGCGCATCGCGGCCAGTCTCTACACGGCGTTGCTCACCGACACCGGGGGATTCCGTTTCAGCAACACATCGCCACGCTGTCACGCCATCGCCGGCCAGCTGCTCGCCGCGGGTGTCGATCCCGAGGAGATGTATCGGCGCGTTTACGCCTCCGTTCCAATCGGGCGCCTGCGGATGCTTCGCGATGCACTAGGCACGCTCGAGGTTGACCCCGAGCTCGGTCTCGCCTGGCTGTCGGTACCGGCCGAAGCCATGGAGCAGTACGGGCTCCGGTCCGAGGACCTCGACGGAGTCGTCGAGCACGCGAGGTCGATCGAGGGCACGCGCCTCGCCCTCTTCTTCCGCGACCTGGGTTACGGCAAGGTCAAGGTCTCCTTCCGCAGCACTGGCGAGGTGGACGTCAATCGATTCGCGCGCAACTTCGGCGGTGGGGGCCACGCCCGTGCGGCAGGTGCACTGATCGCGGGGACGCTCGACAACGTGCGTCACCGCGTCATCGAAGAGGCGCGTACCTACCTCGCCGCTGGAGCCCCGGCTTGAATCGGCGGTCCCCGGGTCTAACTTCCCCTGCATGGGTTTACTGAAGCGGGGAAGACACGACAGCGAAGCGATTCAGGCGCGCATCCGGGAAGCGATCATCGGACTTCGTCCACTCCTTGGCGTCGAGACGACCGGGGTGGAGCTCGTCAGCTTTGACGCCGCCACCGGCGTAGCGGTCCTTCGCATCGAGGGGGACTGCCCCGAGTGCGAGATGTCGGTCGCGACGTTCCGGGAAGGCATCGAGGCACACCTCAAGATGCGCGTTCCGGAGATTCGCGAGATCCGGCCTGTCTCGACGGTGCACCGACTTGGTTGACACGCTGCAGCGGCGTATCACGGCCGCGCTCTCCGCTGTGCGGAATGGCCGGCGGGACACGGATGTCATTACCGGCGAGATGGTTCGGAACGTCGCGACGACGGTGGAGGGCCGCGTTCGCTTGACGCTCCTCCTGTCGGCCGAGGATGATGCCACGCTCGTGCGCGATGTGCGTCAGGCAATCGAGCGACTCGACGGAGTCACCGATGTCCGTGTCGACGTCGAGGATGCCGCGCGCGCTGCTGCGCCGATGGCCGCACCCGCTCCGACACCGCGTCCACCGGGAACGGGTCGCGCCCTTCCGACGCTCGATCAGGCGCCGAAAGCGCCGCCGCGGCCGGCGGCGCCGGTGCCCGTCGCCTATCCGCACCTCGGCAGGATCATCGCCGTCTCGAGCGGGAAGGGTGGCGTCGGCAAGTCGACGGTCACGACGAACCTCGCCGTGGCGCTCGCAGCAGGGGGAGCCAAGGTAGGCATCCTCGATGCCGACGTCTACGGACCCAACATCCCGCGGATGATGGGTGTGAACTCGCCGCCCCCGGTCGAGAACAACCGCATCATGCCGCTCGAGGCGCACGGTGTGAAGGTGATGAGCATCGGCTTCATGATCGAGCGCGACCAGCCCGCGATCTGGCGCGGGCCGATCGTGATGAAGATCGTGACGCAGTTTCTTCGCGACGTCGCCTGGGGCACGCTCGACTATCTCCTCGTCGACATGCCGCCGGGAACGGGCGATGCCCAGCTCTCGCTGGTTCAGGCGACGCAGGTCAGCGGCGCGATCATCGTGACGACCCCGCAGGAAGTCGCTGTCGGCGATGCGCTGCGCGGAGCCAAGATGTTCCTGCATGTCGGCGTGCCCGTCCTCGGGATCATCGAGAACATGAGCTGGTTCGAATGCCCGAGCTGCGGGGATCGGACTCCACTGTTCGGCGCGGGGGGCGGCGCCCGGCTCGCCGCGGAGCTGGGAATCCCGCTCCTCGGCCAGATACCGATCGCTCCCCGCATCGTGCCTGACTCGGATGCGGGGCGTCCGATCGTGGTCAGTGATCCCGATTCCGCTGCCTCCGAGGCGTTGCGCGAGCTGGCCCGTCAGGTCGAGAGTCTCGCGCCGGCGGTGGCCCGGGGGTGAGCGCTCGACCGGGAGTCCCGTCGAGCGATCCGGCGGTGCTCTCGGCCCCTGCGGATTCGACGCAGGGACTTCTCGTCGAGGCGCACGACGGGGTCGCCCCCGTCACCGTCACCGGCACCCACGCGATCGTTGGACTGACGCACGATCCGCTCGGCGCGACGATTCGACGCGTCGCGCTCCCCGCGGTTGCCTCCACCCTGCTGATGACCGTCTTCGCGACGGTCGACGCCTTGTGGGTCGGCCGGTTCGTCGGTCCGCGCGCACTGGCGGCCGTATCCACGTCGCTCTTCTGGATCTGGCTCATCATCGCGATCGCGGAGATGGTGAGCGTCGGTCTCACGGCGGTCGCGGCCCGCCGGCACGGTGAGCGGCGGCACGTCGAGGCCGCGCGCGCCGTGGGCGACGCACTCTCCTATGCACTCGTCCTGGGCGTCGTCGTCGCGATCGTCGGCAAATATTTTGTCGATGACATGTTTGCGCTGATGCGCACGCCGCCGGATGTGACCGAGCTCGGTCGTGCCTATCTCGGCACATACTTTCTGGCGGCGCCGCTGCTCTTCGGATTCTTCGCGGTCGACGCGGCGTTTCGCGCGAGCGGCGACACGCGCACACCGTTCCTCCTGCTGGCGAGCTCGGTGGGGGTGACGCTGCTGCTGGATCCTGTGCTGATCCTCGGTCTCGGTCCGGCGCCGGAGCTCGGTGTCGTCGGGGCCGCGATCGCGACGATCACGACTCGTGCAGCGGTCTGCGTACTCGGCGTCGCCGTGCTCGTCCGGCGAGGAATGGCAGTCTTCGCCATGCCTCGCCTGGCCACGTGGCTCGCCATCTCGCGGGTCGGACTTCCCATCGCGGTCACCGGCGTCACCTTCAGTCTCATCTACGTCGCGGTGACCCGCACCACGACGCGGTTCGGGACCCCTGCGCTTGCCGCGATCGGGATCGGGCATCGTGTGGAGAGCTGGATCTACATGGCGAGCGTCGGCTTCGGAGCCGCAGCCGCGGCGATCGTCGCCCAGAACATGGGTGCGGGTCTCGTGGACCGGGCGAGACGCACCGGGTGGATCACGGCGGGCTATGCGAGCATTCCCGGCGTCGTGCTCGGCATCGCATCGCTCTTCATCGCGGATGACATGGCGCGGATGTTCACGACGGATCCGGAAGTGGTCGCGGAAGGTGCGCGCTATCTCCGCATCGCCGCCCTCTCGAATCTCGTGATCGCGTGCGAGATCGTTCTCGAGGCTGCCATGGGCGGAGCCGGCTACACGCTCCCGCCGATGCTGACCTCCACTGCGTTGACGGCGTCGCGAATCCCGCTCGCCGCTTGGGCGGCGGCGCAGTGGGGCACCACCGGGATCTGGTGGACCATCTCGGCGACAGCCGCAGCGCGAGGTCTCGCCATGATCGTGTTGTGGCGTCTCGGTCGCTGGTCGCGCGCGACGATATAAATGCGACCGATCGTCACGCTGCTCACCGACTTCGGGACCGCCGACGGGTATGTCGCCGAGGTGAAGGGCGTCCTGCTGACAGCCAATCCCGATATCACCATCGTGGACGTGGCCCACGACGTCGCACCGCAGGATACCGAGGGCGCCCGGCTCGCCGTCGCCCGGTACTGGCGACGCTATCCCGCGCGCACTGTGCACCTCATCGTCGTCGATCCGGAGGTCGGGACGGGGCGCGCAGCTATCGCAGTTGAGGCCGAAGGCTGCTTTCTCACGGGCCCGGACACGGGCGTGCTGTCGCCAGCGCTCCTCACGGCGTCGGCGCGCGCAATCGAGCTGCCCGTCCCGCGTAGCGCGGCTCCGACATTCCACGGCCGTGATGTTTTCGCGCCGGCTGCTGCCCGGTTGGCCTCCGGCGCTTCGCTGGAATCGCTCGGTACCGCGATGCTCGATCCAGTGGTGCGTCGAACCGCCGAGCCGCATCGGCGCGGCGATGGCGCAGTGATCGGAGAGGTCATTCACATTGACCGGTTTGGCAATGCGATCACCAACCTGCTCGCGCCGCACGGTGGGACGATCGAGGTTGCGGCGCATCGCCTCGAGTTGGTCCGGGCGTACGCCGAGGCGCTCCCGGGCGGCTACCTGGCGCTGATTGGGTCCTCCGGTCTCGTGGAGATCGCGCGTCGTGATGGCAGCGCGGCCGCGGGTCTCTCGCTGGCGCGAGGAACACCTGTCGTTCTGCGCGCGCCGACGGTCTAACCCGCTGCCAGGCCGTCACTTGGCGTAGCGCTGTGCGGGGCGGCAGATGCGCGTCGCGCCGTGAACCTCCACCACGACGCGCGGGTTCGGTGGGCGGACAGGTTTCCTCGCCAAGTCCGAACGCGTCCTCCAATGGGACGACCTACCGTTCCACCCGCGGAGATGTGCGCCAGCCAGCCAGGGTTTGCTGGCGACGCTGCCTCCTGCGGAACCGAAACTGAACTCCACGGACACCCACCGGAGGTCGCCCATGCGCGCCCGGATCAGCGTTGTCGTCGCCGCAACCATGCTTGCCGGCTGTTCCTCCGGAACACGTACCGTCTATGTCGTACGCGACCGTCCGGCGCCGCCGGCACCGCCGGCAGCGGCGCCCATCCCGGCGCCTGTAACGACCCCTGCGCCCGTCATGGTGCAGCCGCTCGAGATTGCGGTGGGACGGCCATCGGTGCGCGCGGTGCCGGTGCAGACCAACCGCGCGGCGTACGTTGCAGTCTTCGAGATCACCCCCCAGCACGGCGTGATCCTCGTGCACCCATCGACGCCGAAGCAGGCGAGGATGATGCAGTCCGGACTCGGATCCATTCCGGTCTGGTGGGACGCGTCCGGGGCCAGCGGTCGCGGCGCGGCGCGTGCCGCACTCCCGACTCGCTACATCTACGCCCTCGCGTCCGAGCGTCCCCTCCGTCTCCTCGACTCAGCGATGGTCCCAGGATACCTCGAGCGCGCCCTCGGGCCGGCCGCGTTCCGCGCGGCGGCACCGCAGCCCGCGATGCGCGCGCTGGCTCGCCACTTCGCCGCGAGCACGGTGAGCGGGAAGTGGGCGGAAGATCTCTATACGTTGGCGCCGACGCATGAAACATCGCCGCGTCGGGTCGCTCGGATCTACTGCACCGGTGGCACGGTCTACGAAGTCCCCGAGGACATCGCTGACCGCGCGTGGTGCCCGGTCCCTGCGGCTACCGGCCCGGCCACGGCGAATCCAGCCTCACCCGTCCAGCCTGATTCCGTGCTCGCCCCGAATGGCCAGCATGTGAACCGCCGCGGTGGAAACGGCGTCGGGCGCGGCGTTGGTCGCGATCGCGATCCGCGTACTGGCAATGGCCAGCCGGTCGGCCGCCCTGCCACGCCTGCGCCGGTGACTCCAGCGCCGGTCACTCCTGCGAGGGACGACAAGGCTGACAAGGACAAGGCTGACAAGGACAAGGCCGACAAGGACAAGGCTGACAAGGACAAGGCTGACAAGGACAAGGCTGACAAGGACAAGGCTGACAAGGACAAGGCCGACAAGGACAAGGCCGACAAGCAGGCGCGCGACCAACACGAACGCGCGGAACTCGAGCGGGTTGAGCGCGAGCGCGCCGAGAAGGTCAAGGCTGACAAGGACAAGGCTGACAAGGCTGAGAAAGAGAAGGCTGAGAACGAAAAAGTGGAGAAGGACAGAGCCGACAAGGACAAGGCCGAGAAAGCCCGCGAAGTCGCTGAGCGCGAAAAAGCCGACAACGAGAAGTCTGAGCGCGAAGCTGCCCAGGCGGCTGCGGCCGCTCGTGAGCGCGCTGAAGCGGAACGTGTTCGGGTAGACAAGGAAAAGGCCGACAAGGAAAAGGCCGACAAGGAAAAGGCCGACAAGGAAAAGGCCGACAAGGAAAAGGCTGACAAGGACAAGGCCGAGAAGGAAAAGGCTGACAAG
>JANPKQ010000285.1:0-6337 GCA_031426115.1 Gemmatimonadaceae bacterium | reverse complement strand
AGCCGCCAGCACGTCGCCCCTGACGGCTCATCGCCAAGCTGCTTGCCGCTCGTCGCACGATCTTCCAACTCGACGCGACGCACGGGCAGCGCTCGGCTGACCGCTCTCAGCTCGCAGTAGGGTGTCCCGGTTTTCCGCCCTCCTCCCCGTTACCCGCGCCCGCGGACGATCGTGAGGAGATTGTGCCCAGCCCAACGCCTTCGATCCGGCTCATGCGCGAGTCCGAGGTTCCCGCTGTCCCCCCCGGCGGGCTCTTTCGCTACTCACGATGGACCGTGATGCTCGTCGCGGGAGCGCTCCTCGGCACCGGTGCCGCGCTCGTAGCCGTTGGGCGCCTCATGGGGAACCCGTTCGCCTACTACATCGCGGCGCTGCTGTTCATGTGCCTCTGGATCTACCAGACGATGGTGCTCGCGCGCTTTCGGGCGACGAACTGGCTGGTGCGTGTCGGCAATGCGGAGGTGTACATCAAGTTCCGGTCGTACCTCAACCACCACCTTCCCGCGACTGATCCAACGGTGGTCTGCATCCTGTTTCGCGACATGCGGCAGACGCGACTGGTACGCGAACTCCAGGACGTGCAGGACACCGATGGACGTGGAACGCTGCGACGGCGGCGAATGCTCGTCGAGATCGACCTGAAGGAGGCAGCCCCGGAAATCGAGGCGGCGCTTCATGCCGAGCGTCGGGCGCAGGCGCCGAAGGTGGAACGCTGGTACGGCAGCAGCGCGGCGAAGTATCGGCACTACCCGGTTCGCATGGCGGCGCCGGGGACGGTCTCGATCGAATGGGGAGTGGCGCCCGCGGCGCGGCACTTTCTTGCCATCATGGCGGTTCATGCGCCCGTCGATGCATCGGAGATTGTGCGCGACTACACCGCGCTCGGCATCACCGAGTCCGACGACGGTGAGTCGCGGCTCATCGAGCTCGCGGAGAATGGCCAGACCCTCGACGCCATCCGGCTCGCGCGCTCGATCTACGGCTACGACCTCATCCAGGCGAAGCTGTTCGTCGAGGGACTGTCGGCGCGCGCGAAGGCCTGAGGCCCAGGCAACCGTACGGCCGCTGGAAGTAGTCTGACGGGGATGCGACTGACATCATTGTCCGCGATCGGGTTCCTCCGGCGAACGCCGTTCGGAGCGCTGTTGGTCGCGCTCGTGTCGTCCCTCGCCGCGCTGCCGGCGGCAGACGCCCAGGCCAATCCGATGTCCGCGATCGGCAGCGCGGATCGGATTCGCCTCGCCGAAGCACACCGGCTCATCGCGGCGGTTGGGGATTCCGTCTGGCCCGGCTGGAGCGCGGCCCCCATGGCAATGCTGCTCGTGACGCCCGAGCGCGAGTTCCTCCTGTGGCATCCGAAGCCGACCTCCGACTTCGAGCGTGCTGGATACGACTCGCTCCTCGGCAGTGACGTCTACACGAGAGCGCGCCGCTTCCCTCCGACACTGCTCGCGACCTTTCCCGCTGTCGGCGGAGTTCCGACGATCGTCGCCGGGACGGCGGAGGGAACAGGAAGGCGTTCGACGGCCTGGGTGCTCACCATGGCGCACGAACATTTTCATCAATGGCAGACCAGCCGTCCCGATTATTACGCGCGTGTGGCAGCGCTCGACCTCACCGGCGGCGACAGCACCGGGATGTGGATGCTGAACTACCCGTTCCCGTACAAGTCGCCGGAAGTGGCCGCCGAGTTCGAGGTCTTGGCGCGGGCCCTTCGCGCCGCGCTCAGCGATACTGCCCTCGGCAGCGGCGAGCGCCACGTCATAGCCGTTGCCAGTGCCCGCCGACGGCTGCGTGCGGTACTCGCCGAGCGCGATCATCGCTATCTCGACTTCCAGCTGTGGCAGGAGGGCGTCGCGCGCTACACCGAGCTCGCGGTCGCGCGATTTGCCGCTGCTCGCTTCACGCCGACGGCGGCGTTCGTCGCCTTGCCCGACGCGGAGCCGTTTGCCACCGTGGCGGATCGCCTTCGACGCGAGATCATCGAGACCGAGAGCGTCTCGCTGACCAACGAGCGTGTCGCGTTCTATCCCGTCGGCGCCGCACTCGGCCTCTGGCTCGACCGCGCTGATCCGGCCTGGCGAGCGCGCTATCTCGAGCGGATGCTGACGCTCGAGCCGCCGGCACCGCCACGGTAGCACGGCAAGGGGCTGACGTCAGCTCCCCTTGCCGAGTTTTCCGGCATCGTTCGAGCCCCAGCACCATGCTGCGCCGCTCGCGGTGAGTGCGCACGCTCCCTCATACCCGACCGAGACAGCGGTGAACGTCAACTCCGTCGCCACTTTTGTCGGGAGCGGACGAGGAAGGGTTGTGCCGTCGCCCACCTGACCGAGTCTGTTGGTTCCCCAGCAGTACGCCGCCCCGGCGCGCGTCAGTGCGCAGGTGGCGTCCGATCCCGCGCTGATCTGCGCAAAGCGCAACGACGTGTTTACGAGGGCGGGCGTGAAGCTCCAGCGATGATTTCCCGTCCCGAGCTGGTTGTGGAAGTTGCTTCCCCAGCAGGATGCGATGCCGTCGGTATCGAGTGCGCAGGCGTGCGTTCCGCCGGAGGAGATGGTGACAAAACGCTCACTGCCGGCGATGCGCACCGGGGTCACACTGCATGCGAGCTGCGCTCCGCTCCCGATGAGCGCGCAATTCCCGGCGGTTCCCGGATCGCGGCCGAGTTGGCCGTCGATGGCTGCGCCCCAGCACCAGGTGCCATCGCCACGAACGATCGCGCAGGCGAACTTCGTCCCGACGCTGATCGACTCGAAGCTGTGACCGCCGGCGACCGCGAGCGGCGCCGCGGCTGCCGCCATTCCACCGTTGCCGAGTTGGCCGTAGTCGTTGAATCCCCAGCAGTAGGCGGCGCCCGCGGACGTCAGGCCGCAGCTGTGCGAAAAGCCGTAGTTCGAGGCGCCCGACGTGCTGAGGGTCGTGAAGGTGATAGCACCGTGAACGGCCGTCGGCGATGCGATCGGCACGCTCGACGTACCGATGCCGAGCTGGCCGGATCCGTTGATCCCCCAACACGAGGCGAGTCCACTTTCGGCAAGGCCGCAGGTGAACGAATCCCCGACGGCGATGTGGCGAAGGCCCTCACTCCCCGCCGTCAGCAGCGGTGACGCCGCCTGGCGATAGTCGGCGGTTCCGACGTTGAGGGCACCCCAGCACCAGGCACCACCGCCGGTCTCGAGCGCGCACACATGCCGCATTCCGACGCCGATCGTGCTGAACGTCAGCCCGCCGCTGACCGCAACCGGGAGCGAGTCGAACGGCGGCTGGCCGATGGTTCCCTGGTCCGGATAGCACAGGTAGCACCCACTGCCGGAGCCCATGTCCAGTCCGGTGAGGTCAACCTCGAAGCACCCGGCCGTGCCGCCGAGGAGAACGGCGATGACGAGGAGTGAGCGCAGTACGCTTCGGGGTGAACGCGGCATGGGATCGTCTCCGGCGCTGTGCGTCCACGGGGGACGCTTCGGGTGAACGGCGAGTGCGTGGTATCACGCTACCCACACCCGCCGGACAGCCCCATACGCGCCATGACGTAGCGGCGGCGAAAACGACGTAGTAACGGCGAGCGAAAGGTGTCCGCCCGCCGTCCGATGTCACCCCACGCCCGCGGCCACCGCCCCTCGCCCGGTCGGCCCCACCGCCGCGGCCGGCGTCGCTGGCGGCACGCGCCGCTCGCCGACCTGCTGCCGCCACATGGCGTAGTACAGTCCCTTCGATTCGAGCAGCGTGTCGTGCTGGCCCGTCTCCGCGATGCGCCCGCGCTCGAGCACGTAGATGCGATCGGCGTGCATCACCGTCGAGAGCCGGTGGGCGATGACGACATTGATGACGTCGTTGGTCGCCGAGATCTCGCGCATCGTGCGGCTGATCTCCTCCTCGGTGAGCGAGTCGAGCGCCGACGTCGCCTCATCGAAGACGAGGAGGTGCGGCCGGCGGAGCAGCGCGCGGGCGATCGAGAGCCGCTGCTTCTCGCCACCGGAGATCTTCATCCCGCCTTCGCCGATGACGGTGTCGAGTCCCTTGTCCGCGCGCTTCAGGAGATTGTCGGCGGCCGCCTTGTGCAGCACCTCGAGGCATTCGGCATCCGTCGCGCCCGGCTTCACGAAGAGCAGGTTCTCCCGGATTGATCCGGAGAAGAGCTGGGTGTCCTGCGTGACGAGGCCGATGCGCTCGCGGAAGCCGTCGAGGTCGATCTGGATGCTCTCGACGCCGTTGTAGAGGATGCGGCCCTCCTTCGGCGAGTAGAGCCCGACGAGGAGCTTCACGAGCGTCGTCTTGCCTGCCCCCGACGGCCCGACGAAGGCGATCGTCTCGCCGCGTTTCACGCTGAACTCGATGTCCGACAGCGCAGGGGTCGATGCGGTCTGGTGGGTGAAGCTGACACGGTCGAACTCGAGCGTCCTGAGGTCGTCCACCTTCACCGGCTTCTCCGGCTTCGGATCGATGGGCGTATTGATGATCGTCTCGAAGTTCGCCAGCGACGCCTCGGTCTCCCGGTAGATGTTGATGACGTTCCCGAGCTCCTGAAGCGGGCCGAAGATGAAGAACGAGTAGATGAGCAGGGAGAAGAACTGCCCGACCGTGATCTCCTGGCGGAAGATGAGGAAGAGCATGAGGAAGAGGATCGACGTCCGCAGGAAGTTCACGGCCGTGCCCTGAATGAAGCTGAGGGAGCGGATGTACCGGACTTTCTTCAGCTCCAGCGCGAGGATCTTCTGCGTCGTCGCATTGAGCCGCTTCACTTCCTGATCGGCGAGGCCGAGGCTCTTCACGAGCTCGATGTTGCGCAGCGACTCCGTCGTCGCGCCGGCGAGCGCCGTCGTCTCGGCGACGATGACCTTCTGGATGGTCTTGATGCGCTTGCTCAGCACGGAGCTGAGGACGGCCAGTACTGGAATGGTGAGGAGGAACGCCGGCGCGATCGCCCAGTGGACGTACCACGCATACACCATGACGAAGATGACGCCGACCAGCGTCGTGAAGACGATGTTCACGAACGCGGAGATGAAGCGCTCGCTGTCGGTGCGCGCCTTCTGGAGCTTGCCGAGCGTCTCGCCGCTGCGCTGATCCTCGAACACCTGGTAGGGCAGGGCGAGCGAGTGCCGGATGCCGTCGGAGTAGAGCTGGGCGCCGAGCCGCTGGGTGATGACGTTGACGAAGTAGTCCTGGAAGTTCTTCGCGACGCGCGAGACGAAGGCGACGCCGACGGCGGCGGCGAGGAGCAGCGAGACGCCGCGGATGAACTCGCCGGTGGTGTACTGGTCGTACTTCGTCGCGTAGCGGTCGATGACGAAGCGGAAGATGAGCGGATCGAGCAGCGAGAAGATCTGGTTGATCGCCGCCAGGATGAGCGCAAGTGCGATCAGGGGGCGGTATCGCTTGAGGTAGCTGAGGAGCAGGCGCATGGACGGAGAGTAACGGGGGCGGGCCGCGGGTGAGGACCCGGCGGCGTGGCGAGCTGGCGGGCTCCGGCGGTCGCGCCGGTTCAACGCGGGCGCCGCCGCGAAGGTTCGCGCTGGTCGGGGGAATCCCGGGGCCGGGGGTGGCAAGGTAAACAAATGAATGCATATTCCCCCCGGTTACCACGTTGCCTCCCCGAAGCCCGTTACGAGCTACATGTCTCATCGGTCTGCGCGTCTCGCCCGCCCGACCCCTTCCGTGATCCGGCTGCGCGCTCGGGCGGGTTTTGTCGGCATGGGCGTACTCGTCTCGCTCGCGGCCGGCTGCCGCGACTCACTGGCGCCAAAAAAAAACCGTGACGTCACGGTCGCGGTCACCGCCGCGCTCGTTACCGGCCCGACGGTCGGTATCAGCGAAGCGGGCTTCACCAACATTCGCTGCGGAGTGGCGCTCACCGCCGTCGCCACGGGAGCGGGAACGGTTACGTGGCAGGACCTCACGCTCCTGTTCTACGCCGGGCGGGACCGGTCAGAGCCGCTCGATACATCGGTCACCGACGCCGCGACCGTCGCCCAGTTCTGGGACAACGCCGAGATCGAGGCAGGAGAAACCCAACGCACGGAGCTCAACATCAGTGCGAGCGTTCCGTTCGCGGTCACCATGGAATTCAGCTACCGCACCGACGCCGGAGGACCGCCGAAGACGGCGAAGGCGGCGTTCACGTGCGGTCCGACGGTCGCTGCGAACAGCCCTCCGCCGAGCATCACGGTGCTGACGGCGCAGCCGTCATCGGGGACCGTCGAGTATGGCCAGCCGCTGACGATCTCCTTCACGGCCGAGAGCCAGATCGGATTCACCAATACGGAGCTCCGTGCGTTGGGTTTCTCCTGCCTCGATCTCGGCGTTGTCCCAGAACTGGGCGACGGTCGCGGCGTCGGTG
>JANPKQ010000284.1:0-11238 GCA_031426115.1 Gemmatimonadaceae bacterium | reverse complement strand
CGTCCTCGATCCGCCGCCCGCTGCGCGTCGCGGACACGATGATGCCGGACAGCTCCACCGGTTGAGCGATGACGGTGATTCGCACGGTGGTGTCCGTTCCCGCCCGCAACGCGACGGTCAGCGTCTCCGCCTTGAAGCCGATCTTGGCCGTGATGAGCTGGTGCTCACCCGGCAGCAGTCGAAGCACAGCACGGCCCTCGGCATTCGTGATGCCGCCGATGGAACCACTGCGAACCGTCACGTCGGCGATTGGCTGTGTGTCTCGCCTGATCTCCACGGTCAGCGAGACAGCCGACGTTTCCTGCGCGGCGAGAGGAGCGGCCAATGCGGATAGTGCGGACAACAGAATGGCGAGCCGTAGAACGGTCATCGATCGTCGGAGCAGGGTTTGCGTCGTAGTGCAGGCGGGTTGGCGTCAATCGAGCGATGCGGCTTCGCTCGTGCCTGCGTCATCATACTACCGACGCAATGACACTCGAGAGTCCGAGCATCATCGTCCGTGGCGCCACGAGGCTGGCGAGCGATGTGATGAGCAGCGTCGCGGCACCCACGGTGAGTGCATACCGCGGAGCGAGGACGGCAACGGCAAGGACGACGGCGCCACCGATGAGGAAGAACGCTCCGTAGCGCCGGTGGACCTGCGCCCAGAGCAGCGGGTCCTGCATCGTACGCGCAGTGCGGATGCCGGCGACGGGGTTGGGGCGCAGTCGCGGCATCACGTTGCCCACGACGAGAAGCCCGGCGCCGAGGACGAGGCCCACGATGAGACCGGGGTGCACCGGCCACGCCAGGGCTGCGGCGAGGATCGCCACGTGCATCGCCAGCACGAGACTGACGGCCCAGATGACGATCAGTCGATAGCTCGGCGCGAACTTCTCATAGTCGCTGACTGACAGGACGTTGATGCTGCGTGCGGGAAAGAGCCTTCCCGCCGCTCGACCGATGCGGCTCACCGGCGCTTCGTGGAGCAGACCCCAGAGAAGAAGCGCGAGGCTCGGCAGCCCGAACGCTGCGACGAACCGCGGAAGCACGTCGGGGTCGCCGGGTGGTGTGAGCGGCAGGAGTTTGCCCACATCGAGCGCGACCCTCGGCTCGAGCTGCCCATGAACGGCGACCGACAACGCGAAGCCGCCGAACGTCAGGAAGAGGGGAATCCATTTACGCATGGCGGGAGCCTCCAGGTCGAGTGAGATCGAGCAGGCCCTTTACGGCGCCTTGCAGCACGGTCGTGTTCAGCTCGTACATGATGCTGTTCCCCTCCCGCTCGGCGATGACCAGCTCGGCGTCGCGCAGCACTCCGAGGTGCCGGGAGATCGTTGCCCACGCAGTGTGGAACTGCGCGGCGATGTCCCCCGAGGACCGTGGCCCTTTGCGGAGCAGCTCCAGAATCTCGCGACGAGTGGGATCGGCGAGGGCGCGGAAGATGGCGTTCGGGGAGGGCATCTACTTAGATAATAAGCTAATTAGCTGATTATGCAAGTACGCGCCGATCGGAGCGTGTGGTTGAGACCGTACTGGCGCGCGTCAGGGCAGGCGCACACCCATCGGCGCGAGGACCGCGTCGAGTCGCGCCCCGACGGCCCCGGCCGCCGCATGCGTGAAACTCGCCGTGAGGTGGTTGTCGTCCGTGAACACCACCCGCCCATCGCGCACGACCCCGCACCGCGGGGCTGCGCACACCTCGTCCGCGAGGTCGATCGCCGCGATCGGCAGCCCGCGCGCCGCGACATCGCGCACCGCTGTGAGCTGGGCCGCGCGCGCGGCGCCGTGCAACGCGTCGGCCCGGTCGTACTCGCAGGCGTCGGCCATCGGCAGCCCGGCAGCCCGCCGCGACAGGCAAGCCGGTACGTCGAACCCCGGATACGGCGTACCGCGGATCGCGACCACGGGGACACCGGCACCGGCGAGGCGCCCGTATGTCCGGCGCAGCCCGCGGGCCCACGCGTCGGGCGACACGCGCCGGTCCGACGCGACGTCACCGGACGCGCCGCGCGCCACGTACCTCGTCATAGCTCGAGAGCACGGCTACGTCCGGATCGAGCGCGATCAGCCGTCGCACTGCGGCCTCACGGTACCGGGCGCACTCGCGGCTGCGGCGGTCGGCTCGCGCCCCGACCAGTTCCGACGCGTCGGCGACAGGACAGCCGCCCATGACCATCAGCACGACACGCCAGCCGCGCGCGCGGCCGAGGCGATCGAGCGCGGCCAGCCAGTGCTCGGCGTGCGAGTCACCGAAGAGCGCGACCGTCGTGGCGCCGTTGGGATCACCGAACACGCAGGCGGAGGCGGCGCGCGGCGCGGCGCCCGACGCGGCCGTTGCCCAGCACGTGTGCTGCATGCGGTCTTCGCGCGCCGCAGCGAACGCGCGCTGGTCGGCGCGCTCGACACGACGCTCGGCCGACCGGTGCATTACGCCGGCGCCGAGGGCCAGGACGACACAGCTTGCGATCGCCGCCGCGGGAAACCATGGCGCGCGCGCAGTCGATTCGCCGCGATGCTCGCGCACCGGGCGCTCGATCCAGCGGTAGGTGAGCCACGCCGGCCCGAGCGCGGCGGCAGACAGGGCGAGCCGTCCCCACACGCCGATCCCGGGCACGAGGACGGCACCGGTGACGATGATCGGCCAGTGCCAGAGGTACCAGCTGTACGAAACCTGCCCGAACCAGCTCAGTGCGCGCACCGATGGGCTGTGCGCGCCAAGCATACCGCGTCCATGAATGCCGCCGGCGATGACCGCAGCCGCACCGATGACAGGCAGCAGCGCGGCCGTCCCGGGGTACGGAGTCGTGCGATCGTAGAGCAGCGCCGCCGCGAAGATGACCGCGAGCCCACCGGCCTGCAGCCACCAGCCGCGTCCGTGCCCGTCTGTGACGTCCGTGACGTCCGTGACGTCCGTGACGTCCGTGATGTCCGTGGCGGCGGCCGATCCGGCCGGCAGCATCAGCGCCAGCAGCGCGCCGGCGACGAACTCCCACGCCCGCGCGGGCGTCCCGAAGAACGCCCACGATGGCTCCGTCGTCGTCCACCACATCGCGATGCACAGCGAGACCGTCCCGATGGCCGCGAGGCCGATGGCAACGCCGCGAACGAGCGCGGAGAGCCGGCGCTCCCGCTCATTCTCGAACGCCGCTGTCTGCCAGGCACCGAGCATCGCTAGCGCGAGGAACAGCAGCGGGCCGAAGAGTGCCACCTGCATCTCGACGCCAAGCGACCACGCATGCAGGAAGGGTGAGCTTGCGCCGGCGAAGTAGTTCATGCCCTCGCGGGCGAACGCGTTGTTGGCGCGTCCCGACAGGACCGCGCGCGCCGTATCCGCGACTCCGGCGCGATCGATCGGCGCCCAGATCGTCCAGACGGCAACCAGCGTCGCGGCCACGACGAAGACCAATACCGGCAGCAGCCGGAGCACACGGCGGCGCCAGAACGCGAGCAGGTTGACCGATCCCGACGTCCCGTATTCCTGTACGAGGATCCGCGCGGTGAAGTAGCCCGAGAGGACGAAGAACACGTCCACGCCGACGAACCCACCTGCGAGCGCGGTCACCCCCGCGTGGTAGGCCACCACGAGAAGGATGGCGAGGCCGCGCAGGGCTTCGAGGTCGGTGCGGTGGCCGGGGCGGGGCGGCGGCATGGGTCCGAGTACGGGATCGGCGAGGCCGGGTTTCAGCGCGGACGCGCCGCGAGACGACAAACGCGACCCACACTGAAAAGAGTGGGCCGCGTTGACACGGGTCTCCGGCGATCTGTCGCCGGTTCAGCCGCTCACTCGCAACAGCCCTGGGTGCAGCACGGGCAACAATCGGTGCCGGTGCAGGTACTGCCTGGCGTGTCGCAGCAGGCGCCTGAGGTCGTGGGAGATTCCGTCATCGGTTTTTCCTTGAAGCACTGTGGGCCGGGGATCGATCCCTCTGGACGAGCGCCGCGGTCCCGGTGTCCGCGCCCTGTGTATATCTTAAAGGTTGTAGCCGCTACAAGGTCAAGCCCCTCGGAGTCAACGCGTGAGACACAAGCGAACGCCAGGGATCGAAACGACGGAAGTCGCCGTGACCCTCACTATCGGCGAGCTGGCGGCACGGACCGGGGTAACCCCCGAGACAATCCGCTATTACGAGCGCGAGGGTGTGATCCCGCCAGCGTCCCGCACCGGCGCTGGAAGTTATCGACAATACGCCAGTGCGGATGCCGAACGCCTTCGGTTCGTGCGGCGAGCGCGTGATCTAGGATTCAGCCTCGACGAGGTGCGCGAGCTTCTCGACTTGGCCGCCAGCGATCCAGGGCGGCCCTGTGGCGGAGTCAATCAGATTGCTCACGCTCACCTGGCTCAGGTAGACGCCAAGCTCGTGCAGCTCCGGGCTCTCCGCCGGGAGCTCAACCGATTGATCGAGGCCTGTGACCGTGACGCTGCGCTGGCGGACTGCAGTCTACTCAGTGCACTCAGCGCTGCTGATTAGCACAGCCACGGCGCGCAGCTGTTCCAGCCGATGGGGTCTAGTGGGTCAATCGTCCTTGTGACCTCATTCGCGTCGACGCCGCCGCACGCTGGCACACCGATGGGTTATTTCGCTCGCCCCGTGCCCGGCGGCGCGAACCCGCGAGCCTTCAGCGCGGCGATGACCTGGTCCTTGAGTGGCTCGAATTCCCGGTCGTCGCGCCGCAGTCGACCGACCGTATCGAGAAACGACTGCTCGAACTCGAAGTGCGCCGTGCAGTTCGCACAGTGCTGGAGGTGAGCAACGATGTCGGCTCGCTCCGCCTCCGGCAGCATTCCGTCGAGGTAGTCCCACAGCCGGCGGACGACGTGTCCGCATTCAAGTGCGTTCATGCTGTCCTCTCTCGTGACGGCCGCGGACCGGGTCGTCTGTCGCCTGCAACGCTTCATCATGACGAATACCCGCATCGCGGGCATGCTCGATCAGGTCCTGCTGCAACAAGCGGCGAGCCCTGAACAGGCGTGACCGCACCGTCCCAACGGGTATTTCCAGGACATCGGCGGCTTCCTGGTAGCTCATCCCGTCGACGTCCACCATCCGCTCGACGACTGCATAGACTTCAGGCAGCGCATCGATGGCCCGTGTGATCGCCGGGCCCAGATCGAAGCGGGCGAACATGTCGTCGAGGCCGGCATCGCGTGCCGCCACATGGAGGTTGATGGCGGCCATCGTGTCCACATCCGTATCGTCCCCGACACTCGTCACGACCTCATCGCGTTGCGCGCGTCGCAAAAAAACGTTGCGACAGATCGTGAACAACCACCGCCGGCCGTCGCTCCCCGGCGTGAACGTGTGCCAGAATCGGTACGCGCGAAGAAAGGTCTCCTGCACGAGATCGTCGGCATCGTCACCATTCCGCGCCAGCGCACGCGCGAACCGCGTGACGTCCGGCAGCCAGGCAAGCGCATTCCGCGCGAAGTCGGCGTCATTCGCCGCTCGCGCCTCGTCCGAGACCTCGTGTCCGGCCGATCCGTCCTCACCCATTCGCTGCCCTGCCGTTGACGATCACCAGCGTCGTGTAGCCGGCTGCCCATCCTCAGGAATACACGGCGGCGAAAATCGTTCCCGGATCCGGACCGGGATCATTGGGAGCTCCACGGCCGAAGCATGGCATCGTTGAGCAACCACGGACACGCCGTCATCGTCTTTGCCCGCGTCCCCGAAGCCGGCCGCGTCAAGACGCGACTCGCCGCGGAGGTCGGAGATGCCATCGCGCTCTCGGCCTACACCTCGCTGGGCGAGCTCGTCGTCAACGCCGCCCAAGGGGGCCGGACGTACTCGGTGACGGTGGCCTACACGCCGGATGACGGCGAGCGACGGATGCGCCAGTGGCTCGGGGCCTCCATCCGCCTGAAGCCGCAACCCACAGGCGACCTCGGCGCGCGCATGGCCGCCGAAATCGCGGAGGCGATCCGGGATGGCGCGCGGCGTGTCGTCGTCATCGGCACCGACTGCCCGGACATATCCGCATCGGTCCTCGAGGACGCCTTCGAGCGCCTCGCAACGGCGGATGTCGTCCTCGGACCCGCCGCCGACGGTGGCTACTACCTCATCGGCATGTCCCGACTTCACGCGCCGCTCTTCGAGGGCGTGCCGTGGAGCTCACCCGATACGCTGCGCACCACACTGGAGCATGCCCGTATGCACGCGCTCTCGATTGCCCTGCTCGACGAACGCCGCGATATCGACACCGCTGACGACTGGCGCGCCTGGCTCGCGCGGCGCCCTCACGGAGAGCCGCCGGGCTCGTAATCCCGAAGCACGGGCGGTGGTCCCGAATCCTCGAACAAGCGAAGCGCGGCACGCATCACGGCGAGCTGCCCGGGAACATCGTTCGCCTCGCCGAGCGGAGCACCGAACCGAAAGGGGACCGCCAGCGCTCGCGGCGGCCGCACGGACTCGGCGATCTCCCTGACAAGGGCGATGCACACCGTCGAGATTCCATGCTGCTCCATCACTCCGGCGATCAGTCCCACGGACTGAGTGCAGAGCGGTCACACCGGAATCAGCAGCGCTGCTTGCACGCCGTCGTCCACGAACATCCGCGCCGCCTGTTCTGCGGTCTCTCGCACGAGGCGTCCGGGCGCCGGGATCGACCCGTTGAAGCTGAGGTGCCGCGGTGCCGAAGACCCGACAGCGCCGCGCGCAACGAGCGCGCGCAGCCTGTCGAGCGGGAGCGCGGAGTTCCGGTCTGCCTCCATCGGTCCCCGATCGAACGCTTTGCTGGTTTGTCCTATCGCCAGCGATGCGACATTCACGTCGTCGGGGATGACGCGAAAGCTGTAATCACCTCCGCGCACTCGCCGGAACGGCTCGTCGATCCCCGCGCGATACAGCCCCGCGGTGGACACGAGGCCAACCCGCGCTTCGCTCAGCGGAACCGCCAGCGGCGTCCACGACAGTGGCTCCACTCGGCGCCACCGATAAACCGCCATCTCGAGCCGGTAGCGGAGTGCGAGGTCGGCGAGCTTAGCCAGGATCCCCTCCGCGAATGTCAGGGATCGGGGTGTCACCGAGCGGCAGGTACCGCGCCGCGAGCTGATGTGGCGACACACCGAGCCGGTACGCGAGCATGAGGCGCCAATTGCGCAGCATCCGGGTGAGCGGCCCGTCGTGCTGCCAGCGTCGCGGGGAAACCGGCAGCGACGAGTCGAGCGCCCGGATGGTCGTCACGGCGCGGAGCGCATCGACCAGCGCGACGTCTTCCATCAATGGAAGATCCCGATATCCGCCCGCAGCGTCGTAGTCCTCCCGGGAAACGATGAGCCCTTGATCCCCATAGGGGAGCGCGAACAACTGGACGCGCAGTCGCGCGCCGAGCTCGATGAAGCGATACCGCCAGCCTTTGGCGTCGATCCGGAATCGGAACGCGAACGCCCCTGCGGCGCGCGATTGCACGAGGCTGGCGAGCTGCCGCCGAGCGGATTCATCGAGTCGCACATCGGCGTGGAGGAAACACAGCACCGGGAAGGTCGCCGCCCGCGCACCCGCTGCGAGCTGCGCGCCGCGACCACGACGTTCCCGGATGGCGCGTGCGCCGCGCTGCTCCGCGACGGCCACCGTCGCATCACCACTTCCGCCGTCCACCACGATGACTTCGTGCGCGATCGCCAATGCCCCAATGTCGTCGAGAAGAAAGCTGATCGAGCGTCCCTCGTTGAGTGTCGGGATGATGATCGACAGCATCGACCGCTACGCGACCGCGCCGCCACACGAGCTGCCCGCGCCGGCCGTGCACGCGAAGCAGTGCGGCCCCACAGCGATCGCTCGACGCTCCAGAATCGCCCGGTCGGCATCGAAGATCGTCTGTGAGCCCGACGCCTCGACGGGCAGGTCGAGCATCTGGTTGAAGTCGCAGTCGTACAGCAGTCCGTCCCAACCGACGGAAAGGGTGTTCCGGCACATCACCCCCGCCGCGGCGGCCGGGTTGTAGGCGTTTGCCAGTGTCGTCAGATACCCCGCGGTCTTTCCGCGGCCCTCGAGAAACTCGAGGAACCGGCTAACCGGAATGTTGGTGATGGTGTAGAGCCGGTCGAACTCGATTCCGTAGCGCCGGCGCATCTCACCCTTCCACCGGGTCTCCAGCGCGCGCTGGTCGCCCGGCAGGAACGTGCCCGCGGGATTGCTCACGAGGTTGAGGCTCAGGCCGCTCCCGCGCCCGTACCCCAGCGCATTCAGTCGTCGCAGCGACTCGATCGATTCCTCGAACACGCCGTCGCCCCGCTGTGCATCGGTCTCCCGACCCTGGAAGTAGGGAAGCGATGCGACGATCTCCACCCGATGCTCGGCGAGCAGCGCCGGAATGTCGGTATAGTTCGGAAGCAGCACCGCCGTGAGGTTGCATCGGTGCATGATGTGCGTGCCCAGCGACGCAGCCCGCACGACGATCTCGCGGAAGTCGGGGTGCAGCTCGGGCGCCCCACCGGTGATGTCGAGCGTCGGGATCCGCGTCCGCGCAAGAAAGGCGAGCACGGCCTCGATGACGGCGCGCGGCATCACCTCCTTCCGATCCGGACCTGCGTCCACATGGCAGTGACCGCACGTCTGGTTGCAGCGCTTGCCAACGTTGATCTGGAGGATCTCGATCCTCGTCGGGCGAAGCGGCCAGAGTGCGGAGCTCTCCAGCGCCGCCTCGAACGAGCGCGGCAGCGACACCTCGGCCAGCCGCGCACGCTGCCCGACTCCTGACGCGAGCGTCGAGTGGCGCTTCTGGAGAGTCTGCAGAATGCGCGGCACCGCTACATGCCCAGGTCGTCGGCGTGATTGAGCATCTGAACGCCATGGACGAGCGAGGCGCCGCCACGGATCGCCGCCGCGACGTGCACCGCTTCCGTCATCTCGTCGAGGTTGGAGCCATTCTCGAGCGCATCCTTTGAATACGCATCGATGCAGTACGGGCACTGGACAGCGTGCGACACGGCGAGCGCGATCAACGACTTCTCGCGCGCGGTCAGCGCTCCCTCGGCGAACACGGCGCCATACCACGCAAAGAACTTCTCCGCGAGCTCCTTGTTGCCGCGGGCGATCTCACCGAATCGGCCGAGATCGGCAGCGTGGTAGTAGTGCGGAGACGAACCGTGGGACGACGACATGCCTGGAATTCCTCGTTGGGAAAGTTGGACTGACAGTTTGTATCCGTGCAGGGGCTGCTCGCCGATCGTTGCTCACTCAACGTGAGCCCCGCCGTCCAACGCTCGGCGAGCCCCGATGGTTCACCGCCGGACGATCCACCGAGTCACCGACTTGACCCGGCCCGTAAAGCGCGACTTCACATAGCCCTCGGCCGCCTGCTTGATCGCCTCCGGGTACGTCGGGTACGCGTGGACTGTATTGCCGATCTTCGATGCGGATATGCCGTGCCGCATCGCGATGGCGATTTCTCCGATCATGTTTCCCGCACCATGTCCGAGGATGTGCCCGCCGAGAATCTTCCCCTTTCCATCGGTCACGAGCTTCACCATGCCATGCGGATGACCGTCGGCGATGGCGCGATCCATGTCGTCGAACGGCCGCACCAGACCCGCACCGAGTCGCCATGGCGCTCGCGCGCCTCACGTTCGGTCAACCCGACGTGCGCGAGCTCCGGTTCGGTGAACGTCACCCATGGCACGACCGAATAGTCCGCCGATGCAGAGAGCGGAAAGAAGGCATTGCGTAGCACCAACCGCGCCTCGTAGTCGGCGACGTGCGTGAACCGCAGCCCACCCGTGACGTCGCCGGCCGCCCAAACCCCGGTCGCCGTGGTGCGGAGCCGCGCATCGACGACGACTCCCTGCGGTCCGGTCTCGATCGAGCCGCGACCCGCATCGAGCGACGCCACGTTCGACACGCGTCCCGTCGCCACCAGCAGTGCGTCGCCCTCGAAGGCGACAGCAGTGCCATCACCCCGCGCCGCCTCGACGCGAATCGTGCCCGCTCGCTGTGATACACGATTGGCTTTCGCATCGAGGATGATCTCGACGCCCTCGGCCGCAAGCCGCTGGCCGAGCATCTCCGCGAGCTCGTGATCCTCACGTGGAAGCAGTTCCGACCCGGCTTCGAGCACTTGCACCCTGGTCCCGAGCCGGGCGAACGCCTGTGCGAGCTCGAGCCCGATCGGCCCGGCCCCGAGAACGAGGAGCGTTGCCGGCTGCCGCTCGAGCGAGAAGATCGTCTCGTTGGTGAGGAAGGGGACATCGCGCAGCCCCTCGATCGGCGGCACGGCCGGTTTCGAGCCGGTGGCGACCACGATTCGCTTCGCGCGCATGGCGCGGCCGTCCACCTGTAACGCTCGCTCGCCGACGAAGCGCGCCGTGCCGCTGATGACATTGACTCCGAGCGACCGGAACCGCTCCGGACTGTCGTGCGGCTCAATGCGCTGCTGCGCGTCGCGAACCCATTGCATGGCACGCGCGAAGTCGATCGTGACATTCCCCGTACCGACTCCAAACCGGCCGGCGGTGCGCGCATCGTGTGCCGCGCGCGCGCACGCGATCAATGCCTTGCTCGGCACGCAGCCGTTCCACAGGCACTCGCCGCCAAGTCGATTCTGCTCGACCAGCGCGACACGAGCGCCGAGCCCGGCCGCGCCGGCGCTTGTCACAAGCCCCGCCGCTCCCCCTCCGATGACGATGAGGTCATGCTCGGCGACGGCGACCATCAGGATGCCGGCTTGCCCCAGAGCTCCCTGAGTCGATCGTCGCGGCCGCAGCGGCCGCGGTAGAACTTGTAGCGGATCGGATTTTTCGTGTAGTAGTCCGGGTGGTACGCCTCGGCGGGATAGAACGGAGCGGCCGCGACGACCTCCGTGACGATCGGCTCCTTGAACCGCTTCGACTTCTCGAGCGCTGTTTTCGAATCGAGAGCCGCCTTGCCCTGCGCCTCGTCGTGGAAGAAGATCGCTGAACGGTACTGATCGCCCCCGTCGCAAAACTGCCGGTTCGGCGTCACGGGATCGATGTTGTGCCAGAACACGTCGAGCAGCTGCGCGTAGCTCACGCGGGCTGGGTCGAAGACGATCTGAACGACCTCGGCATGCTGCGTTCCGCCGGCAGAAACCTGTTCGTAGGTGGGATTGGTCACGGTCCCGCCCATGTAGCCTGATGTGGTCGATACCACACCCGTCAGTTTGTCGAACGGCGGCTCCATGCACCAGAAACAGCCGCCGGCAAACGTGGCCGTATCGAGCGCCATCGTCGGCACCATCGCCGTGGCGCGACCGGGCCCGCCGATCGCCCCGCGCGCGGTGTCGGCGCCCTGTCCCTGGCAC
>JANPKQ010000283.1:0-7261 GCA_031426115.1 Gemmatimonadaceae bacterium | reverse complement strand
GCGAAGCCTGTTGGTGATTCTACTGCCAAACCCGCTGCTGCCAACGGCTCTCACTCCTCCACTCTGCTCAATCCTCTCGATCGTCTCGGTGTTCCCTCGGGTCCGATTTCGGCTCAGCATATGGAGTCGATCATGTCGACTCTGCAAACCACGCCCGCCCGAGCCTGAGGTACCGCGCGCAACATGGGTGATGCGCCATGTCTTCTCGCTCTCACCAGGGATATCGATGAACAGCACCCTCGCCGCCCGACCGCCGGGCGGCGTCGTCACCGGAACCAGTCGCGCAGGGTCGTGCTCGCGCAGCAGCGTCTCGAGCCGCGCGTCGCTCGCGGCGAGAAGAGGCGATTTCGAACCGCCGGGATCGGAGTGGCCGTTCGGCTGTCCGGCATCGACCATCACGGAGTCGCTGCCAACGCGCTGCTCGTCGAGCCAGCTGTCCACCTTCAGCCATGGCCGGTCGCCGACCACCCAGGCGACGTCGCGCGGCACGAGGTAGTTGTTCCGACGGAGCACCGGCGAGAACCGCTCGGCGATCGCCAACAGCCGCGCCGCGCGTGCGTCGTCGATGCCGTCGACCGGCGCTCGGTCTGTGTATCCCGGGGCGGCCGTGTCGCCGTAGAGATGCAGCCGGGCGCTGGCAGGCGCCTGACTCACGATCGGCGGAGTCGCCGGGAGGTGGCGGAAGTATTTCTCCCGATCCACGGCCTGCGCCTCCACCGACGACCCCACCATGACGGCGACGGTAGCGCCCGTTGCTAGCGGGATGATGCCGAACCGATCGGGACCGAAGGGGTGCATGGGTCTCCGGGGCGTGAGCTCATCACCCCCGCGACGGCAGCATGGTCCCGCGGATGGCACGCCTATAATGGAGCATCCGGTGTCGATAGCAAGGGCGGCCCTCTACGATGCGCGGAGGGCGAACGTCGAGCACCGCTCGACGTCCGCCCTCCGATCACATCGCTAAGCCCGCGCGGAACTCGCGCGCGGCGCGTCGCCTACGCGTTCCTGTTGATGCACACCTGACCGGGCGTGACATTCGGATTGTTCTGCTCCGCCTGTGGCACCGGCATGTTCACGTCGTCACCGTACGGTCCACCCTTGTGCCACTCGCCCGTCGGAAATACGGCGTCCTCGGTGCGGCCGTACTGCCGGATGAGCCGACGCAGGTCGCCCGTACGCGTGCCGCGCCCGAACAGCCAGAACGCGCGCTCCCGGAAGAGCTGGTCGATGCGCGCCGCCGGTGTGCCGGCATCCGCGAGCGGCGCGAGCCCCGTCACGGTCAGCCGGAGCGTATTGAGAATGACGAGGGAGCCGGCCGGATTGGCCGGCAGCAGCGCCTCGGCCTCGAGCAGCCGAGCCTCGATGCCCGTGAGGATAGCGACGCGGCTTTCACGCGCAGGCCAAATCCGCTGGACGATCACCGGAATCGTGCCGTCATCGCGCGTTGCGAGGGTGACGCCGATCGCCCGGCAGGTGGCATCGCCGCCGAGGCACACCGGAACGCGAGGATCGTTTGCGGTTGCGAAGTTGAGGCCGTTCCCACCTTCGCTGCTACCGACGCTGTAGCGCCGGGCGTTGTTGTTGAGGTTCCAGAATTGATTGCTGTTGGTCGTCTGCGAATGCTGCTCCTCGTACCGGAAGGTCGTCGCGACGAGGGCAACCGCCGCGGCCGCCTGCGTGCGCTTGCTGGCGTCGGTGCTCGTCGCCTGGTTGTTGAGAATGCGACCCTTAAGCACGCGAAGCGCGTTCCGTACGCGGACTCCGGCCGTGTCCGTCGTCGCGACGCTGTCCAGCAGGGCGAGCCCGGTGTTGGCGTGGCCGAGCGCCCGCTCGTGCGCCGCTGCCGTCGTGATGGGCGATCCGTAGACCGGAGTTCCATCATCCTCGACGTCGCTGAAGATGAGGCCGTCGCAATAGTGCTCGGCCATAATGTTCACGACGTACGCCTGGATGAAGTGCATCTCGGCCACCTGCCACCGGGGAGCCGTCGGGGTGAACTCGGTCATCAGGTCGATCGCCTGGCGGGCCGAGACACGGGCCCGGTGCAGCGCCCGGTTAGCGGTGAGGAGGAAATCGTTCTCCGGCGGAATGATGCGCCGGTCGATCTGCTGCCGCGCGATGAACGAATCGCCGTTGATCCACTCATCGGTGAACAGTCCACCGAGGAGGAGGAGGCTTTCGCCACCGCTGGTCGCGATGTTGAGTCGATTCAGCGCTCCGATCCGCACCGCGTTCGCGCCAGCCGCCGACTGTACGTCCTGCGGGTTGATGAGGTCGGGATCGGTGACGGAGAGGAGCTCGTCGGGCGAGCATCCGCCCATCGGGACCGCGAACAGCGCGGCAGTCGCGAGCGATGCCAGGCCCGCGTTCCGGCGCAACCGCGTCAGGAGCGAGCGGGTGGTGATGTATGAAGTCATGAGTAGAAATGTCCTAGAAGCCGAGAGTGAGTCGGAACGTGTAGTACGTCGGCGGAGCGAACGCCTGGAACGAGGACGGCGCGTCGCCGGTGGTGGCGAAGGCTTCGGGATCGACGCCGCTGAACTTCGTCCACAGAATGCCGAGGTTGCGGGCGGCGAGGGTGGCGGTGAGGCTCCGGCCGCGGAAGACACGACCTGCCCAGTCATCGGGGGCGTTGAAGCTCAGCGACATCTCGCGGAGCCGGATGAAGTCGGCCGACTCGAAGAAGCCGGCAGCCGAGGCGCTCGGATGCTGGCGCACCATCACCGTCCGCGCCTGATCGTAGAGCGAGGCGTTCGGGTTCACCAGCCCAGCGCAGTTGTTGCGGCTGGCGCAGCGAATCCGCTCGGTGTTGTTGTAGACCTTGTGGCCGCCCTTGTAGTCCACCATCGCGGCGAGACGAAAGCGGCTCTTCCAGAAGTCGAACGCGTTGCTCAGCGCGACTTCGTTCCGCGGCGCCGAATAGCCCTGGTACTGTGGCCGCGCGCTGACGGTGATCTCGCTGAGCGTCGAGTCGGCGTTGTACTCGATGATGCCATCGCCATCGCGGTCGTCGAAGTCCACGAGGCGGCGTGCCCACCAGCCGTTCAGCGGATAGCCCTCGACCTGGCGCAGCGTCGAGCTCGAGACGATCGGGAGCGTGTCGCCGAGGTTGATGAGCTCATTGCTGTTCATCGAGCCGTTGATGTTGATGTTCCAGCCGAACGACTCGCGCTGGATCACCTGCGCATCCACCATCGCTTCCCAGCCCCAGTTGCGGACTTCTCCGACGTTCTCGAATCGCGATGCGGCCGCGCCCACGGACGGCGCAATGATCTTGCTGACGAGCGCGTCCTTCGAATGCTTGTTGTAGTAGGTCAGTTCCGTTGAGATCCGGTTGTCCCAGAACGTCCCGTCGATGCCCGCCTCGAGCTCGGCCGACCGCTCCGGCTTCAGGGCCTTGTTGCCGACAGCGCTGAAGACGACGCCCGGCATTTCCGCGCCTTCACCGAGCGCAATCGTCGGGGAGTAGGCCGGGACGGCATCGGTAGTGCCGGGCTGCACGCCCGAGGCGCCGTACGCCGTGCGCAAGCGAAGCTGGTTCAGCCAGCCCGGCGCGCTGAAGAAGCTCTCTTCCGACACGACCCACGAGACCGCGAGCTTCGGGTAGAACACCGTCTTGAAATCGCGGCCGAACGCGCTGTTGCGGTCGGAGCGAACCGCGGCGGTGATGAACAGCTTGTCGCTCATCGAGAGGCGCTCCTCGATGAAGGCGCCGAGCGTGCGGCTCTCGCTCGTCAGCTCTTCGCCTCGCTGCACGGAGCCCGCGGAGACCGACACCGCGCCTGGCGCCAGCTTCTCGCTCTGGGCGCCGTTCCGGTTGAAGACGTTGCGATAGTATTGAAGCCCGACGGTCGTCTCGGATCCGATGCGCTCGGTGAGATCGCGGCTCGCGGTCGCGCCGGCGTCAACGGTGTAGACGAAGAAGCTCGACCGATTGTCGATCTTGAAGCCTTCGCGATCGGTCGTGCTCGTGCAATTGCCGAAGCGGCAGAGCTGAGTGTCCGTGCGCCCGATGTAGTCCACGCCGAAGTTGCCGCGGACCGAGAGCCAGTCCATCGGCCGCCAGTTGCTGCTCGCCGACGTGATGAGTCGCTCGATGCCCTGGAGCGTCTCGGCCTGATAGACGTCGCGCGGCGTGAACTCGCGCCAGCCGTAGAGCGTATCGCCGGCGGCATTGAGGTTGTACTTGAAGCCGGGGCCGCCCATGACGTTTGCAGCGATGCCGGCGGTGCCGGAGTCATCGCTGCGTGGCAGTGAGAGATCCTGGCTCGTGTATCCCGCGGTCACGGCAACATCGAGGTTGTCGGCGAGCGCCACGTTCAGGTTGGCTCGGCCGGTGATGCGGGTGAGCTCGTTCGGGTTCGACTGGGAGCCGCTCAGCGGCGTACGGAAGGGACGGGCGGCGAGATAGGCCTTCTCGAACTCCGGCACCTTGGTGACGCCGTCCTCGTTCTCCCATTCGCCATGGAGGAAGAAGCGAACCTGCTCGGTTCCGCCTCGCAGCTGGAGACCGTGCTGCTGTCGGTAGCCCGTGCCGAAGGGCGTGGCTTCGGAATCCTTGAACAGGTTGTAGCTCGTGACGCTGTCCTGCTGGCAGGTGTTGGTCGCGACCTGGAAGAGGAAGCACTGCACCGCGTTCGACGCCGTCGAATTGGTCGTCCCCGTCGCGCCGGTGCGCCAGCCGCGGAAGGCGGTCGGGTAGTCGTTCTGGTCGCGGATCGCCGTCTGCTCGGTGTAGTACGTCCACTGGGTCTTGCCGGCGATGCCCTTCTTCGTCGTGATGACGATGACGCCGTTGGCGGCGTCGGTGCCGTAAAGCGTCGCGGCGGACGGGCCGCGCACGACCTCGATCGTCTCGATCTCTTCAGGGTTGAGGTCGCCGACCCGGCTCGGCGTCGTGCCGCCGACGCTCACCGTGGACGAGCCGGTCGCACCCTCGACGCGAATGCCGTCAATGATGTAGATCGGGTTGTTGGTCAGCGACATTGAGCTCGTGCCGCGGACCCGGATGCGGATGCCGGCGCCCGTCTGCGTCCCGGGGATGACCATGACGCCCGCGGCCTTCGCCGTGAGGAGGTCGCCCATGGTGGAGACGGCGCTCTGCTTCACGATGTCCGCCGCGTTGATCTGCGCGATGGAGTTTCCGACCTCGACGCGCCGCTGGTCACCGGTCGCGGTCGTGACGACAGGGCTCAGCATGACGGCCATCGCGCGCATCTGGAAGTCGGCGGTGGTTGTCTGGCCCGCGGTGACGGTGACGGTCTGCCGCTGCTCGGCGTAGCCAACGCGCAGCGAGCGAACAACCACGGTTCCGGCGGTCAGCCCGCGGATGGTGAACTGACCTTCCGCGTTCGTGTGGGTGCCGAGGGCAGTGCCGGCGATGTTCACCAGCGCGCCGCCGACCGGTTGGCCGCTGGATGCATCGGTGACGCGGCCGGCGACGGTGCCCTGCTGTGCCTGCGCCGCGGCGGCAGGTGCGACAAGGGCGGCGAGAACGAGAGATCGGAGAACGTAGCGTAGGTCCATATGACGTCCCTCTGGGGGTGCCTGGGGTGAGACGGGGGTGCGGGGTAAACGTACCCGGGTGCGCGGGTCCGTATAAAGGGTGGGGACGGTGGGGGGTGGCTGGGGGCGATGGAGTTGTGCTTTCAGTTGAATTTGCGAGCGCCCCGCGGGAGATCGTGCGACGAGCTGGGAGAGGCACAGAAGGGAGCAACGACTGCAGCCGTCAGCCTCGTTGGGGGCGGATTGCCGGGCAATGCGGCCGGGGGCAGATTCCGGGATGCGCACACTCCTTTCCCTCGCTGCCGCAATCGCTGCGGTCACGCTCGTGAAGCCCGACGATCTTTCTGCCCAGGGGCGCCGGGTGCCCGAGGGGCGCCAGGTGGTTCTCATCACGGGCTCCACTGACGGGCTCGGGCGGGAGGTGGCGAAACGGATTGGGGCAACGGGCGCGCACGTCATCGTGCACGGCCGGAACCGCGAGCGCGGTATGGCGGTGGTGCGGGAAATCGAGCGCGAGGGCAAGGGGAGCGCGGCCTTCTACGCCGCCGACCTCTCGTCGCTCGCCCAGGTCCGCGACCTTGGCGCGGCGATCAATCGCGACTACCAGCGGCTCGATGTGCTCGTGAACAACGCCGGCATCTGGGCGACCCGCGGGCCGCGGCAGGTCAGCGCCGACGGCCACGAGCTGCACTTCGCGGTCAACTATCTGTCCGGCTATCTGCTCACCCGTACCCTCTTGCCCCTCCTGACGAAGAGCGCGCCGTCACGGATCGTCAACGTCGCGTCCGTCGCGCAGGCACCCGTGGATTTCAGCGACGTCATGCTCGAGCGCAGTTACAGCGCCGGCCACGCCTACGGCCAGAGCAAGCTGGCGCAGATCACCTTCACCGTTGACCTCGCGCGCGAGCTTGCGGGAAAGAAGATCACGGTCGTCGCGCTGCACCCGGCGACGCTCATGAACACCACGATGGTCGAGGCCGCCGGCTTCCAGCCGCGCGCGACGATCGCCGAGGGTGCAGACGCCGTCATGCAGGCGATGACGATGCCCGGAATCGAGAGCGGCAGCTACTTCGATGGGAAGCGGCCAACGCGGGCGAACGGCCAGGCGTACGATGAGGATGCACAGCAGAAGCTCCGCGCGCTCAGCCGCAGGCTGACCGGCACGCCGTAGTCGGCGCTCGCGCGCTCGCACTGCCTTCACTCCCGTCAGGACGTCATGCGATCACTTCGCACCAGCGCGCTGCTCGGCTCATTGCGGGCCCTCTCGCCGCCCAGCAGCCGCCACGCCCAACCATGGGCGTCGGTGAGTACGAGCCGCGGTCCACGCTCAAGGTCCCCGAGCATCCGGTCACTCGCGCGAAGTATCCGTTCATCGACGTCCACGGCCACCAGCAGACGCTGACCGCCGAGCGCGCCGCAGCGCTCGTCGGCGAGATGGACGCCCTGAACATGGGCCTCATGGTGAACCTCAGCGGCGGCAGCGGCGACGCCCTCGGGCGCGCATTTTTTATCAAGTATCAGGACCGCATCCTGATGGGGAAGGACAGCTACGAGCAGGGCGAGTACCACACTCACTTCCGCATCTTCGAGACAGCGGACGAGTACTTCCCGTACTATCGGAACTACCACGCGTTCTGGCGGATGTACGGGATGGACCTGCCTGACGATGTGCTGAAGAAGGTGTACTACAAGAATGCGATTCGGGTGATACCGGGGATCGACGCGTCGAGATTTCCGCGGTGAGGACGGGAACTGC
>JANPKQ010000282.1:0-6943 GCA_031426115.1 Gemmatimonadaceae bacterium | reverse complement strand
ACAGAACGGCGTGACTGCGCGTCAACTCCGCCAAGGGCGACAAGGGGTGGACGGCGTCCTGGGGTAACCGCGGTCGGTGCGCTGCTTCGACGTTCATTGCTGCCCGAAGATCAGGTGGAGACTCTCGCCCGGTGGCGTAAGGGTCCACTGACTAAAGAGCTCGCGTCGCATTGCGCGGATCCGCGCCAGCGCGTCATCGGTGAGCGCGATGCGCACCGACGGCGAAAGCGAGACGCCAGCAATACCAAGGTGCGTTGCATAATCTGCGGCGCTCCACTCGGCGTTGCTCGCGCGCTCCCTGTCGAGGAAACCAACAATCTGCTCGACGGCGATGGCGTCCGGGGGCAGCTCGCCGCGCGGGCCCTTGCCGGTGGTGTCCTCGATCTCCCACCCCTGCGCCACGAGGCCGAAGAAGCCATTTGGGACGCCGAGCACCGTCTCGACCGCGTAGTGAGTGAGGTCGTGAAGCGGAAAGAAGGCGCCCGTGGATCCGCGCTGAAGTTGCCAGCTCACGGTGCCGTCGGGACGCGTGCAGCGGAGCACCGTGCCTCCGTCGGTACGCTTCGCGATCTCAATCCGGAGCTCCCGCATGGGTGTCGGTGACTCCCTATCGCGCGGTCGTCCCGAGATCCACGACGATGGAGCGCCACTTTCCCTGATTGAACCGGATGACGCTCAGCCCGCAGCGAATCGCGTGGCCGATGAGGATCGCAACCCAGATGTCGATCGGATCAAGCTGACCTGTCCGCTGGATGACGAAGCAGATGCCGAGCGGGACGATGATCTGCGAGATGATCGAGATGTAGAGTGGGCTCCGCGTGTCGCCCGTGCCCTGGAGTCCGCCGGTGTACGTCAGGGCTACGGCGATGAAGAGGCCCGAGATACTGAGCACACGCAGGAGCTGCGCGCCGATCTCGAGCACGTCCGGCTCGTTCATCCCGAAGACGCCGAGCAGCTGCGTCGGGAAGAAGAAAAAGAATACGCCGATGAAGGCCGCGCCCGCGAGGCCCACGCGTGCGGCAACGTGCACCGCCTCATCGGCGCGGTCGGGATGCCCGGCGCCGAGGTTCTGGCCGGCGACCGCGGCCGCGGCGCCCATGAGGCCGACTGACGTCCAGGTGATGAGCGAGAACAGCTGGGAGTACGAGACCGCGTAGGCCGCCTGCGCCGCGGCGCTCTGCGCCAGCGACCCGATGTAGGCGAGCATCAGCATCCCGCCGACGTTCATGGCGATGCCCTGGATCCCGGTGGGCAGGCCGAAGCGGAACAGCGAGCGGATGATACTCCAGTCGGGACCGAAGCCGTGACCACGGGGGAACGACACGACCCACCCACCGGTCCACATCTTCGCCAACGCGTAGAGCGCGACGAGTCCCGAGGCGATGCAGGTGCCCATCGCCGCACCGACGGTGCCGAATGCCGGAATGGGGCCGAAGCCGCTGATGAAAACGATGTTCAGGACGATGTTCAGCACGGTCAGCGCGACACCGAGGATCATTGGCGTCCGCGCGTCGCCCGCCGCGCGCAGCGCTCCACTGAACATGAAGAAGATCATCATCCCGGCGCTGAACAGGAACATGACGCGAAGAAAGGGCAGCGCTTCCGCTTGCACCTCCGGCGACGCATTCACGAGGTCCAGCAGCAATGGCGAGGCGAAGTAGCCGATCGGCCCGATCACCAGCAGCGACATTCCCACTGCCGTGAGGAAGGCCTGATACACGGTCCGGTCCACCTTCGCGGTCTCGTTGGCCCCGGCGAACCGCGCGACGAGAACGCTCATCCCGGTGAACAGCGACGTGATGAAGATCATCACGATGAGGAAGATCTGCCACGCGACACCGATCGCGGCGTTCCCGCGGAAGCCGACGAGGTGGCCGACGAGCACGTGGTCCACGATTCCCTGGAGGCCGCCGATGATGTTGGTGAGCATCGTCGGCCAGGCCAGCTTCCAGACGGCGGTGCTCAACGGCCCCTCGATGATCGACCGGTCGTACCGGGCCGCGGGCGCGTCCGGCGGGGGATGCAGCGGCGCGGCAGCGGGAGAAGCGGTGCGAGCGGCGTCCGTCAAGAGTTCATCCCGTGGCGCGGTCGTGGAAGAAGGAGGGAGAAAGATGCTCGCGGATGCGGCACCGCGTAACTCCGACATCCGTGAGGGCGGTGTCACCCCTCCGGTGTGACACATGCGCGCATTGCGCGGTGCCTTCCCCGCCGAAACCTTGCGCGAGCGTGGACCGTACCCACATTCTACAATGTAGAAACACACCCGCACCGGATCCCGCCATCCCCACCTCATCCCCGACCGCGCTCCTGACGCTGCCACGACTCCCCGCGGCGCTGCTGCGAACACTCCTGCCTCGCCCCGAGCGCGACGAGATCCTCGAGGATCTCACGGTCGAGTATGGAGAGCGTGCTGCAACCGATGGAGTCGCCGCAGCACGACGGTGGGTGTGGCGTCAGGCGCTCGGCTCGGCGCCCGCGCTGATGCGATGGACCTGGTGGCGCGGCTGGACTGGATTCGAGCCGCGCGCGAACGCCTTCCGACCCGGAGAGCACATGTTGACGAACTGGTTCACCGACGCACGCTACGCAGCGCGCCGCCTGCGGACGCGTCCCGCCTACACGATCGTCGCAGTCCTGACGCTCGCGCTGGGCATCGGCGGGACCGCCGCGGTGTTCGGCATTGCCCGGCCGCTGATCTTCGACCCGCTGCCGTACGCGAACGCCGACAGCGTCGGCATCTTCTGGTTCGGCGGAAGCTGGAACGAGCGTGAGTACACCCAGCTGCGCGGCAACTTTCCCGGCTTCCGCTCGGTGGCCTTCTATCGCGCGAGCGATGTCACCATGCGCGATGGTGACTCACCGGCGCGACTCATCCCCGCACTCGGCACCTCCACCGAGCTGTTCGACGTCCTCGGTGTCCGACCGCTGATCGGCGCTGGCTTCCCGGCGGGTGGCGATGCCCCCACCGCCGAGCCGACGGCGATGCTGAGCTACGGACTCTGGCAGGAGCTCGGCGGCAATCCCTCCGTCGTCGGGAGTCGAATCACGCTCGACGGCACGCCGCGGACCGTTGTCGGCGTCATGCCGCGCGGCTTCTGGTTCCCGAATCCGAGCGTCCGCCTCTGGGTCGCACGGCCAATCAATCCCGAAGGCGGGAACGGGAGCTGGACGCTGGTCGGACATGTCGCTCCCGGACAGGACGTCCGCGCGATGCAGGGGCCGCTCGCGCAATTGACGGCGGTGATGAGCGAGCGGTTCGAGTACTCGGAGAAGTGGGACAAGACGAAGAATGCCGCGGTGACGCCGATCCGCGACGAGCTGCTCGGCTCGATGCGGCCTGCGCTCGTCGCAACCTTCGTCGCGATGGGACTGATCCTGCTCATCGCGTGCGCCAACGTCGCCGCGCTGATGCTCGGCCAGGTCGAAGGACGCGCGACGGAGCTCGCCGTGCGCGCGGCGCTCGGCGCAACACGTCGTCGGCTCACGCAGCAACTCGTCGTGGAGACGCTGCTGCTCGGTCTCCTCGCCGGCGCCGTGGGGGGAGGCCTTGCCGCGGCGGGCTTCAGCCTGCTCGCAGGCGCCCTTCCGCTCGGTGCGTGGGCAGAGGATGCACGCTTCGACTGGACGTTGTTCGCAGTCGCCCTCGCCATCTCGCTGTTCACCGTGCTCCTGGTGGTCATCATCCCGCTCGTCTCCCTCTGGCGCGGCGACCTGCGCGACGCGCTGAACCGCGCACGGACCGGCGGCATCCAGGGACGCGGCGGCCGCATGGAGCGCGGCCTCGTCGTCACACAGGTCGCCCTGGCGATGCTCATCGCGTCGGGGGCGGCCCTGCTCGTTCGCAGCGTCTCCAGGCTCTACGCGATCGATCCCGGAGTTGCAACGAGCAGCGTTGCAGTGGTGGACCTCGTCCCGAGCGCGGAGCTGAACAACGTGCAGCGCCGGCAAGGACTCGAGGAGATCGCGGCCGCGCTGCTCGAGGTCCCCGGCGTGACGTCCACCGCGGCGGCGATGAAGCTGCCCCTGCGCGGCAGCGGGAACAGCTTCGACATCACGATCGAGGGCAAGCCCGACCTCCCGGAAACGTCGACGTTCTTCCGACTGGTCACGCGCGACTACTTCCAGACGATGGGAATCCGCACCGTCGCCGGCCGGACCTTCGACATTTCCGATCGCCCCCCGCCTCCTCCTCCTGCCACGACACAGCCAGCGGCGTCTTCACCGGCCACGCCTGCAGCACCACCTGCTCCGCCCGCCGCGGTGCCGATCGTCATCAACGAGGAACTGGCGAAACGCTACTTCCCCGGGGAGAACCCGATCGGGCGCATCGTCGGCGGCGGGTACGGCCTTCCGCAGCGCATCATCGGCGTCGTGGCGAACGTCGCTGAGGGAGCACTGACCGATCCCCCCGAGCCCGCCCGCTACTATCTCGCCGGCACGGTGTCGTGGTTCAGCCCGCAGTCGGTAATCGTCATGCGGACGGCCCGGTCCGGTGACGCAGCCGCGGTGCTCGATGCGGCGCGGCGCACCATTCAGCGAGTCGCACCGAGCTTCGCGATCCAGGGCACGACGACGATGGAACGGGTGATGGACAACGCTGTCGGCCCGGCGCGTCAGGTGATGTCGCTGCTCGCGCTTCTCTCGGCGCTCGCGCTGGTGCTCGGCGCGATCGGCATCTACGGGGTGATCTCGCACTTCGCCCTGCGGCGCAGGCGTGACTGGGCGATCCGCGTCGCGCTCGGGCTTTCGGGCGCGAAGGTCGTCCGGCACATCGTCGGCCAGGGCGTTGGGCTCGTCGCGATCGGCATCGTGCTCGGCGCCATCGGGACGGTCGCGCTCAGCCGGCTGCTCGCGTCGTTCCTGTACGGCGTCAGTGCCCTCGATCCGATCGCCTTCATCGCGGCGAGCGCCGCGCTGCTCGCCATCGGAATGGCTGCCGCGTTCCTGCCCGCGCGACGGGCGGGAACGGTGGACCCGGCGATGGTCCTTCGCGAGCAATGAAGATCCCGCGCACGATTCCGCAGCAAGTCGCTTTCAGGTTCCAATTTGTCCGTGTGATCGACCATGAATGATTCGGACTTCGTTCCACTTGGCGTGCTCGAGGAGCAGATTCTCGTCGCCGTGTTGCGCACCCACGGCGATGCCTACGGCATGCATGTCCGGCGCGAGATCGAGCGCGTGACGGGGCGCGAGCTGGCGATCGGCGCCGTGTACGCGACGCTCGACCGGCTGGAAGCAAAGGGGCTGGTGCGCTCGAGCCGCGTGCACGGAGACGGCGCGTCCCGGCGCATGTTCGACCTCAGCCCCGATGGTGCGCGCGCACTCGCGGAGACGCGGGCAATGCGCGACCGGCTCTGGCAGGGCGTGGACCTCCGCGGACTTCAGGTGCTCGCGCGCGCCTGATCGGCGCGCGACCGACTACGCCAGCCCCGGCTCGCGGTTGCGCAGTCTGGCCGCGAGGGTCTGCACTCGCTCGTTCAGGTTCGGATGCGCCACGAGGTCGAAACGCGAGAGCACGAGCGGCGATGAGATCTCGCGGTCGGCCGCGAGGTCGAGCGCGACGCCCTCGGCCAGCGCACCCCAGTCGCCCAGCGCGATCGGCCCGCGCGGCCAGCCGTTGTTGCGTGAGTCGATCCAGCCATCCCAGAACGCGAACGCGATGTGCAGGCGCCCCAGCTCGGGTGCGGTTCCGGTGGGAAAGTGATGCTCGAGCCGATCGAAACGCCGTCCGATCTCGTCGTAGCGCTCCGCGGCATGAGCGCGCGCGTCGGCACGGAGCTGCTCCACGAGCGCATCTCGCGCCGCTGTGTAGGTCATCATGCGTTCAACATCGCACGAGAGCTCACGTCGCGATATGTGCGGGTGGCACCGTCCCCGGCGGCGCCGTACCGGTGGGCGTCCCCGGCGGCACCGTCCCCGGCGGTACCATACCAGGCGGCACCGTGCCGGGCGCGAGCCAGAGCGTGAACGCGGCTCCGCCCTCGATCCCGGCGCAGCATTCGACCGTAAGGTCGCCGCCCATGAGGACGGCGAGCTGCCGGCTCACCGTCAGTCCAAGCCCGGTTCCCTTTCGACCAGACTGGCTTGCGGATGCAATCTGCGCGAACGGCTCGAACACTTCGCCGAGCTTCTCGGGCGGAATTCCCGGGCCCGAATCCTCGACACGGATCGCGCACCATGGCCCGCCGAACAGCTCGCTGCCTTCCGGCGGACTCTCGGCGTACGTGGCGGTGACCCGGATCTTGCCCCCGGCGGGTGTGTAGCTCACGGCGTTCCCGAGCACGTTGATGAGGATCTGTCGCACGCGGTCGGCGTCGCCGAGGTACATGATGCGCTCGGTGGCCTCCGTGAAGATGATGTCCACCGTGCGCGCGGCTGCCTGCGGCGCGATGAGCGTCGCGGCCTCGCCGATGACGTGGCGGGCAGCGCCGGAGTGCCTCGAGACCTTGAGCTGTCCGGACTCGCCCTTCGCCATGTCGAGGAAGTCGTTCGTGACGGCGATGAGATGCTTGCAGGCGCGCTCGACGCGCTGGACGTAGCCGGTCTGCTTCTCCGTCAACGGGCCGCCGAGTCCCATCTCGAGCAGCTCGAGGTATCCGAGCATCGAGTTGAGGGGGGTCCGGATCTCGTGCGTCGTCAGCGCGAGAAAGCGCTCCTGCACAACTACCGACCGCTCGGCCACGAGCTGCGCCTCTTCCGCGCGCTTGCGCGCATCCTCGGCGACGATGCTCAACCGCTCGACTTCCGCCTGGCGTTGGGTGAGCTGGTCGAGCGCCTGAAGCAGCTCCTGGTTCTGGAGCTGGAGCTCGCCGAAGGGGCTGCCATCGCTGCGCGCGGCGAGGGCATTCGTGAGGCTTGCGATCTCCGGAGGTCCGACGCGCTTGGCGGTGCGCGGCAGCACCTTCGACATCACGACCCGGGTGCCGACGCCTGCCGCGGACTC